>CP054184.1:600000-910000 GCA_015709715.1 Nitrospira sp.
GGCGGGCCACTTCGAACGCCCGTAGGGTCGCGGCGGACAGGTCGCTGTGTTTCAACCAGCCAGGCACCAGGTCGGCCACGACGACCGCATCGACCATGGCCTGCATACGTCCTTGCGATGCGTGAGGATTCATGGCATGGGCCGCATCGCCGATCAGGACGGCCCCATCCGCCACCCAACGGTCCGTGCGAACCCGCCCCGTCGGCATGTAGCCGGTTTGGTTCCAGTCGACCAGGCCCTTGACGATACCTTCCATGCCGGGATCGATACGGACCCAGGTCTCGCGCAAGGCCTGGAGTCCCCTCGCCTTCACCGCATCGTACGATCCAGCCTTGATCATATAGAACACGTACACCTTTCGCCCTGCCGCAGGAAACAACCCAAGGATCTGGTGCTTGCCGACCAGGTACCGCGCCTCCTCCAATTCTTCCGGCACGTCGAGAATCGCAATCAGATACCCTTCCGAGTACCGATGCAGGTCGGTTGTAATACCCAAGCTCTCCCGCACCTTCGAGAAAGCGCCGTCGGCTCCGACCACCAACCGCGCGGCAACCTCGACCGGCTCCCCCTGCCGCTCAGCCCGCAGCCCGACGACGCGACTCCCATCGAACCGCAAGCCGGTCAAGGTTGCGCCGTACCAGAGTCCGCCGGGGTTCTGCCGTTCCAACGCGTCGAGAATGGCGTGGTGGGCCACATTCGGCAACGTCACCAAGGCGCGGTTATAGGGCGCGGGCAGGTCGCCGTAGTCGACCGTACAGAGTCGCTCGCCGCCGGCGCGGCAGAAATTGAATCGCCTGACAGGGCACACCGCATGGGCGGGCAATTTGTCCAGCAGGCCCAGCCGGTCCAACACCTGCTGGCCGTTCGGCTGCAGAATTTCTCCACGCAATCCCTGTGGGGGGCCCGGCGCACGCTCCAGCACCAGCGGTCGCACGCCGCGTTGCGCGAGCATCAGCGCCAACACGGCTCCGCCGCCACCCGCGCCGACGATCGCGACATCGGTTTCGATCACCGTATCCCCCTCCACCCCGTCTACTCGCTCCAGTCTTCGAATCGCGCTTGATCGTTCCACATCGACAGGAACTTTCGGCGCGCCTTCGTCGTCACCGCTGCGTCGGTGATCACATCGAGCCGCTCATCATTGTACCGGTTGCCGCTTGTCGTATAGTTCGCCGAGCCGGAGGTGTTGATTCGATCGTCGATGACTGCCTGCTTCATGTGCATGAGACCGTCGTGGCGATTGATCCGCACAGGCACGCCGGCCAATCTCAACGTGTTCAGTGCGCGCTGTTGTTTCGGATCAGTCAGACGCTCCCGGTCGGTAATGACGCGCACATCGACGCCGCGCCGCTTGGCCTCCACGAGCGACTTCACCACCGCCGGCGCCGTCAGGCCGTACACCGATGCATAGATGTACGTGGTCGCTCGGTCGTACAGCGCGGCCACCCGATCAATGGGCTGATCCTCAGGCGCATAGTACACATCCACCGTCGCGGATGCACGGAGCGGGACCAGCGCCGCGAAGAGGACCAGGTGCAGGAGCAGGGTGGTCAAACAGGCCGTCCGACGAGGCCGCCGCAAACGAGGCTCACTCGAGATCGAACAGCGCTCGAAAATGCTCATCGGATTCTTCCCAGGCTTGGGGCGAAGCTTTCGACAACCAATCCCGCAAAAAGATTTTCTGTTCCGTGGTCAGCATCTGTTTGATCTGATGCGACCGTCCCTGCAAGGGCTGCAGGAAACCTGCCTTCGTCCGAAAATCCAGCGTCGCCGTCCGTACGTAGATATTGGTGTAGAGGGTGGGACGGTCGTCTTCCCCCTCGCCCTGCACCCAGACCGACAGGAACTTCTCCATCTGGAGCCCGGCGCTGTCCAACGCCGGTTCGGAATCGTGAAACAATTCATTCTCCGACTCCTTCAAGGGAGTCGCTTCATGCGCACGAAACAGGAAATTTTTCTTCCACATCACCTACCCTCCAGACCGGCGCATACTGTAAGTTAGGCGGGGTGAAAGTCAAGGAAAGCGCCGTCCGCCAAGGCGCGGCGCCGTCCCGCGACCGGCACCGGCGTCAAGCGGTGGATCGTTGCCTTGACAAATCCAGAATGCGTTTGCTAACGTCTTGAAATTATTTAGACTCTTACCCCTATCAGGAGCAGGTATGCAGGTCACGATCAATGGCAAGTCCGAAGAGATTGCCGGGGGCACGGTGCTGGATCTGTTGAAAGCTAAAAGCATCGAACCGCAAATGGTGGCGGTCGAGGTCAATGACACCATGCTGGAGCGGACGCACCTGGAGACGACGCAGTTGAAAGACGGCGATCATGTCGAATTTCTCTTCTACATGGGCGGTGGCCGGTGACCCTCACGGCCCATCCCGACATCACGCAATTGATCGGCCGCACGCCGTTGGTCCGTCTCAATCGCCTGACCAAACCCGGCTCCGCAACCATTTACGCCAAGGTGGAGTCCTTCAATCCCGGCGGAAGCGTCAAGGATCGGATCTGCCTGAACATGATCGACGAGGCCGAGCGGCAGGGCAAGCTCAAGCCGGGCGGCACGATCGTGGAGCCCACCAGCGGCAACACCGGCATCGGGCTCGCGTTGGTCGCAGCCGTCCGGGGATACAAGTTGATCCTGGTCATGCCGGAAAGCATGAGCATGGAGCGGGCCAGTCTCCTGTCGTCCTACGGCGCGCAGCTGGTGCTGACCGCGGCCTGGGAGGGCATGAAAGGCTCGATCAAGGAGGCGGAGAGCATCGTCGCGCAGAATCCGTCGTATTACATGCCCGACCAATTCTCCAATCCGGCGAATCCGGCCATGCACCGCAAGACCACGGGGCCGGAAATTCTGGAAGCCCTGGACGGGAGGGTCGATGCGTTCGTGGCGGCCGTCGGCACCGGCGGCACCATTACCGGATGCGGCGGAGCCATCCGGGAACGGAATCCGACAGCCAAGATCATTGCCGTCGAGCCGGCCGGTTCACCGGTCCTGTCCGGCGGCGACCCCGGGCCGCACAAGATTCAAGGCATTGGCGCCGGGTTCGTGCCCAAAGTATTGGATCGCACCTTGCTCGATCGGGTAGTGACCGTGACGGACGATGAGGCGTATCAGACCGCGAAATTGCTCGCGAAGAAGGAAGGACTCTTGGTCGGCATTTCGGCCGGCGCCAACGTCTTCGCCGCCCAAAAAATCGCCGAAGAATTGGGGCCGGGCAAAAATGTCGTCACGATCCTCTGCGACACAGGCGAGCGCTATATCAGCATCGAGAAGTACTTCAACATTTGATGGCGCGTCAGGTCACTATCTTAGGGAGAGGAGGCTCAACAGCGTCAGCCAGCAAGGCCGCAGCGAATGAAGGTCTGAGACGCACCCTCGCGGTACGTTGAGGGCATGAACGATACGAGAACGCCGCTGGTGACGGTTCTCAGCCTCCGTCGAAGATGGAATTTACCGAAACACAAATCAACCGCTACAGCCGCCACATTCTCTTGCCCGAGGTCGGAGGCAAGGGCCAGAAGAAGATCGCCAAATCGAAGATCCTCCTGGTCGGTGCCGGTGGGCTGGGCTCACCTGCCGCGCTCTATTTGGCCGCGGCCGGCGTGGGGACCATCGGCCTGATCGACAGCGACGTCGTCGACCTCAGCAACCTCCAGCGTCAGGTCATTCACCAGACGCCCGACGTGGGTCGTCCCAAGGTCCTCTCCGGCAAAGAAAAGATCCAGGCGTTGAATCCCGACGTCAACGTGGTGATGTACGAAGAACGACTCAGCGCGAGCAACGCGCTGAAGATGTTCGCCGACTTCGATGTCGTCATCGACGGCGTCGATAACTTTCCGACGAAGTTTTTGATCAACGACGCCTGTTTCTTCGCCGACAAACCGTTGGTGCACGGCGGCATCCTGCGGTTCGACGGGCGCGTCACGACCATCATTCCGAAAAAGTCCGCCTGTTACCGTTGCGTCTTCAAGAAGCCGCCTCCTGAAGGGTTGGTGGCCTCTTGCCAGGAGGCGGGTGTCATCGGCGTGTTGGCCGGCATCATCGGCACGATCCAGGCCACCGAGGCCCTGAAGTTGATCCTGGGCATCGGCCGTCCCTTGACCGACCGTCTGTTGGACTTTGATGCGCGGCGTACCCAGTTCCGAGAAATCCGCGTGAAGCGGAATCCCGATTGTCCGCTCTGCGGCGAACGGCCCACGATCACAGAGTTGATCGAAGACGGCAATGTCGGGCCGACATGTGAGCTTCCGGGTCAACGTAACTTGTAGCGAAGGTGTCCCCATGGCGAAAATGAAAGCGCTCGTGTGCCGGGAATGTGGGAAAGAGTATCCCCCCAAAGCCATTCACGTCTGTGAAATGTGCTTCGGCCCGCTTGAGGTGAAATACAACTACGACGAGATCAAGGCGTCGATCTCCCGAAAGAAGATCGAAGAGGGCCCGCATAGCATGTGGCGCTACATCGATTTACTGCCGGTCGAGAGCACCGCCATCATCGGGCCGCACGCCGGATTGACGCCCATGGTCCGGGCCAAAAACTTGGGCGCCTATCTCGGGATCGACGAGCTGTACATCAAGAACGATACCGTCAACCATCCGACTCTCTCGTTCAAGGACCGCGTCGTGTCGGTCGCATTAACCCGTGCGCGGGAACTGGGTTTCGAGACGGTGGCCTGCGCCTCGACCGGCAACCTGGCCAATTCCGTTGCGGCGCATGCCGCGGCGGCCGGCATGAAGTGTTATGTATTCATTCCGGCGGATCTGGAAGCGGCGAAGGTGCTCGGCAACCTGATCTATAAACCGAACGTCGTCGAGGTTGAGGGCAATTACGATGACGTGAACCGGCTCTGCAGCGAAATCGCGGGCGAGCATGGCTGGGCCTTCGTCAACATCAATATTCGCCCCTACTACGCCGAAGGCTCGAAGACGCTGGCGTTCGAAACAGTCGAGCAACTCGGCTGGCGTACGCCGGATCAGGTGGTCATCCCCATGGCTTCCGGCTCCCTGCTGACCAAGATCTGGAAGGGGTTGAACGAAATGCATGCCCTGGGGCTGGTCGATTCCGTTCGCACCAAAATCAACGGCGCCCAAGCCGAAGGCTGCTCCCCTATCACCACCGCTTACAAGGCCGGCCGGGACTTCTTCAAACCGGTGAAGCCGAAGACCATCGCCAAGTCGTTGGCCATCGGCAACCCCGCCGACGGCTACTACGCCCTGAAGGCCACGGCGGAGTCCAAGGGTGCCATGGACGCGGTGACCGACGAGGAAGTGGTGGAGGGCATCAAGCTCCTGGCCCAAACCGAAGGCATCTTCGCAGAAACGGCCGGCGGGGTGACCGTCGGCGTCCTGCGCAAGCTGGCCAAGCAGGGCATCATCAAGAAGAGCGACGTCACGGTCGCCTACATCACGGGCAATGGGCTCAAGACACAGGAAGCGGTGGTCGATGCCGTCGGACGCCCATTCCGTATCCAGCCCAGCCTGGTGAGTTTCCAAAAAACCTTCAAAATGGGAAAGAACGGTGGTGGTGATTCATGATTAAAGTGCGTATTCCGACTCCCCTGCGGACGCTGACGAAAGGACTGGGGGAGGTTGAGTCCTCGGCAGCCAACATTACCGATATGATCGGGTCCCTTGACGCCGCCTATCCAGGATTGAAGAACCGGCTCTGCGATGAAAAGGGCGACTTGAGGCGTTTCGTCAACATCTACGTCAACGAGGAAGATATCCGGTTCCTGAACGGCAAGGAAACCTCCTTGAAGGACGGCGATGAAGTGTCGATCGTACCCGCGATCGCGGGAGGGTAATCATGACCAGCTTGCGTTTTCACATCCGGTTCCCGGAAACCAAAATCAAGGAGCCGATCATTTATCAGATCGGCCATGAATTCAACGTCGTCACCAACGTACGCCGCGCCGACGTGCGCGAAACGACCGGCTGGATGGATCTTGAGTTGACGGGTGAGACCGAGGAGATCGAACGCGCCATCGAAGGGTTCCGCAACAAAGGCTGCGTCGTCGACCCTATCGAGTTGAACGTGGTGGAGTAACAGCGGGAAGAGACGGATCGCATGGAATTTACCGATCAACAGATTCAACGATACAGCCGCCATATCATCTTGAACGAAGTCGGCGGCAAGGGGCAGGTAAAGCTGTCGAAGGCTAAGGTCCTCCTGATCGGCGCCGGCGGCCTCGGTTCCCCTGCCGCCCTCTATCTCGCCGCAGCCGGCATCGGCACCCTCGGCTTGGTGGATGGCGACGTGGTCGACCTCTCGAACCTGCAGAGGCAAATCCTCCACACGACGGCCACCGTCGGCGTGCCCAAGGTCGAATCGGGCCGGCAGATGCTCTCGGCCATCAATCCCGACATCACGATCAAGACATACCAGATGAACGTCGACACGGAGAACATTCTCGGTCTGATCGCCGACTATGACATCGTATTGGATGGCTCCGACAACTTCACGACCCGATTCCTGGTCAACGATGCCTGTTTCTTCGCCAAGAAGACGCTGATCTCGGCCAGCATGTTCCGCTTCGAGGGACAACTCACGACCATCAAACCCCATGCCGGACATCCCTGCTACCGCTGCCTCTATCCTGAGCCCCCGCCGGCCGGGTTGGTGCCGAATTGTCAGGAAGCCGGCGTGTTGGGAGTCCTGGCCGGCACCATGGGCATCTTACAAGCCTCGGAAGCGATCAAAGAAATCCTCGGGATCGGCGAATCCCTGGCCGACAAGCTCGTGATTTACGATGCGCTGGAGATGAAATTCCGGAAAGTGTCGCGCCCGAAGGACCCGCGCTGCCCGCTCTGTAGCGCCACCCCCACGATCAAGGACCTAGGCAGCGACTACAGCGTGACCTGCACCATCTGACATGCCTGACCTCTCGATTCCCCGACACATCCTGGATGAGATCGTGGCCCACGCGCGCGAATTGGCGCCGTTCGAATGTTGCGGGCTGCTGGCCGGCACCGACAAGACGGTCACCCGCCTCTACCGCATCAAGAACATCGTCGCCATGGAGGGCGCCGAAAAGCTCTCCACCTTCGATGACAACAAGATCGCGCACCTCGAACGGCTGTCGCCGGAAGAGCGGGCGGAGATCGCGTTCGTCATGGACATGGAGGATTTTTCCGCCGCCAAAAAAGACATTCGCAAGAACGGACTGGATCTCCAGGTCGTCTACCACTCTCACCCCAAGGACCCGGCCAGGCCGTCACACACCGACATCAAAATCGCCACGGACTACGAAGAGGTCTGGAGTCGGATCAATCTCCCGGTGCCCGCCTACCTGCTCGTGTCGCTCATGCACAGCCCCGCCGCAGACATTCGCACCTATTGGATCACCGGCGGCCAGGTTCGACCGGCCGATGTGCGCATCATCTAGTCGCGCTGCCCGAGAATTTGTCGTCGCTCCCCTACCAATCGACCCACGACGATGCCATAATCCGGCTTTGACCTCTCATCGAAGGGAGCGTTCGATGCGATTCGTACTCCTCTTTTGCGTCTTCATGCTGTTCGGCCCCATCATCGCCACTCCTCCGCAAGCCACCGCCGGAGAAAAAAGTTACTACAGCCCCATCATCTACGTGGATTTCGACAACAACCGGATCCTGATCTCGACCTTGGGCTCGGTCTTTTGGGTCGAGGTGCCGGAGGAGGCGCGCCCGCACCTGGAAAAGCTGCCGATCTCAGGATTGGCCGATATCGTGGTGGTGGAGCGCGAAGGACAGCCGCCGCTCTTGAAGAGTTGGAAGATCAAATCCGGCGAGTCGACCTGCCTCAACTTCGACGGAAAGACCTGTAAATAGCAGCGATCGCTATTCCGAACTCCCCAGCATGTCGTCGACGAGAGGACGGTTGATATCGGTGCAGCCCATGCAAATGGTATCGAACAGCGATTCGTGGTCGGATACGAAGTTCCGCGCATCGACCAGGTTTTCGGCAAACACCTGCTCGTAACAGATGTCGCACAACATCATCAGTCCGCGCGAGACGGACACTGTTTTCCGACCTGCACTCCCCGCCATGATGGATTCCCTTTCCTCTATCATTCTTCGGTGCGCACAGCCGCGCTACACCGATCCCTTTTGCCGAGCCACCCAGAAGTCTTCGGTCTCCAAGTCGATGCCGCAGTCCGGACATTCATAAGGCTGGTCCGGCTGGGGAATGGTCAACTCGTTTTTCAGCAGCCGTCCGCGGCACACATGGTAAAACCGGCCGCGTGCATCTTCGGTATCCAATGGATCATGTTCGTACACCAGCACCATGACATCGTTCCTTCCTAACAGGAGCCAACCAGGCCGATCGGTTATATCTTGAACTGCGCCTCATAAAGCCCCGCATAGACCCCGCCCCGGCGCATGAGGGCATCATGCACACCCTCTTCGACGATGGTTCCATGCTCCACCACGACGATGCGGTCCACGTCGTGTAACGTCGCTAAACGATGTGCGATGATGAACGTGGTGCGCCCCTTGGTCAGATCATTCAGCGCCTCGCGGATCTTCACCTCCGTTTCCGTATCGATGTTGGAGGTGGCCTCGTCGAAGATCACGATGGGAGGGTCCCGCAAGAGCACACGCGCGATCGACACCCGCTGTTTCTGACCGACCGACAATTTGACTCCGCGTTCGCCGATCCAGGTGTCGTACCCATCGGGAAGACGCGAAATGAACTCGTGTGCGCGCGCGGCTCGAGCCGCCGCTTCGACCCGCTCGTGCCCCGCCGACAGGTCGCTGTACAGGATATTTTGCCGCACCGTGCCGTTGAAGAGAAAGGGTTCCTGCTGCACCAGACCGATCTGATTCCGAAGAAAGGCCAGCGGCAGGTCACGCACATCCTGCCCGTCCACCAACAGGGCCCCGCTTCGCACATCGTAGAAACGCATCAGCAACTTCAGCATCGACGTCTTGCCGGCGCCGCTCGGGCCGACCAAAGCGATCCGTTCGCCCGGCTGAACGGAGAGATTCACCTCGTTCAACACGAGGGCGTCGGGCCGATAGCCGAACGTCACATGGCGATATTCCACCACTCCCCGTAGCCGCTCGACCGGACGGACCGCACCGGGTCGCTCCTCGACGTCAGGTTTCGTATCGATAATTTCAAAAACCCGGTCGCTCGCCGCCAGGGCGTGCTGCAACATGTGGTTCAAGGAATGGATCTCATTGATCGGCGTGTAAAACAGCGTGAGGTAGGAGAGAAACATCACGAGTTGCCCGACGGTCAGCTGACCGGTCAGCACTTCGCCGGCTCCGTACCAGAGGATGAGCACCGTCCCAGTGCTCCCCGCGAACACCATCCCTGGCCAGTACCAGGACCAGAGATACATGGCCTTCAGACTGTTCTGGCTGTAGGCCTGGCTGAGGGTCTCGAACCGCTGCCGCTCATAGGCATGTTGATTGAATCCGATGGTTTCCTTGATGCCGGACAGCGCATCCTGCAGATAGGCGTTCAGGTCGGCCACACTCTTGCGGATTTGATGGTAGTACGCATGGACGCGTCTGGTAAACCAGACAGCACAGGCCGCCAAAATCGGGATCGGCAAGAGGGAGAGCAGCGCCAACTTCCAGTTCAGCGTAAACAGCATGATCGTAATGCCGATCAGGGTCAAGGAAGCGGTAAGCAACCCCTCCAGCCCATCCACGAAGATCCGTTCGACATGCTCCGTATCGCTGGTGACGCGCGTCATGATCTCGCCGGTGGAGCGATTTTCGAAGTAACTCAACGAGAGGCGTTGGAGCGCCCCGAACACCTGCATGCGGAGGGCGTGGACCGCCTTTTGTTCCAGATTGTTGTTGAACCGCACCCGCATGGAACTGGCGAGATTGCGCAGGACATACGCCCCGAGCAGAGCCGTCAAGACCCAAGGCAGCAGGTCCGGCTGTTTGGCCTGAATGACATCGTCGATGACGACCTTCACGAGGTAGGGCGGCACCAATTCCAGCGCCGTGGCAAGCCCGGCGCAGACGAACGTCACCACCGCCAGCAGCCGGAACGGCTTGAGGTAAGACAGGACGCGCAGAAGAGAGTTCACAACGATTCGGCGACGCGGATGGATCAGATGACGCTGGCCGGTTCCTTTTGCCAATACTTCTGAAACTCCTCCATCTGGGTCAGGGTGGAGAAATCGCTCATGCGATCCAGGAAGACCTTCCCGATGAGGTGATCGAGTTCATGCTGAATGCAGACGGCATAGAGCCCACCCGCCTCGAAATCCAGCTGGTTGCCGTGGCGGTCCAGTCCCGTCACCCGTACGGTGGAAGGCCTGGTGACCTTGCCGCGCAGACCGTCGACACTTAAACACCCCTCCCAATTCTCCACCTGAGTCGGGCCGTAAAACACGATGGTCGGATTGATCAGCACCGTCTGCGGAAAGCCTCCCTCGCCGGGACAGTCCATGACCACGAGTTGAATGGAGCGCCCCACCTGCGGAGCGGCCAAGCCGATCCCTGGCTCGTCGTACATGGTTTCAAACATGTCATCGATCAATTGTTGAAAGGCCGGTTTTTTTATCTCGCTTGGATTCACCGGCGACGACTGTTGCCGGAGAATCGGATTACCCAGCTTCGTTATTTTGAGTATCGCCATCGTACACCCTTTATGTGATCCCGCAGTGAGCCATAGCGGCTCCACGGTCTACTATTGTACCTACCACGGCCTCTAGAACCGGCGCAACGCACCAGGCCTCAGGAGGGCCGCTTGCGCACCCTGGATTCCGGCAGTTCAAAGCTGTCCTTCGAGACATTCCACCATTCCGCCCACTCTTGGGCCCAGGCCTGCCGATCCTGTTTGTTGGAGGCGTCCCAATCATGGGAATCCGTTTCGTGCCTGGTCAAGAGCCAGAGGGATTGCACGGCGGACAGGGCCACATACCGCTCCTCATCCGCCACCAAATCGATGAGCGGCTGCACCACGTCTTTGTGACGGATATACCGCGCCTCGAAGGCCGCGGCCTTTCGAATCGTCGGGTTGCCGTCCTTCACCAACACGCCGATCGTACTCGCGACCTGCAGCGGATCCAACCGCACGGCCACCCGCAGCGCATGCTCCCGAATCCGCGGAATTTCATCAGCCTGTTTTGCCCTCTCCAGCAAAGCGGGCACCGCGGCAGGTGACTTCATCATCGAGAGGGTCTCAATGGCGTTGTAGCGGATTCTGGAGCCCGGCATCGTGAGCGCCTTCGTCACGACCGGCAACACGGAATCGCCCAGATGGACAAACTCGCCCATGGCCCAAAATTCCTGCCTGCCCTCCAACAGCGGCAGGAGTGCTTCGGCGCGCTGCAATTCTTCCGGCGTCAAGGCCTTGGTATTCGGAGCGACCGACACATCCGGTACGGGTTCGGATTTTGGAGGCGCCTCGTAGGGCATCTGCACCGGCCACACGCCCGCCTCCGCCCAAGCCTGTCCCAGCAGACTGCCGACCAATCCCATGAGCGCCAACCCACACCACACCGCCCGACCGATCACCCCTTGTTGCCATCGCGCCATGATCATGACCTTCCTCTCGAACTCCTCTGCTTCATTGTTGGACCGTCGGTCCGTCCTCACCCTCCGGCGAACGCTCGACCGCCCGCCGTCGATGGACCACCTCGTACAGAACCGGCAGCACCACAAGGATCAACACCGCCGCGGTGAGCATCCCGCCTACCACCACTCTGGCCAAGGGCTTTTGGGCCTGCGAACCGATTCCCGTCGCGAGGGCGGCCGGCAAGAGCCCGATGGCCGCCGCCAGGGTCGCCATCAAGATCGGCCGCATCTGCACGTCGGCCCCCTTCAGAATCGCGTCCCGTAGGTCGGCACCGCCCCGCCGCAAGTCCTCGATACGTGAGATTAACAGGACTCCGCCAAGAATCGCTACTCCCAGCGTCGAGATCACGCCCACGGCGGCGGAAATGCTGAAGTTGGTCCCGGTCAAGACGAGCGAAAAGATGCCCCCGATGAGGGCGAACGGCACGGTCACCAGCACCAGCAGCGCGTTGGTGACGGAGTTGAACGTCGTGTAGAGGAGAAAGAGGATGATCACCAGGCTGACCGGGACGATCATGGTCAGTCGCTTCTGCTCGCTGGTCAACTGGTCGTATTGACCGGCCCATTCGAGCCGATACCGCTCCGGTAACGTGACCTGCGCCTGCATCTTCTTCTGCGCTTCTTGCACGGTGCTTTCCAAATCGCGGTCGCGGACGCTGAACTTGATCGGGATGTACCGTTCGTTGTTTTCCCGGTAGATGATGAAGGCGCCGGTGTGGGTTTTGATCGTCGCCACCTGCTTCAGCGGGATACGGGCGCCATTGGGGGTGTTCACGAGAATGTTGCCGATCGCCTCGGCGTCCCGCCGAAACTCCGGCAGAAACCGAACCACCAGGTCGAACAACCGTTCGCCCTCGAAGACCTGCGTCACCCCTTGCCCGCCCACCGCCGCCTGCACCACGGCATTCACGTCCGAAACGCGCAGCCCGTAGCGGGCACTCGCCTCGCGATCGACCTGAATCAAGAGGTTGGGCTGGCCCACCAGCCGAAAGACGCCCAGGTCCTTCACGCCCCGCACGCCCTTCATCACCGACTCGATCTCGACCGCCTTCGCCTCCATCGTCTTCAAGTCCGTGCCGAACAACTTGATGGAGTTCTCGCCCTTGACCCCCGACATAGCCTCTTCGACGTTGTCTTGAATGACCTGGGAAAAGTTGAAGATGACGCCTGGAATCCCCTTGAGCCGCGACTCGATTTCCTCCACGAGCCCGTCTTTGTCCAGTCCTGGCCGCCAGTCTTTCCGGGGCTTCAAGTTGGCCAGGAATTCGGCGTTGAAGAAGCTGGTGGGATCGGTCCCGTCATCCGGGCGACCGAGTTGCGAGACGATGGTAACCACTTCAGGCGACTTCCGGAACAGCTGGCGAATCTCTCCCGTCAGCCGTGCCGCCTCGTCGAACGAAATGTCCACCGGCATCGTGGCCCGCACCCACAAGTTGCCTTCCTCCAGGGCCGGCATGAATTCACCGCCGAGGAACTGCAGCGCGCCGAACGCCGTCACCAGCAGCACCAACGATGCGCCGATGACCATCTTGTTATGGTTCAAGGCCCAGCGCAAGACGGCCAGGTAGGTCCGGCGGATCACGCTGACGAAGGCCGTGTCTCGTTCTCGAACGACTCCCGTCAGCAGTAACGAACAAAGGACCGGTGCCAGCGATACGGCCATGAGCAACGCGCCGAACAGCGCAAAGCCGTAGGTGATCGACATGGGCGCAAAGATCTTCCCCGGCACGCCCGTCATCGTGAAGAGCGGAATGAACGCCACCACGATGATGGCCGTCGAAAAGAAAATCGGCTGCCCGACCTGGCGGGCGGCGCGCACGATCTGCTGGGGTACGGTCACGCCGATCCGCCGCTCATGCGCGAGGTGAAAGAAGATGCTCTCTACCATGACCAAGGTCGCATCCACGATGATCCCGAAGTCGATGGCGCCGAGCGAAATCAGGTTGGCGGACTGGCCGATCAGCACCATCATCGTGAAGGTGAAGAGCAGCGACATCGGAATCGTGAGCGCCACGATGATCGACGCGCGCAGGTGTCCGAGAAACACAAAGAGGATCACAAACACCAAGACCATGCCGCTGATCAAGATGTCGGTCACGGTTTCCACCGTGGTGTGGATCAACGCGGTGCGGTCGTAGAAGGTCTTGATCTTCACCCCTTCGGGCAACTTCCACTTGTTCAACTCCTCGACCTTCTCCCGCACCTGGTCCAAGACCGAAAGCGCCTTGTACCCCCGCTGCAGGAGCACCACCCCTTCGACCACGTCGTCCTCGTCGTCGATGCCGACCTTGCCCAACCGCACCCGGTGGCCGACCGACACGGTCCCCAACGTCTTGACGAAGATCGGCGTGCCCTCCTTCTCCGCCACCATGACGTTCTCGATGTCTTCGAGTCCGTTGATGAGTCCGAGCCCGCGGATGTTGTAGTTCTGCGCCCCCACCGTGAGGTAGTTGCCGCCGACGTTGGCGTTGCTGTTGGTCAAGGCCTCCATGACCTGCGCCAGGCTGACTTCGTAACTGATCAACTTCCCCGGATCGATATCGACGTGGTACTCCCTGGTCGTCCCGCCGAACGCGGTCACGTCGATGATGCCGGGCACCCGCCGGAATTCCCGTCGTACCTGCCAATCCTGAATCGTCTTGAGATCGGTCAGGCTGGTCTTGCCGTCGCCTGCCAGCTGGTACCGATAGATCTCCGCGATCGCCCACCAAGGCGAGAGGGTCGGTTGCACATTCTGCGGCAAGGTGATGGTCGCCAGTCGGTTCACGACTTCCTGCCGGTCGAAGAAATATTGCGTGTCGAAGTCGAAGTAGACCTTGATGTCGCTCAAACCGAAGATGGAGAGGGAGCGGATATCGGTGAGGCCGGGAATGCCGTTCAGTGCGACTTCGATGGGAATGGTGATTTGGCGCTCGATTTCTTCAGCCGACCACCCCGGAAACTGCGTGATCACCTCGACCATCGGGGGCGACGGATCTGGATAGGCCACGATGTCGAGCTGCTGGAAAGCGTAGAGCCCACCGAACAGGAGACTGAAGCCGAGGGCACAGATCAGAAAGCGCTGTACCAGGGAGAGTTCGACGATTCGAACGATCATCGTCCGGAAGGACCTCTCCTGCTCATCGATTCACCCCTTCACCTCCTGGCCCTTCACGAGCACGGCGCCTTTAATCACGATGCGCTGGCCTGAGGTGAGGCCTTCGAGGATGCGGACCTGATCGCTCGACACGTTGGACACCATGACCTCTCGTTTCGCGTACCGGTCTGGCGCTTCCACCACATAGACGAAATGTTTCCCGTCGATCTCCACGACCGCCTCCTTAGGAATGGTCAGGAAGGGTGTGGCATCGCCGATGTCCAGGCGTAACCGCGCGAACATCTCGGGTTTCAGCCGTTGATCCTGGTTATCGACCCAGGCGCGGACCTTGATCGTCCGCGTGTTCGGATCGACCACATCCCCGATCGACGCGACGACTGAGGCGAAATCCGTTCCGGGGTAGGCCTCGACGTTGATGCGGCCGACCTGGCTGACCTTGACTAGCGCCAAGTCCCGTTCGTATACGTCCGCCACGACCTGCAAGCGATCCAGATCCGCCACCGTGAACAACACCTGGCTGGCATCGCTGCCCACGGACTGTCCCGGCGTCACCATCCGTTCGACCACGGTCCCCGTGAGCGGACTTTTCATTTCAAATCGGGACGTGATCCGCTGTTGCGCCAGGGGTTTTTCTAATTCGGCAGCGGGAATCCGCAACGATAACAGGCGCTCCTTGGCTCGTCGGAACTCGGCTCGTGCCTTGATCAAATCATTCTCGGCCTGCTTGAGGTCCTTGAGCGCGAGGGCTTTCGTCGCATACAACTCTTTGGCCAGTTCCTGCGCCCGGGTCGAGTATTCCAGCTCCGACGCTTCCTTCACGAATTCCGAGTAGGCCGCTGTGATGTCGGGA
The DNA here is from genome assembly GCA_015709715.1 of Nitrospira sp. Lineage (NCBI taxonomy): Bacteria > Pseudomonadati > Nitrospirota > Nitrospiria > Nitrospirales > Nitrospiraceae > Nitrospira > Nitrospira sp. The sequence continues at coordinate 615,472 of CP054184.1, forward strand.
CTGTCGATGACGAGCAACGTGGCCCCGGCTTGCACCCGATCCCCCAACTTGGCCCGCACTTCGACCACCCGTCCTTGCAAGGGCGACGAAATCTTCGAATAGCGATCTTCGCCGTAGGCGATCTTGCCGACCAACACGAGTTCCGGCTGCACCGGCTTGTAGCTCACCACCGCCGTCTCGATTTGCCCTGGAGCCGGCGCCGTATCAGGTTGAGCCGGGCTCGCGGCCGTCGAAGGCGCAGGCGCGGCCGGTTCCTGCGTCTGGCTGCAGGCGCTCAGGAGCAGGCCACAGGTGAACCACAGGAGGCACCTTGTCGTGCCGATCACGAGGCAATCTCCTGCCCGACAGAACTTTCCAACTGAAACAGATTATGCTGGTACGTAAACAACGCCTCGATAAAATTCTGTTGGATCATGCGCGAGGTCCGGGCCGCATCAAGCAGATCCAGAATCGTGGCGCCGCCCCGCTCGTAGGCACGTTCCACAATCGTGAAAGTCGACCGGGCATCGTCCAAGACGCCGGCCAGATACGCCTCGACCAGCCGGCGACTTTGAAGCAGATTACGATAGGCCACCTCCACCTGATTTTCCACCTGGTTGACCGTTCGATCCAACTCCGCCTGCGCCGACTGTACCCCCACCTCGGCCTGCACGATCCCGCCTTGGTTGCGGTTGAAGAGCGGGAGCGGCACCCCGAGGTTCAAGATAGCCATCTGCTGGTTATCCGGGCCCCGCGAGCCCTGCACCGCATACCCGGCTCCAATCGTGACATCCGGCACCCGATAGGCCTTGGCCAACTTGAGGTCCGCTTCACGTTGAGAGAGGTTGGCGCGGCGCCCCCTGATGTCGGGACGAATATCCAAGGCGACCGACCGCAGCCTCGCGAAATCAGGGTCCACCCGGCGGTAGTCCATCTCGGTGGTCAATTCCAACTTGGACGCCGGCGTCAGCCTCAGCAGCTGGCGCAGGTCCGCTCTGGCCGACTCCCCTTCCTGGATGGCCTCGATCACCTGCGACTGGAAGTCGACCATCTGCAGTCGGATCCTGATGAGATCGACTTCGGCGATGTATCCCTTCTTGAAACGGATGGTATTCACATCCAGGATGCGCGCGAAGCGGTCCCGATTCTCTTCGGCCAAGGCCAGCCGGCGCTGGGCCACGAGGACACGATAGTACGAGTCTTTGAGGGTGAAGCCCAACTGCCGCACGGCATCCTCGAAATCGGCCTCCGCGGACTGGAGTCCGAACCCAGCGCTTTCGATGCGGTATCCGCGTTTACCGGCCAGCTCGAACAGCTGTTGCGCTTGAGCCGTCAGGGCGCCTGTTTTGGCCAACGTATTGCCTTGGGTGAACGAGGCGACGTTGCCGATCTGCATCACCGGGTTCGGGAACAGCCTGGCGGTAATTTGCTGCCCCTTGCTGGATTCGATGCCGTACTTCGCGATCAGGAGGTCGAGATTTTGCCTCAGAAACAACGCCACCGCCTCGGAGAGGCTCAGCCGAATGACCGGAGATGGCAAGGCAGGCGCGGTGCTCTCCACTGCAGCTGCGCTCTCGATCGCCGTCCGACCGAGGATCAAGACGGTGCACAACACGAGCACCACGCGAACGCTGGATGATCTCAACAGGCATACCCACAGACGGCCTCTGTCACGGAGCATGTCGTCACACATTGTGCAGGAAGATCGAAGAAACGAGGACAGATCGGTTAATTATACTGATTCTGCCGGATATTTGAAATAAAGTACGCACGAAACCGCCCCTACTGCCTCACTGCATTTTCAATTCGGTCCAGGCTCGGTCGTACAGCCGAATCGCCCGGCCCACATCGCGCATCCACTCCAGCCGGCCCAACTCCTCCACCGGCGGATAAATGGCCGTGTTCTCTCTGATCTCCCGGCTCACTCGCTCCCTGGCCCGGCGGGAGGCCGTGGCGAAGCGGAGCCGCTCGGACGTGCGCGCCGAGATCTCGGGATCCATGAGGAAGTTGACGAACCGCATCGCGAGTTCCTTGTGGGGCGCCGACCGGAGCACCACCAGGCAGTCGGCCCAAATCGTCGCCCCTTCCTTTGGCACGACGTAGCGCAACGACGGCCGTTCCACCATGGCCCGAGCCACCGGCCCCCCCCACCCATGCGCCAGTATCACCTCCCCGGAGGCGAGCAGCTGGTCGTAGTGGTCGCTGGTATAGGTCTTCACCAAGGGCTTCTGCCGCAACAATGATTCCTTGGCCGCCTCGATCTCCTTGGGATCGGTGCTGTTCATCGACCGGCCCATCGCGCGCAAGACCGCGCCGAACACCTCCCGCTGATCGTTCAACATGCTGATCCGGCCGCGGTAACGAGGATCCCACAGGACCGACCAACTGTCGGGCGGCGTGGTGATCACGGCCGAGTCGTACCCAATGCCCACCGTCCCCCAAAGGTAGGGCACCGAGTACTGCCCCTCGGGGTCAAAGTGAGGCGCGCGCAGGTGCGGTTCGAGATCGGCCGCGTTGGGCAACTGCGTCCTGTCCAGTTCGCTGAGAAGACCCTGTTGCATCATGATGGCCACCATGAAGTCCGACGGCACGGCGACGTCGTACCCCGTCGCGCCGCTTTGCAGCTTGGCGAGTAGTTCTTCATTACTGCTGAACGTGTCGACGACCACCTTAGCCTGCTCACGCCGCTCGAACTCGCGAATGATCTCCGGCCCCACATAGTCCGACCAGGTGAAGTAATGCAGTACCGGCCGGCCTTCGCCTGACGCCCCTTCTCCAGCCCGACCGCAGGCGGCCAACCCGCAGAAGCACGCTACCAGGAGCAGAACGAAAGGGCTGTTCCTGCGCAGAGCGGACCCCATTCAGACCTCACGACGCTGGAGGTACAGCGACAGGCCCACACAGCCCATCGAAACGATCAACAGCAACGAGGACAGGGCATTGATCTCGGGCGTGACGCCCGCTTTGATCATGGAATAGACCTTCAGGGGCAGCGTCGTGGCGCCGGGGCCGGCGGTGAAAAACGTCACCAGGAAATCGTCCAGCGAAACGGTGAAGGCCACGAGCATGGCCCCCCACAAGGCCGGCCGCAGCAGCGGCAGGGTGACATGCCAAAAGACCTGCCAGGGACCGGCGCCTAAATCAGCCGCCGCCTCGCGTAACAGCGGATCGAGCTTTCTCAGGCGTGTCCTGACCATGATCGTCACCAAAGGAATGTTGAACGCCACATGGCCGACAATCACGGTCGTGAGGCCGAGGGGCACCTGCACCATGACAAAGAACAACATCAGCGCCACGCCCAGCATGACTTCCGGAATCACGAGGGGCAGCACCAGACCACCTTCAATGAGCTGCTGCCGACGGTTGGGCATCGCCTCCATCCCCAACGCCAGCAGGCCTCCCAGCAGCACCGCTCCGACCGTGGAAATGGCCGCAATCACCAGGCTGTTCGCCGTGGCTGCCAACAGCGCCTCGTCGCGGAAGAGCGTCGCATACCACTTGAGCGTCGCCCCTCGCCAGCTCGTCGACAGTTGCGCCGCATTGAAGGAGTAGAGCACCAAGATCGCGATGGGGACGTAGAGAAACGCCAGGACCGCAGCTCCCACCAGGTTCAGCCCCACCATGCCGCGCCTCATCGTTCCTCCCGGCGGCCGGGCTCGCCGGGCCCATTGCGGTAGTAGAGCGCCACCGCCAGCAGGACCAAACCCATGAGAACGAAGGAGACGGCGGAGCCCAAGGGCCAATCTCGCACGACGAGGTATTCATGCTGGATGAGATTGCCGATCATCATGCTCTTGGCGCCGCCCAGGAGATCGGGCGTAATGAAGGCGCCGATCGACGGAATGAACACCAGTATACAGCCCGCCACGATGCCCGGCTTGACCAGCGGAAGTATCACGCGGATCAGGATCGCCCATCGCGATGCGTAGAGATCCCAGGCTGCGTCGACCAGCAGCGGGTCCAACCGCTCGATGGCCACGTACAATGGGAGCACCATAAAGGGCAGATATCCGTAAACGAGCCCGATCACGACGGCGGACGGCGTATAGAGCAACTCCAAGGGGCCGTCCGTGAAGCCGATGGCCGACAACCATCGGTTGACCAGGCCGTCCTGCCGCAGCAGGATCATCCAGGCATAGGTGCGCGCCAGGAAGTTCGTCCAGAGCGGTAACATTACCAGCAGCAACCACACCGGCTGCCACCGCGGAGCACTGCGCGCAATGGCATAGGCGAGCGGAAACCCCAGCACTAGGCACAGCAGGGTCGTGAGCCCGGCGTACCAAAGCGACTGGGCGAAGATCTTTCCATAGAGCGGATGGAGCAGATCGAGGTAATTCGCCCAGGTGAATTCCCAGAGGATACCGCCGTAGGTGCCACGCGACGCAAAGCTGATGGCCAACACGAGAACCAGCGGCAACAGGAAAAACAGGCCCATCCAGAGGAGACCGGGAATCGCGAGCCGGCACCGCACGCAGGAAGGCCGCGAGGTCGAGGGGGCCGCCGATTGCTCGCTCATGCGCATCGTTATTCGAAGAAGAGCCGTCCGTCAGCGAGGCGCCACTGTACGAAGACCGCTTCACCAAATTGGAACGCATCGCCCCCGGGGGTCGACGTGCATGTAACCTCCCACGGGCGACCGGGCCCCACACGCACCAGGTACTTAGTGCCTCCTCCGGCGAACAGAGTCTTCTCGATCGTGGCGGGCAAGCAGGGATCCGGCGTCACGGGACGTTCACGCGTCAGCCTGAGTTGTTCCGGCCGCAGCGAGAGGATCGCCGCGCAGCCGGCCTCCGTATCGACCAACGAGCGAATCGGCACCGGGGGCTGCCCCTCATTCGGATACAAGAAACTTCCTGCCCGGTCCTGAATCACCACCTTTCCCGGCAATTCATTCGAGACACCGAGAAACCGCGACACGAAGAGGTTGCACGGCTGCGCATACACCTCCCGAGGACTGCCTACCTGCCACAGCCGCCCCTGATGCATCACCGCGATTCGGTCGGACATCATCATCGCCTCCTCTTGGTGATGCGTGACGCAGACGCAGGTCAAGCCTGCGCGCTCTTGAATGGCCTTGAGCTCCAACTGCATGTGTTGCCGCAGCTGTTGATCGAGAGCCGACAAGGGTTCATCCAACAGGACGACCGCCGGCTTGTTGACCAACGCACGGGCCAATGCGACCCGTTGCTGCTCCCCGCCGGACAGTTGTGTCGGCATGCGTGCATCCTTGCCGGTCAGTTTGACCAGATCCAGCGCCTGCCGCACCTGCGCAGCGATCGCCGACGTCGGAAGCCCGCGCATTTTCAACCCGAACGCCACGTTCTCGAACACCGTCAGGTGGGGAAAAAGCGCGTAGGATTGAAAGACGAGATTCACAGGCCGACGATTGGGCGGTACGCCGCGCATGGAGCGGCCTTCGATCAGCACGTCGCCCTCGTCCGGATCTTCGAAGCCCGCCAATATCCGCAGGACAGAGGTCTTTCCCGCGCCGCTCGGACCCAGGATGGAAAAGAATTCGCCGCGCCGTACCTGAAAACTGACCTGATCGACGGCCGTCACGCCCCCATGGCGGCGGACGACTCCGCGGACATCAATAGCGGAAGGGGCATCGAGTCGGAAGGACGAAGGGAGAAGCGAGGAGGGGTCGACCTGGGTCGCCATTACGACCTGTGTTCAGCGCCCGGACGAAGAGGCAGAGGGATCAAGGGTTGACGCCGGACTTGGAGCTGACATCCCGCAAATGTTTTCGCACCCGCACCCGATGTTCGTGCTTGCGCAACAATTCCCGCCGGATCACATCGCGATCTTCCGCTACGATCCGGACCAACCGGTCGTTGTCCTCGGCATGGTTGCGCACCAGTTCGGAGAGACGCTGCACTTGCCGCTCCAACCGCTCCAACCGCCAGACCATTTCCTTCATCGGGTTTGCGGTGGGAAATCCGGGCTTGATGACCTCCGGCAGGGCATTCTGTTTTTTCATGTCCGCTCCTTTGGCTTCGGCCCGACGAGGTGCCGGGAACCGGCGTCGGATCGTAGTATCGTCCGACTCGGAGGTGAAGTCAACGATTCTGCGTCCTTTCCATTCGCCGATCGTCCTGTTACAATCGGGCTCTCTATGCCCAAGATCTTCACGATGGTTCTCGCCGGCGGCAAGGGCGAACGGTTGTATCCCCTCACGGATCAGCGCGCCAAACCCGCCGTCCCCTTCGGCGGTAAATATCGCATCATCGATTTCACGCTCAGCAATTGTTTGAACTCCGGGTTGCGGCAGATCGCGGTCCTCATCCAATACAAGTCGCACTCGCTCGATCGACATATCCGCATCGGCTGGAACATCCTCAACGCAGAGTTGGGTGAATACATCACCTCCGTGCCGCCCCAACAGCGCATCAGCGAGGATTGGTACCGCGGCACCGCCGACGCTGTCTTCCAGAATCTGTTCCTGCTCGATCCCGATCAACCCGAATACCTGCTCGTCCTGGCCGGCGATCACATCTATAAGATGAATTACGCCGACATGTACAACCTGATGCAGGAAAAACAAGCCGACGCCGTGGTGGGCGCGATCGAAACGCCCCTGGCCGAGGCGAACCGGTTCGGCGTCATCGGCGTGGACGAAGACCACCGCATCCTGCGGTTCGACGAAAAGCCCGCCGAACCCATGGCGATTCCGGGCGACCCGACTCATGCGTACGTCTCGATGGGCATCTATCTCTTCCGCACCGAGATGGTCCGCGAACAGCTCATCCGCGATGCGAAGGAGGGCACGAAACACGATTTCGGCCGGAATATCATCCCGCGCATGATCAAAGAGAATCGCGTGTACGCCTTCAAGTTCCAGGATGAGAACAAGAAGGCGGTAAAGTACTGGCGCGATATCGGGACATTGGACGCCTACTGGGAAGCCAATATGGATCTGGTGGCGGTGGATCCCCTATTCAATCTCTACGACAAGGCCTGGCCGATTCGCACGTACCAAGGGCAGTTTCCGCCCGCCAAATTTGTCTTCGCCCAAGACTTCCAAGGCGGGCGTATGGGAGTGGCGCTGGACTCCATCATCTGCGGCGGCTGCATCATTTCCGGCGGACGGGTGCAGAATTCGGTGCTGTCACCCCATGTGCGGGTCCATGACCATGCCGATGTGCGTGAATCCGTGGTCATGGAGAACGTCGTGATCGGCGAACGTGCCAAAATCCGCCGAGCGATCATCGATAAAGACGTTGTGATCCCGCCCAAAACGGTGATTGGCTTCGATCCCGCCGCAGACCGCCAACGATTCAAAGTCACCGACTCCGGACTGGTCGTCATTTCAAAGGGAATGAAACTGCATGCCGCCATCGATCCATCCGGTTGACCTGGTCGCGACCCTCCGTCAGAAGAACCTCACTCCGGCGATTATCTTTCTCACATCGAGACGGGCTTGCGATGAAGCGATGCAATCGTTCGAGCGGAGCCAGGTCATGCTGCCCAAGGTGCGGCAGAACCAGATCGCCGGCGTGCTCACCCAGGTCATCACCCAATTTCCCAGCATCGCCGAGCATCCGCTGATCGAAACGGTGCAGCGGATCGGGGTCGCCGCGCACCATGCCGGGCACTTGCCGTCTTGGAAAATCGCCGTCGAGGAACTGATGCGCAGCGGCTGCCTGGATGCCGTCTTCGCCACCACGACGCTTGCCGCCGGCGTCGACTTTCCAGCCCGCACGGTCGTCGTGACGCAATCCAGCATCCGGAAAGCCCGCGACTTCACCGACCTCACCGCCAGCGAGATTCAGCAACTGGCCGGACGGGCCGGGCGGCGCGGCAAGGACCTGGTCGGGTTCGCCGTCATCACCCCATCGCCCTACATCGACCTCACCGTCCTGACGAAAGGCCTGACCGGCCAGCCGGAAGCGATCCACAGCCAGTTCGTCATCACCTACCCGATGGTGTTGAATCTGCTGAAGGCCCACCCGCGGGAGCACATCCAATCGATCCTGGGCAAGAGTTTCGCCCAGTTTCAATTGAATCAGCGAACCGCCGTGCTCGAAACAAAACTTGATACCTTACGCGCCGAGATGGAGCCGTTCGGACCTCGCGTCTGTTCCGATTGGATTACGCAGTGGCAGGTGTTCGACCACGCGCGGAAGCGCAAAAAGCCGCGAGGGCCCATCGACAGGCAAGAAGCGCCGGACGTCGCCGCGCGTCTCCATTTTCTTACGCCGGGACGCGTCGTCGGGTTAGTCCGCGGGCGAGGCATCATCCTCCGGCAATACCGGAGCAAGGGGCAGCATGCGCCGATGGTCACCCTGCTGCGCGAAGGCGGCTCCTTGAGCGAATGTCCCGCCACGATCGTGACCCAGGTCTTCGACCGCACGTTTGAATGCGAAGAAATCTCATCCTATCCCTGGTGCACGCCGGACAGCCTGGAGCAGCTGACGCACCAATTGGCGGAACTGCCTCCGCGGCTTCCCATCCTGCCGATCCTTATTCAGGCCCATGAAGAGCCGGCACTCGACAGTTCCATCGTGCAAACCTTGGGAGATTTTCCCTGCCCGTCCTGTCCCTCGCGCCAAGCCTGCCAACGGGATTTTCTCCGCGCCTCGAAGGTACGGCAGGAGATTCAGCGGCACACCAAGTCCATCCAGGCCCTTCAGACTAGTTTGTGGCACCGGTTCCAGGAACGCATGGACGTGCTGGAGAAGTTCGGGTATCTGAACGCGACGGCGCACCTCACCGCCGACGGTGAATGGGCGCGGTTGATCCGGATCGACCATTCGCTCCTCATCACGGAACTGATTCGCGCCGAAGCGTTCAGCGCCATCGACCCTCCTTTGCTCGCCGCCGTGATGGCCAGCATCGCCCACGACGACGACCGCCCGGGCTCCTTTCCACGCGGGAGCAGCGGGCTGGTCACCCTGCTCTTTCAGGTCCGCCGGTTGGCGGAAAGCCTCAGCCCCCATGAAGACCCGCCTATGCTCCGCGCCGACGTGGCGGCCCTAACGGAACGCTGGGTCGCAGACCAAAGCCTGACCTGGATCGGACTTGCGCGGCTCACGACGATGGCGGAAGGCGACATGTTTCGGCTTTTTGCCCGCACGATTGAATTTCTCTCGCAACTGAAGACCTTGAAGGCCACGCATCCGTCCTTGGCCGACAGCGCAGAACAGGCGATCGCCGCCATGCGCCGCGGCGTCTTGGAGGAACTTCCATGAACCTACGACCGATCTTGAGGTAGCATGACGACGGAAGAACTCGAACGGCTGCTGCTCGAGCAACCTGTCTCCCTGTTGCATCGCCTGGCACGCGGGCGCATCAGCCGGCATTTTCGCTCTGGCAAACGGAAACTCGTGGAGCTCCTGCTCCGCGCCACGCCGGAGAACCGCCCGGCTCTGGAGTCTGATCTCACGGCTTTGATCGAGGAACAGGCAACAAGACGAAGGACCTCGCCGCCGGAGAAACGTCCGCCGGCTCCAGCCGCCCCTCAGCGGACCACCCCTGCTGGACAACCTCGACCCCACAAAACCGACGACCATGGACACCACCATGAGCCCCCGGTATCGCTCCACGAATGGCTGTCCGGCATCGGCGTGCCCCCCCCGCAGCCCTTCGTGCCCGACGCGTGGCAAGTCGAAGCGCTGGCACGGTTGGCTGAAACAGATGTGGTAGTGAGCGTACCGACGGGAAGCGGAAAAACGTACGTGGCCATCGAAGCCACCACCCGGGCCATGCGCGAGAACCGCACGGTCATTTACACGTCGCCCCTGAAGGCCCTGTCGAACACAAAATTTACCGAGTTTTCCCGTCTCTTCGGGCCGAGCCAGGTCGGGATTCTAACAGGCGACCGACGCGAGAACGCGCAGGCGCCGCTGCTGATCATGACCACGGAGATCTTGCGCAATCTGCTCTACGACGCGGCGGGCGGGGAAATTGATGTCCGACTCGACACGCTGGGCTTGGTGATCATGGACGAATCACAATACCTGGCGGATCCGGAACGGGGTGTGGTGTGGGAAGAGACCTTGATTTTCTGCCCGGCACAGGCACGGCTGCTGCTGCTTTCGGCCTCGATCGGTAACCCGCAGGACATTGCGGACTGGTTGACCGCCATTCGGCCGACGCCCTGCACGCTCATCCGCCATACGAAGCGTTCTGTGCCGCTCCGGGCCGGGTACCTCCACCCGAATGAGAAGCTGACCCCGCTCTTTCGCACCGCCGGAATCCCCTACGGCCAACCCTACCTCCTGCACCCCGAAGCCAAACGGCTCTTCGCGGAATACGAGGAAGAAACCGGCTCGTCCCGCTCGCGCTGAGCACGACAGCCCGGATCTAGAACGTATAGGTCAGGCCAACGGTCGGGCCATGCCGGAGGGTTTGGAACTCGGTGAGCGATGCGGTGCTCGTCGACCCGTCCGCCCCATAGATCTTCCACTGGTCGCCCAAGACGACCCGATTCCACCAAACCCGGTACCCCCCTGACAGGTAGAGTCGATCCCAAATCCTCACGCGCAGCCCCACGTCGGTGTTGGTGCCGATCCCAAACCCAGTCATCCGGAAACTCGGATCCTGCGCCAAGTCCGTCCGTAGGTGGTGAACATCCTCGTTGTTCAGATAGGAGAGGAGTAGGGCCACTTTGGCCTCGAAGGTGATGCGGGGATCGAGTTTGTATTCCACTTCGCCGCCGATCCGTCCCGAGAACAGCGACATGCTGTTGGTAATGACCGCCTGGTTACGAAAGGAAACCGTCCCCACGGGAGAACAGCGAAAGGCCGGGTTGGGCGATGCCGCCGTCGTGCATTCCGCCTGCGTGACACCCGCCGCCACATGGCGCTCACGCCAGTATTGCAATCCGACAAACATGGCCAACGAGCCTCGGTTCTCCTTGAACGTATGAGTCGTCACGCCGATGTCGCCGTTGAGGTACCAGAGCCTGTTCCCGTCGAGGTCGCTGAAGGTCCGTGAAAACCGGTGTTCCCCGCTGACAGTAGCCCCCTGTGCCGCCGCGCCCTGTGCACTCAAGAAATCATCGTCCGTCAGACGCCCTCCGCCGATCACTCCGTATCCAAAGGAACCGCGGAGGAACATTTTATTCTTGAGCAGGACTCGGCCCGTAATCTCGGCGACGTTGGTTCCGGCATCCTTGTATTTCAACCTTGAACTGGGGTTGCCGAGATTGGCGTCCAATCCGGACGCGTTATGGCTCCAGGTGGTTTGTCCCTGGCTGAACCAGCCGGAGAGGCGCACGTCGACACCGGCAATGCCCGACATCTGGGCGGGCGCAACTTCGGCGGCCGCCAGGGCCGCGTGGGAACAGAGCAGACCGATGCAGAACAGGGTTCGCCATGCGATCATATAGGTTGACTCCTCCTTGGGCCTCCGTCGCCGGCCCTTCGTCGCAACTACGTAGAGGCCGGGCCGCAGCGCGCACACTGATACCTTACCCGTCGATAGTGGTCAACAACTTTCTCCGGTGGGTAAATCTTGCCGCACAGCTGCAATGGATCTGCCCCGCAACCAGTCGAGTGTTTCAATGATAGACGTTTCATGTTGCGATAGTTAGCCCCGTCTGTTCCACTCCACTACGAGAACCAACACGTAGACAGAGCCTTCCTACCTGGGTGAGTCACGCCAATGTACCAGACCTGCGAAAAATTTTTACTTGCCTATTCTGTCCACTTCCGCTACGTTCGCCCCTGACGTTCATCCTGACGGGGCCCCTCACCGAATTCCGCTGAGCGACTCCCGACAACTCATTAAGAACAACAGCGAAGTGACTTGCTCTGGCACGGCCATTGCGAGAAACCGGTGCTTCCTGTTTTTCTTTGCAACATTACCCTTAAGGAGCTTGCTCGATGAACCGCCTACCCCATCTGCCGACATTCAACCCGCGGACCCTCGCTTCCCGAAAAACCGCGTCCACTACCGTCATCTTATTGCTCCTGTGCATCGTGCCTCTGATAGACGCAACACCGGCCCTGACGCAAAACCTTCAATTCACCCCAAGTTCCGTCTCGATCACCGTCCCGCAAGGGGGGACGGCCAGCAGCACGATGAGCCTGAAGAAGTCGGATACCGCGCAGCACTCCTATTTCATCAGCGCAAATCAATCATGGATCTGGCTGAACCCGCCCTACGGCAGCACCCAGACCATTTCGACTGAAACCGACCAACTCACGGTCACCGTCAATGCGGGGCAAATGGGTCTGGGTGTCGGAACCTATTCCGGTACCATTTACATCGGGCAATCCGGACCAGGCATTTCGACCACATGGCGCATTCCGGTCACCGCCACCGTCACAGCCGGCGGGAGCACGCCGCCGCCCCCATCCACAACGCCTCCCCCGCCTCCGCCATCTACCACTCCGCCACCACCGCCTCCTTCGACAACGCCACCGCCCCCCCCGCCTAGCGGTTCCTTGAGTTCCTTGCTACAGGCATTCCCCGCGGCCCTATCCCTGTCTGCCCCTAAAGGGAGCATGGCCTCCGGCGTCTTCAACCTGCAAAAGTCCAGCACGACACAGAGCTCCTACGGCATCAGCACGAATCAGTCCTGGATTCTCTTGAATCCCCCCTATGGCAGCACCCAGACCATTACCACCGAGGTGGACTCCATCACCGTCTCGGTCAACACCGGCGCCCTCAACACCGGCAGCTATTCGGCCGTGGTCTATATCTCGGAGAGTGGCCCGAACGGCTCCAATCTACTACGGGTGCCTGTCTCGCTGACGGTGCTGGCCAGCGGCACCACACCACCACCTCCCCCACCGTCGACGACCCCACCTCCACCGCCGCCCTCAACGACACCGCCGCCTCCGCCGCCGTCCACCACTCCGCCACCACCGCCCCCAAGCAGCTCATTAACGCCGCTGCTACAGGCATTCCCCGCGGCCCTATCCCTGTCTGCCCCTAAAGGGAGCATGGCCTCCGGCGTCTTCAACCTGCAAAAGTCCAGCACGACACAGAGCTCCTACGGCATCAGCACGAATCAGTCCTGGATTCTCTTGAATCCCCCCTATGGCAGCACCCAGACCATTACCACCGAGGTGGACTCCATCACCGTCTCGGTCAACACCGGCGCCCTCAACACCGGCAGCTATTCGGCCGTGGTCTATATCTCGGAGAGTGGCCCGAACGGCTCCAATCTACTACGGGTGCCTGTCTCGCTGACGGTGCTGGCCAGCGGCACCACACCACCACCTCCCCCACCGATCGGCAGCACGACGCCACCGCCCCCACCGCCGTCTTCAACCGGCACAGGCACGGTGACGGTCACGTGGAACGCCAACACGGAAGCGGATCTGCGCGGTTATCGCGTGTACGTCGGCAAATCATCCGGCGCCCGCTCGCAGATGTATGACGTGGGTAATGTCACCTCAACCAGGCTGACGCTCCCATTGGGCTCCACCTATTTCTTCGTGGTGACGGCCTACGATTCGAGCGGCAACGAAAGCAGCCCGTCCGGCGAGTTGAGCAAGAGCCTATTCTAGGAAAGCAAGGGCGGGACAGACTTGACCGGTCTTCCCCCAAGCCTGTATAACGGGCGCTGCTTCATTCCGCCCTTTCCGCTATGCGCCCGTAGCTCAATGGATAGAGCATCTGACTACGGATCAGAAGGTTACAGGTTCAAGTCCTGTCGGGCGCACCACAGAGTTTCCCTCCCTTTCCGGATAGCAATCATTCCCTCCTTACGATGAGGAGAGTTACACTCGCCGCATGCTCGACCTGATCGGCTTAGGCATCCTCGCGGGCGTGATTCCTCTGTACCTAGGTATTGGCCTGGCCTTCCTCATCCGGCGCTCCCTTCCTCGTTCCTGGGAAAGCGGTTTGATCGGTGTGGCCACCGGGGTCCTGATCTACCTCTTTTTTGACTTGATGCATGAATCCGTGGAGTTGACAGGGGTCCGTGATCCCCTTTCGTGGGTACTGTTCCTAGGCAGCTTCTGGCTCGGCTTCCTTGGCCTAGCCCTCCTGGAAGAGCGACAACTCGGAAAGGGACGGCGCGACAGCCGAATGCTGACGCTCCCCTATGTGATCGCCCTCGGCATGGGCTTTCACAATTTGGGTGAAGGCTTAGCGATCGGAGCCAGCTACGCCGGCGGAGAGTGGGCACTGAGCTGGCTACTGATAACCGGTTTCGCCTTGCACAACGGCACGGAAGGCTTCGGCATCGTCGGGGCGGCAGGTCAGACACCGTTATCGATCCGCGATGCAGCCGTCTTGGGCTTTCTTGGCGGCGCCCCCACCTGCCTCGGAACCGTCCTGAGCGGGTTGTCCCTGTCGCCTGCTTTCTCCCTCGTATGGTTTGCGTTGGCCGCCGGCTCCCTCCTGTATGTCGTATTCGTCCTCGTCGCCATGACTTACACCCCTTCGCGGAAAATAGCGATGGCCGGAGGGGTCTGGGCGGGCATCACCTTCATGTTTCTCACCGCCATGTTCCTCACCCTCGTCGGTGGTCATCGCTCCTAAAGAGAGTTCCGAATGGGCAAGAAGACTCTTGACACGTATGAGATCAACATGATATTGAGAACCAGACTCAACTAAACAGTCTCTGCAAAGAGTCAGCAGAGGCCCGAGGAATTCGATTCCCAGAGCCCACGGTCATTCGATCGCGGGCTTTTCTATTTTGTGGGGAGGATTATGTTTCAGAAATTGCAGGCAGGAACGACCGATGACACCCTAACTGTAGCCGACCGACTCCAGGCTTTTCTCTCCGGTCGTCTCGGCGAACGCATCACCCTCAAGGAACTCTCTCGCTTCTTGGGTTATTCCGAAAAATATGCGTCGGACGTGTTCCAGCGCTACATGGGCTTGCCCTTTTCACAGCACCTTAAGCAACTCCGAATCGACAAAGCGACCTCCATGCTCTTGGAAGACGGCCATACCATTGCCGGCATCGCCGAGACCGTCGGCTTCAGCGATGCCTTTGCGTTCAGCCATTTCTTCAAACGGGCGATCGGCTGCTCTCCCAGCGAATTTCGCAGGCAGCACCTGCGCCAAGCGGACGCCACATGAGCAGCCACAGTCCTCTCGCATCGATCAGCGCCTGGACATTTTCTTTGGCGCTCCATGGATTGAGCCTCGGCGCCGCGCTCGTGCTCTCGGCCGAGTTCTCGGTCATCCCACGGAAGCATCCCTTTCGGTGGGAAGTCTCGCTGATCAGCGCACCGGCAGAACAGCCATTCGCCTCGGAGGCCCCGATTCAAGCGCCGACCGCCCCAGCGCCGATGCCCCCTCTGAGCAACGAAACTTCCTCACGTCGCGTCACGACAGCCAAACATACCGCCCGTATCGTGACGGCGTCCGCCGCGAAGAGAGCCGTCACTTCCGACCAGGGTACGCTCTCCACCCTTCCCAAGAGACATCTCTCCCTAAAGCCGGCTTCGGAACCGGCTTCGACACACAATCCGATGCCCGACCCGGTCTCGACGCCCCTCGAACAGGCACTGCCCGACCAAGGCTCCGATGCGCCGCCGGATTCTGCGTCTGCAGACTGGCCGGTCACGACTGCAGCTGCCGCCGACCTGCCGCCTCCTACCATCGAAGCCGTCGATACGTCGAACCTCGCCATGGAACCTTCCGTGCCAGAAGCCCTTCACCTGGTCAATCGCCCCCTGCCCCAATCTCGGGACGCCGTGGTGTCGCGTGCTGTCCTGGCTGATTACGGATGGTTGGCCCACATGTTGTTCGAGGAAGTCGAACAGGCGAAACGGTATCCGACGCTCGCCAAACGTCATCGCTGGCAAGGCAGCGTCTTGCTGCAGGCCTATGTGCATGACGACGGCCGCGTCAGCGACATCACCGTCGTCGAGCCTTCGGGCCACGAGACCTTGGATCTCGATGCCATCGCGCTGTTGGAACGCACCTCTCCGGTATCGTTGAAATATCCGCTCGGTCAACCGTATGTCGTCGTCCACATCCCCATCGGCTACCGCCTGGAATAGGATATCGCCCATGCATCATGAACAGACAATCCCGTGCCTCTCAGCCTTCGAACAGCATCACGACGATTTGCTGAGATTTTTTACTCACAAGCTCGGCTGCCGAGATCTGGCGGCCGATTGCACGCAAGACACCTACATGCACCTCGTGCGCATGCGCCCGACCATCGACGTGCAGAACCCGCGCGCGTTTCTCTTCCGAGTGGCGGCAAACCTCGCCGTCGACAATCTCCGCAAGATCCGGACTCGACGGGAAGCGCTCAGCGTGGAGCCGCCGCCTGAGAACACGGCCAGCCCTGCGCCCTCCGCCGAAGACACGCTGGAAGCCAAACAGCGGTTGGTGCAGCTGGAACACGCCATCGGCGAACTGTCGCCCAAATGCCGGCGCGCTTTGTTGCTCAACCGATTGGAGGGGAAAACCCATCGGGAGATCGCGGCACAGCTGGGTGTTTCGGAAAGTATGGTCGCAAAATACATTATCCAAGCCCTGAAACACTGCCGTGCCCGCCTGGACCCGGAGAAGACCACCGGTCGGGACTGACTGTTGAAAGGCGACATCCATCCGTCTTATAGAGTAGGCGCGCGCCTGGGCCCACAGCAGGGTCCATGGTCGGCACGCGCGCGACGGACGGACGGATGCCTGACGCCACTTCCCCACAATCACCCCTCTTGCTTGCCGACGAAGCCCTTGCCCTGGTGGTTCAACTCCACTCCGGCCACGCCTCGGAGCAGGATCGTCGGGCCTGCGAGGCCTGGCAAACACGAAGCCCGGCGCACCGCCTCGCGTTTCAACAAGCAGAGACACTTTGGGAGGCAATCGGCCGAATCCCTGCGGTGGGTGCCGACTCGACTCCTTCCGTATCAACCGCCTTGGCTCGACGCGTACCTCACAGGTCACGGCGACGCATGTGGAGCATTGCGGCCTGCTTGCTCCTGTGGCTCCTGTGGGTCTCTGCCGACCCACTGTTGATGGGCCTTCGCCTCGCCACAGCCGACCATCGGACTGACACAGGAGAGCAGCACGTCGTCATCCTCCAGGATGGGACGCGGGTGATGTTGAACACCGACACAGCGCTCAATGTCGCCTTCTCCGCACAGCAGCGCGAGGTCCGTCTACTCAAGGGAGAAGCCGCCTTCAGCGTCACACCAGACCGGGATCGTCCCTTCATCGTTCAGAGCGGCGAGGTCACCACGCGCGCGCTCGGCACCAGTTTCGTCGTCCATCTCCATCCCCACTCCGTCACCGTGACCGTATCGGAACACGCCGTCCAGGTATCCACGTCACCCACTGACACCGGAACGCCGATTGTCCTGCAAGAGGGCCAGCAAGCCTCGTACTCCGAAGAAAGAGGGTGGAGTCCACCGCAGGCGATCGATTCGAACCAAGTGTTGGCGTGGCAGCGGGGCAAGTTGATCTTCGAGGAACAATTCCTTGGAGCCGTGGTCGAGGAGCTCAATCGATACCGTTCCGGCCGTATCCTCATTCTGAATCCGGCCCTGCGTACACTGAAAGTCACCGGCGTATTCGACCTGGCAGATCCCGATACGGCGTTACGGATGATCGAACGCACGCTACGCATTCACGAGACCAGCCTCAGTCCGTACCTGGTTTTGCTCCACTAGACGAGTCGCTCCCGGCACGCTCATCCGCTCCCCGGATCACTTCGTAGGATTTTTTTCGCACAAACCGCATTTTTCATTGCAAGGTTTCCGGCCCTGTCCGTCTTTACCTATGGAACGCCGGTCCGGAATCGTCCGGCCTTCGTCTATAGATTTCCGGTTTCATGGAGACAAGGATAGGGGGAAGAATGCAGTTCTCATGGCACATCATCATCGCATCGGTGTCGGCCTTCTTGTTTCAATCGGCTGCCAATCTGGCTGAAGCCGGCAACAACCGGCTCACCACCTACGAGCCCCGTCCCTTCCTGCTCGCGCAGGCGTCGCCGAGCGGCGAGCCCACGGAGACGACGGAGTTCAACATCTCGCCGCAGCCACTGGGTTCGGCCATCACGACATTTGCCGATCAAGCGAACTATCGCCTCTTGGTTCCCTCGGAGATGACGGAGGGCAAGACCACGAACGGTGTCTCCGGTCGTCACACACCCGAAGAAGCCCTGACGCTGCTGCTCACCGGAACCGGTCTGAGCTATCGATTGACTGATTCTCGCACCATGACCCTCGAACCGGCCGGCGTCACGCCGCTGCCGCCGTCACCCGTAGCCCAGGCGACATCACCTGAGCCCCCCAATCCCAACACCCAGGTGCAATCCGGCGCCAAACCGGTGAAGGTACCCGAGGTCGTCATCAAGGAAGTGGAGGATCGCGGCTACAGCGTGGATGAGTCTTCGACAGCCACGCGCATTCCGGCACCCATTCATGACACACCGCGGTCGGTCGAGGTGGTGACCCGCCAGGTGTTGGACGATCAAAAGGTCATCCGCTTCAGCGAAGCGCTGCGGAACGTGAGCGGCGTCTCCCAATCCAGCACCCAGGGTGGACAAGGCGGCACCTTCATGATCCGTGGCTTTGCCTCCGAACTCAACGTGTTCAAGAACGGCTTCCGCGACGACAGCACGTTCAGTTCGCGCACCCAGCGGGACATCATCAACATCGAAAGCGTCGAAGTGGTCAAGGGCCCTCCCTCGTACCTGTACGGAAGGTCCGATCCGGGTGGCGTCATCAACCAGGTCACGAAGGCGCCCCTGAAGAATCGCTATTATTCGGCGGAAATGATCGTCGGCAGTTACGGCTTGTATCGCCCACAGATCGACATCGGCGGGCCGCTCAACGAAAGCAAGACACTCACCTATCGGTTCAACGGCATGTACGAGTCCGCGGAAAGTTATCGTGACGGGGTGAAGAGCCAGCGCATTTTCCTGGCGCCGACGTTCGGCTGGGAAATGAGCTCCCGGACCACGTTACGGTTCGAGGGTGAATACCTCTTCGATCGATCGCCCATCGACCGGGGCCTCATTGCCTTCGGCAACGGCGTGGCCCCCATCCCCATCAGCCGGTTCTTGGGCGATCCCAACCGGAAGATGGAAGTCCAGCAGGGCAAGGCCACCATCACCCTCTGGCACGAGATCAACGATATGTTCCGGTGGCGTACCGCGTTCAGAGCCGCGGCGGCCCGCAGCCGGTATTCCAGCTTGGAATCGAACTTCCTGGTCGGTGCCGAGAGCGACGGCATCCTGAACCTGGCGCGGTACGAAATCCCGACGACGGTCCAGAGCCACTATCTCCAGAACGAATTACACGGCAACTTCTTCACCGGTTCGATCAAACATAAGACGATCATCGGCATCGAACTGGGCCGGGAAAATTCCTCGGCCACGGCTTCGGGAGATTTCGGCGGCGACACCACCACGCCGGGCGCCTTCAGCTATATCAACATTTTCAATCCCAATGACCGGTTATTCTTGAATCCGACCCTCACGAAATTCAGCGACGCCAGCCAACAGAACAACATTCTGGGTGCCTATGTCGGCGACCAGGTCGATCTACTGGACAACCTCCATATGCACTTCGGCGGGCGTTTCGACCTGTTCGACCAGACCATCACGAACCGCCCCGACGGCCTGACGCCGACGGGCAGCGAGAACACCAAGACCGATACGGCCTTCAGCCCGTCGGTCGGCATCGCCTATCAGCCCTGGAAGCCGATCACCCTCTATGCCAACTATACGGAATCCTTCGCCCCGCAGAGCGCCGGTTCCCGGAGCATCAGCGGCAATCTGTTCGACCCAGAACGCGGCAAGTCGTATGAGGGCGGCGTCAAATACGAAGCCTTCGGCGGCAAGTTGCGATCGACCGTAGCGGTCTTCGACATCAAGAAGAAAAACGTGCTGACCGCCGACCCGCTCAACGGCTTCTTCTTCTCCGTTGCGACAGGCGAACAACGCAGCAAGGGCGCGGAGTTCGACATCTCAGGCCAGATCCTGCCGGGATGGGACATCATCGCCAACTACGCCTACATCGACACGCGCGTGACCAAAGACCTGCTCTTCGCCGAAGGCAGCCGCGCACCGAACAGCGCGCTGCATCAAGGCAGCCTCTGGACGACCTACTTCTTCCAGGAGGGCGTCGTGAAGGGCTTCGGGGCCGGTATCGGCATGTACGCGCAGGGAAAACGCAACGGGATCTTCCAATGTCAGGATCCGGCGAACTGCCAAGCTCCGTTTGAGCTCGCCGGATATGTTCGTATGGACGCGGCGCTTTATTATCGCAAGCAGGAAGTCTTCAACAAGACGAACCTGCTCGCCGCGATCAACTTCACCAACCTGCTCGATCATCGGTATTTCAGCGGCGCGCAGAATTTCCGCGAGATCGTCTACACCGGCGCGCCGTTCACCGCGGTCGGGTCCCTGAGGTTCGAGTTTTACTGAGAGGGAGGGCCATACCGACAGCAGCGCGAGGCGCGCATCTGATCACAGGTGTACGCCTCGCCCGTTGAGGAGCAGGAGAGGGCAGACGACGGGTTATTGCTCGGCTCGTTTGAGTTGAGCTTTAAGGTCCGCGAGAGCAATCACCACCAGTTCGCCGCACCGGTGGCACTTCACAACGACACCCCGCTTTTCGATCCGAGCCGTGAGTCGGCCGCAGAGGCACCGGACATCCTGATCGGCCTGGGCTGTCGCACTTTGATTCATCGAGGTCTGTCCTATTGGCGGCGAAGAATCTCGCTCTTATATAGGACGTACGACGCGGCCTAAACCTTACCTCTCTCCCCTCGGTCCCTCGGCTACGCGGAATCGGCAGGCGCAGGTGTGGTTTTGACCACCTCACGCGTCTCCTTCATAGAGGGACCAGGCCCATGCTCACTCAGCCTTTTCAACCGGCGCATCAAACTCATCCGACCGCCAGCCGACCGATCCCGCCGACACCAGTTGGAACCGTGGCAACCCAGCCGGCTCGAAAGTCTCTCAGAAAACTCTGGTTGCGCCTCCATTTGTACGTAGGCCTGATCGGAGGCGCACTGTTCGTCTTGACCAGCCTGACGGGCAGCCTCCTGGTGTTCTACAAGACCATCGATGAATGGCTGAATCCGGAGCAGTTGATCCGAACTGTCGGGAGCGATCATCCCCTGAGCGACATCGTGGCGGGAGCCAGGACCGCGCATCCGGATTGGTCCCCTCCCGACACCCTCATCTTTCCGCTCCACGAGCGTGACACGTTCCATGCCTGGTTCAAGGATCCCGCTGCCGCCCCTCCCGAGGAGCACTGGCATGTCGTCGCTGTCGATCCCTCGACCGCCCGCCCCTTGAGTGACCGTCGATGGGGCAGCTTTTTCGTCTCCTTCATCTATGAATTGCACCAAGAGCTGCTGCTGGGAAGACCGGGCGAGATCTTCGTCGGCCTCCTAGCTGTCCTGCTCCTCGTCTCGATCGGAACGGGACTTTACCTCTGGTGGCCGGCCCCGGGGAAACTGCGCCGCGCCTTCTCGTTTCAATCCGGCGGGAGTCTCATCAGAAGACATTATGGCTGGCACAAGCTGACAGGCCTCGCCGGCGCACTTGTGCTCACCCTCCTCGCCGTGACGGGATTTTATTTGGAGTTTCCTGACGCTGTCACCTCGGTCGTGCGCTGGTTCTCACCGGTGCGGGACCAATCGCCAGAACGGCAGCCACGGTCAGAACCGCAAGCGGGAGTGCCCAGGATTCCCCCCGAGCAGGCGGTCGCCGTTGCCCGAACCGTCTTCCCGGACGCCACACCAATGTGGCTCGGCCTGCCCCAGCACGAGCGCGACAGTTATTCCGTGGGGCTCCGTCAACCAGGAGAGGTGCGCCAGGCGGGAGGACAAACCGAGGTCTGGATCGATCAATACAGCGGCACGGTGCGAAGGGTCGAGGACTGGCGAACGTTCACCCGCGGGGAAACCCTGTTGTCCTGGCTCTTTCCTCTTCACAACGGCGAAGCGTTCGGGTTGAGCGGCCGCTGGATCATCTTCGCCGCCGGGTTGACGCCGCTGCTGCTCTATGTGACGGCCTTGCGGATGTGGTGGTTGAAGCGAGACGCCCATCGGCGCCGACGGGAAAGTTAGACGCGACGCAAGATGCGTCCTTGTGCAACCGAGACGTGCCGGACCATCACCTGCCGGCTCTTCACTCGACAAGCGCCACAGAGCCCATAGAGTTCCAGCCTGCAGGCCGTCAGGTGAAAGCCGTGATCGGTAGCCACCTCTTGCCGCAAACGTTCGATGGCCGGATCCTCGAATTCGACGATGTGGCCGCACCCGGTGCAGATCAGGTGGTCGTGCGCTCCCTTCGCCGAGAGGTTGTCGTATTGCGTTTCCTCGCCGAAGCGTCGAGCCTCCGCAAACCCCTTCTCGCACAACACCCGCATCGTCCGATAGATCGTGTTCAACGGCGCACGTAAGCCCTGCCGGTTGAGCCGGCCATACAGCTCGCGGACCGTGATGTGCTCCTCCTGCAGAAAAGCCTGGACGATCCGTTCGCGCTGCAGGCTCCAATTCAGCCGTGAACGGCCCAAACTCGTCCGGACCCGTTCGATTCCCTCCCTCACACGCCGGTCCCGCCCGTCTGGCTGAGACCGCATCGTCATCGCTTTCATTCGAGCCGTTCTCCAGGATTTATCACGGAACGACCGCGCTGCCGCACCGCCTTTATTGAATAAGACGCACAACTCCCCGCACACCACACCCGGCATGATGGCCCGGGCTGAATGAACCTGGAAAATGAACATTCCCATTCAGATTGGGCCTCCCCTACTATCTGCCGCACCACCGACCGATTGTCGACCAACGCAACAGGACCCATGTCGGAACTGACACAACACGATCTCTCAGCCTTGGTTCGCGATCACGGGCCTGAGCTGCAGCACTTCCTCACCCGTCGCTTGGGCTGCGCCGATACCGCCAAGGACCTCGTGCAGGACACCTTTCTTCGCCTGCTCCAGAACATGCCGGGCGAAATCCTTGGTAATCCGCGCGCATTCCTCTTCCGGGTGGCGACGAATTTACTGATCGATCACCACCGGCGCCAGCAGCACCGGGATACGGTGACGCTGGACGACCCGGAGCGCCCGCTCGACCAAGCAGACCAGAGTCCCTCCATCGAAACGGTCGTCTGGTCGAAGCAGCAGGTGGCACGCCTGAAACTCGCCATCCAGGAGTTACCCCCGAAATGCCGCCACGTCTTTTTGCTCATCAAATTTCACCACATGAGCCATGCCGATGTGGCGGCCCAACTCGGGATTTCTCAAAGTACGGTCGTCAAGCACATGATCAAGGCGGTCGACTTTTGTCGCAGCCGCCTCGAGGATCCCTAGCGCCGCCGCCGCACCCGAATGGATGTCCAGGCCCCGTGACGCGTCTCCCCTACATGGGGAGCCGGTTGAGCCGACAACGTGACAAGACCGTGGCTGTGGCGTTACCATGACCCACCCGATGGGCACACCGGAACCCAACACCGTCGCTTCAACCGCCTCCGCCTGGCTCGTCCTGATGCAGACCGGACCCGTCACGGATGACGAGCGCCAGCGCTTTGCTGAGTGGTTGTCCGCAGACCCGACCCATCCCGCCGCCTATCGGGAGGCCGAACGATTCTGGCGCGCGTTGGATGGGTTGAGCCCGGACGATATCCGTGAGCTGGAGCGGTCCCTGCCTCAGGAGTCGGCCCGCGAGTCGACGCAGCCCCTCCAGTCCTGGCGCCGTCTCACGGCGATGGCCGCCTGCGTGCTGCTCGTCACGGGTGCCGGCCTGTGGTTGGCACTCGTCCTCTGGCCGCTCGGAGGCTACCGCACCGCGGTGGGGGAACAGCGCACCCTCACCCTGCCCGACGGTTCGACGATTCAGTTGAATACGGATACCTCGCTCTCGGCCGTGATCACGGACCGGGAACGGCGCCTCACCCTCCATCGAGGCGAAGCCTTCTTCGCCGTCGCCCCGGACCAGGCTCGCCCCTTCGAAGTGACGGTCGGTCAGGGCACCATCCGCGCATTGGGCACCGCCTTCAATGTCAGAACGGACAGGGACCGCACGACGGTCACGGTGTCCGAACACAGCGTGCGCATTCGTCTGGGGCACGAACCTTCCATCGACGTCCAAGCGGGCGAGCAGCTTCGTTATCAGCCGAGTGGATGGCTCGGAGCAGTGGAACGGGCCGACCTAAACCGCGCCTTGGCGTGGCAGCAGCATCGTCTGATGTTCGAGAACCAACCGTTGCCTGAGGTGCTGGATGAAGTGGCCCGCTACCGCTCCGGACGGCTGGTGTTTCTGCGGGATCAGTCCCTCAACACACTGTTGGTCACGGGTTCCTTCGATACGGAGCGACTGGATCACTTCTTCTCCGCTCTTGAAGAAAGCCTCCCGATCCGCATCGTGACGATCGCCGATCGCGTGATCCTGCTGTACCGAAGCCGCATCGCCAAATCGTAAACTTTTTCTCGCCGCAGTAGACCTTCGTCTTCGTCCGTCCGTCGTAGTGAGTGGGCCGCACATCGGCTCGACCACCAGTGGTACTACGACGGAAAGGATGAGATATGTTCGCACCGCTTCTCTTTTTGGGCCTGCTGATGATGTCCTCGGCCCCAATCGGCACGGCGCAAGCCCAGGACGCGCCTGCGTCATCCCCGCAGACCTTCGCCATCGCGCCGCAGCCGCTCTCCTCCGCCTTGCTGCAATTTTCCAGCATGACGCAGATCGAATTGCTCTACGATGCGGCCATGACGCGTGACGTCGAGACGCAGGGCGTCTCGGGCGAGTACACTCCCGAGGAGGCCCTGCGCATCCTACTCCGGGACACGGGGCTGTCCCCGCGTACCACGACATCCGGCAGCATCACACTGGAACGGATGTCCGCCCCTCAATCCATGTCTGCTGCAAGAGCGCCGAGTCTCGCGACGGCAGCGGTACCCGAAACCTCGCCTCGACCTGCCGCACAGAAGTCGGTGAAAGTTCCAGAAATCGTCGTCAAGGATATCCGGGACCGCGACGACGACACCCAGACCTATGTCGCCGAGGAATCCACCACGGCGACCAGAACCGACACGCCGATCCGCGACGTCCCGCAATCGATTCAAGTCATCACGCGCAAGGTCATTGAAGAGCAGCGCACGTTCCGCTTGCAAAACACCTTGGAGAACATTTCCGGCATTAATGCCACGGAGTCCGCAGCCTCCCTCTATGATTCATTGATCATCCGAGGATTCACCGCCACGGATCGCAGCTATTTCCGAAACGGCCTACTCGACCCCTTCGCGCAGTTCACGGCGTCGGACACCTACAACATTCGTCGGCTGGAGGTGCTGAAGGGCCCGGCCGCCGTCCTCTACGGACAAGGAGATCCGGGAGGCGTGATCAACATCGTGACGCACAAGCCCCTGCCGAACGCAGCCTATTCGGCGAACGTCACGCTGGGTAATTTCCACTTCTACCGCTCCGAACTCGACGCGACCGGCCCGCTCAATGCCGCCAAGACAGTCCTCTATCGCCTGAACGTGGCAGGGCAGAAGGCCGGCAGTTTCATGGACTACGCGAACCGCGATTTAGCGGCGATCGCACCGAGTGTGACCTGGCTCATGAGTTCACGCACCACCTTGACGGTCGAGGCGGACTACTTGCGCCGCTGGAGCAATGATCCGTACGGCCTGCCGGCACAGGGGACGTTTCTGCCGAACCCCAACGGCGAGATCCCGCGCCATCGCGCCACCACCCTCGGCAACTTCAGCACCTTCAATCGCACCTCCTATCGCTTCGGGTATGACCTGACGCATCAGTTCAACGACAAGTGGTCCATCCGCAATGCCTTCCGCCACACGATCGCGGAAGACGACCGAAACAATCTGTACGCAGGCTTCGGGGGCGTCTTGGAACCGGACTTCCGAACCATTCAGCGGTTTCAGGTCCTGCAGCCAGGCGTCGCCCGTCGCCATGCCAATTCGATGGTGACGAACCTGGTCGGGCATTTCCGTTTCCTCGACATGGACCAC
Organism: Nitrospira sp.; assembly: GCA_015709715.1. Taxonomy (NCBI): domain Bacteria; kingdom Pseudomonadati; phylum Nitrospirota; class Nitrospiria; order Nitrospirales; family Nitrospiraceae; genus Nitrospira; species Nitrospira sp. Next base: position 641,313 of record CP054184.1, read on the forward strand.
ACCCTCTTGACCGGCATCGAGTTGCGTCAGGAGAAAACCGACCAATCCAATTACACGGTCGCCGGTGCCCCTCCTCTGGATCTCTTCGCTCCGGATTACTCGCTGCCTCCCCTGCCGTTCACGGGCGATCGTGTGAGTTTCCGAGCCGATAACAAGACCGCCGCCGTCTACATGCAGGATCAGGTGACCATCCTCCCCAACCTGAAATTTCTGGGCGGACTCCGCTTCGACTATGTGCACCAATTTCAACAGTCCGTAGGTGAGCCGCAACAGACCGCGGACAACCACGCCGTCAGCCCCCGATTGGGCCTCGTCTACCAGCCGGTGGAGCCCGTCTCCCTCTACACGTCGTGGACCAAGGGTTTTCAGCCGAGTTCGGCCGCCTCGTTGAATCCGGACGGCGGGTTGTTCAAGCCGGAGCGGTCGACGCAGTACGAAGTCGGCATGAAAACGTTCTTCTTCGACAACCGCGTCTCGGCTACCCTGGCCTGGTTTCACCTGACCCGCGAAAATCTCCTCACGCCGAACCCCGACCCGGCTCTCGCGCTACAAGGGTTTTCGGTGCAAACGGGTGAACAACGCAGTCAAGGCATCGAGTTGGATGTCACCGCGCAACTGACGCCCGGATGGAATATCCTGGCCGGCTATGCCTACACCGATGCCGAGGTGACGAAAGATACCGACACCTCGTTGGTCGCCAAACGGCTGGCCAACGTGCCGTACAACAAGTTCACCTTCTGGTCGACCTACCACATCCAGGAAGGGCTGTTACAAGGTTTCGGCGCCGGCGGAGGACTCTTCGCCTACACGGGCCGCAACGCCTCCATCTTCGGAGATCAAACCGAGATGCCGGGCTACATCCGCGCCGATGCAGCCCTCTACTACAACCGCGACCTCCAGAAGGGCAACTGGCTGGGAGCGAGGAGCATGCATATCGCGCTCAACGTCAGAAATCTGCTGGACCAACGGTATGTCGCCACCTCCTACAACGGTTCGAATCAGTTCTTCTTCGGCGAGCCTCGAACGGTGCTGGCCACCGTCGGGTTGAGGTTCTAAGGCCATGCCGCTGATCTGGATCGGGACAGGTCTTCTCTTCGCGCTCCTGTCCGCTTGCGCCGAAGGCCGGTGGGTGCAAGCGGGCAAGACCGACGCCCAGACGCAGGAAGATTGGGACCAATGCAAGGCGGAGGTATTCTCCGGCGTAGAACATCAGAAAGACACGATGGCGGGCGGGGTCAACTTGAGCAGGTGCATGCAATCGAAAGGCTATCGCTACGTCGAGGACCACCCGCCGCAAGGCTCCGGCCCGGAAACTCCTTCGTCACCCAAGGAAGCCTCGGCACAAACTGATCCCGGCGTTGAGCGCGGTTTATTTGAACCTCAGCCGTGAGCTGGTACGGCCCGCGGCGGCGGCCGTGACGACGCGCACGCCGACTCCACTTGATACCCGCACGCCGCGTCCCCTCTACCAGCCGATTGAACCGACCATCGGATATGCGGCCGTGATCGCTGAGGCGCAGCGTGAAGCGCAACGAAGAGGCTGGACGGAACCGGCCGGTGGGGCATCCTACAATCCCCGATACGGGATCTACCAAGTCCGATTTTTTCAACCCGGTGACGACATGCGTCTTGACTCCGCGTCGACGGAGGTGACAGTCTACTTAGCATCCCCACTCCACGCATGGTGATACCATGACGACTCTGATCAACATCCCCCTATCGGTGATGACACTGGTGACCGCCGCGCTTACAGGCTGCGCTCAAGTCGCGTCTGGCGGGCGATTCTCCTCATCCGAACCTTCCGCTGAGAGGGCTTGTGATCAATCGACTTACGAACGCAGCTACGTGACCACCTGCGTCTCCACGATGTCCCGAGACCCGGACACTCCGATTCGAGACATTCCGTCCTCCACGCAGGTCATCACGCGGCCTGTCATCGAAGATCAAAAAGCCCTGACCGTCGGCGATGCGCTGCGCAACGTGAGCGGCGTGCAGGGACGATAACCGGTGCGGATCGGCGGCCCTCTTGGACCCCTTGTTCGGAGGATTCATCATCGAAGGGAGCATCGCCATGACAGGCTACATCGTTCAAATCGAAGAGGCTCGGGAGGTATCAACCGCGGCGATCAGCCCAATAAGCCCTATGTGATCCTGGTGTCGCGGTGCACGATCCCATCGAGACGCGCGACCAGCTCAATGCCTCACTTCAGCATGGCCGCGCCCACCTCCGTGAGAAGTTATTCCCGCCTTTAAAAACATCTACATCTATCCGTTCCTCGCTGAATTGCTGCAGTTGGACATTCCGCCGGACATCGATGGCCGGCCGGGGTGACTGAGAGGAGTCCTGCTCGAATAGTGTGGAGCCTAGGACGACGTCACTGGCTGCTTCGAAGTCCGGTTTCCGCACCGGCCTGATCGAGATGGGTGGCGAGGAACCGCTCCATTTCACGAAAGAACGTGACGCGGTCGTCTTGACGGCTGAGGTAATGATCGCCGTCTGGCAGTTCGACATATCGCAGGCGGGTGAAACCTGCGTCTCGCAGGGCCTCGACCATCGCGCGGGATTGTTCGACCGGCACGGTCCGATCCTCCGCCCCGTGCACGATCAGGAGCGGGGTGCGTATCTTGTCAGCGTGATTGACCGGAGACGTGGCCTTCAGCCGATCGCGATCGGACCACCAGGCGCCTAACTGCCGCTCTGATCCCAGCTCATACCCTAAAAACTGCCGTTTGTCTTTCAGTAGCGAGCGGAGGTCCGACACTCCAGCAAAGCTCACCGCGCAACGGTACAAATCCTGTGTCTTGACGACTCCCATCAATGCCGCATAGCCCCCATAACTTCCACCCACGATACAGATGCGTTCAGGGTCGGCAATTCCCTGCTCGATCGCGTATTGCGCGGCATCCGTCAGATCGTCCTGCATTTCGAGACCCCAGCGCTGGAATCCCGCTTGTAAAAACTCCTTGCCGTAACCGCTGGACCCCCTGAAGTTCACTTGCAGCACGGCCCAGCCGCGACTGGCGAGAAACTGGGTCCAGTAATCAAAATTCAGCACATTTCTACTGGCCGGTCCTCCGTGAGGCAACAAAATCAACGGCGCGTGCTGCCGTGCCTGCGCCGGACGAGTCACGTACCCATGCAAGACCGTGCCGTCTCTGGCCTTAAGAGTCACCGGGATGGGCTCGACCAGTTCATTCGGGCCCAGCTTCGGATACGCATCCATCATCAACGTGAGCCGGTTGAGATCCTCGTCGTACAGATACCATTGAGGAGGTTGGGTCGCATGGCTGGACACGACGATATGTCGGCGACCATTCCGACTGCTGTCCTGGATGTCATTGATTCGTCCAGGAAGGGCCAGATCGACCCTGGTCTGCAGTGCTTTCGCATCAGGATTCCAATAGAGACTGGCCGATTCGTCTAGGCGACTGTGAACACCCACAACGTGTTTGAGCCAGGACGAATAGATGAGACCGCCCTCGATGTCGTACGTGGCATGGGATGCCCGGAGCGTAGGCGGCACCTGCGGGTCAGAAATGTCGATGCTGTAGACTGCGGTTCTTCCGTCCAGAGCTTGCGCGACGAAGAGCATGTTGGGATCCTCGTCAAATCCCAAAGGCGTGATATCCGGTTCACGTAGTGCGTCATACTTCCGCAACGTCTGCCAGCGATCCTGTCCCACCGGTTTGACCAAGATGTGGACGATGGTCCCTTCAACGGCCGTTCCCAACCGCACGACCCCCTGTCGGTCCGCCATCCAATACCGCATCCCATAGGTACTCCTCTCGATCAACTCCCGGCGGCCGGTGTATACATCCAATTTGTAGACATCGGGATAGGTGTGGTGGTCGAGATCGAGTGCGATCAGGACGGATCGGTTGTCCCCGGGAATCTTGCCGATGACCCTATCCTGCAACTGCGGGAGATATCCCCTGGCAAAAGAGTTATGGTCGCGACTCGGACTGATCAGATCCGTCTTGAGGTTCGACCCGTCGCGATTGATGGCGAAGAGGCGCGTCTCCGTCCACCGGAGATTGCTCCACCCATCGTCTGCCCCCACGCCCACCACCAACCGTTCGTCATTGACCCAGTCAAACCAGCGAATCGAGTACCGCTTGTTGTCGCTCTCCAAGAGTCTTCGAGCGTCCTTGCCGTCGTAGGTCGTAACCACCAGATAGGTCTTGCCCGCGGCAGTATTTTGAATGGAGGCGATGTGGGCCCCGGAGGGCGACAACGTCATCCTGCGTACCAGCGGGAGGGACGCAAAGACCTTCAGGGGGATCCGACCGGGGGTATCTTCCATAACTTCTACCGGCAGTGGGTCGGAAGTTTGCCGCTCAGGCGTCCGGCAGCCTCCGATGAGCGCGACCGACATGATCACCGTGGCCGATAGCGCGACGACCCGCACTGACCGGAGTGACCGGACAAGGGTCGACGGCCAACAGTGGCGTCGATCGGTGGCCGCTACGGAAAACGGACGACTCGGCATGGCAGGCCCTCCTGAGACTGGGGAGACAGTATGGAGCGCGAGAGAAAACCCAGTGTAGGAAGGGACTAGAAAACGGTCAATCGCACGACCAAATCCTGCAACAGGGAGACCGGAACAGACCAGCACCATCCACACTTTCAATCAGTTAAGATTTTTTTCATTTTCGGGTGTTGGACGGGCCCACTCATACGTCTTGTTAATAGGGTACTCGGAATATTCCGACGCCCTCGTATTCTTCTGCTTATCCGGCACAGAAAGGGATCGTTCGGTGGAGAGTCTCAAAGGCTTCGTTGATTACGGGATCATCGGGCTCCTCTTGGCCCTCAGTGTATGGGCCGTGGCGGTGGCCGTAGAGCGATGGGTGTTCTATCGCCGCATCGACGTTCGACGATACCGATCCGAACAGGAATTCGAAGTGGCCCTCACGAAACGGTTGGTCGTGATCGGAACCGTGGCGGCGAACGCCCCCTACATTGGCCTGCTGGGAACGGTGCTCGGCATCATGTTGACGTTCCACACGATGGGGTCGTCCGGCACCATGGCGGTTCAGACCATCATGGTCGGCCTGAGCTTGGCGCTCAAGGCCACCGCCGTCGGTCTGTTGGTCGCGATCCCCTGCGTCGTGCTCAACAACGTGCTCCGTCGGCGGGTCACGGAATTGATCACCCAGTTCAAGATTCAACATGGGGCGTGAGCTGGATCAAATCAATGTGATCCCGCTGGTGGACGTGATGCTCGTCCTGCTGGTCATCGTCTTGACCACGGCCACGTTCATTACCACGGGGCAGGTACCCGTTCAGTTGGCGAAGGCGCAGGCCGCCTCGGACCGCAAGGACGTCCCGCTCGTCGTCACCTTGACGGCTGAAGGGACGGTCTTCATGAACGATCAGCCCGTTCCGCCGGAGGGATTGCGCAGCCTGCTCAATCCACACCCGCGGGAATCATCCGTGCTGGTGCGCGCCGATCGAGTGACGGTCCTGGATCGGTTCGTCACCATCGTGGATGAGATCCGAGGCCTAGGCTTTCAGCAAGTCAATCTGGAGGTGGTCCGCACATGAGCCTGGCGCTGCCATTGGACTCGTCACAACGCCAGCGGGCCTCCCTCTGCTGGGCTTTTTCCATGTCGTTCCACGGCCTGCTCGTCGGCATGGCCGCCGTGCTGCTCACGGAAATACCACCTCCACCTCCGCCCACCTTCAAGTGGGACGTGGCGGTCGTGCAATCGCCGCCTCCTCCTGCGGCGGAACCGGCGCCCCCGCCGCCCGTCGAGTCGCAGCCGCCGCCGACGCCTCAGCCGGTCACACCACCGAAGCCCAAACAGGTGCCGGTCGCCAAGGCTCAGCCCGTCGTTCGGCAGGTGCAAGCGGTTCAGCAACCGCAACCGATTCAGCAGGTCCAGCCCATCCTGGAAACTGTGCCGATGCAGACCGCCGTGCCGGTGCACACCGCCCAGGCCGTTCAACAGGTCACCACCCAGCGGGTCGAAGCCGTCACCCAGACGGTCCAGGAAACCGTCAGCCCCACACCCGAAGTGACGCAGACGGTCGTGGAAAGCACCACGGTCGTCGAGGAAACGGCTCCCGCCGTACAGCACTCGGCACCCCAGGCCGTAGCCTCAGCCGAACCGGTCACCAGGCAAGCCGAGGTCGCCACGCAGGTCGCGGCGGTGGTGAGCGACGTTCCGGCAGTGGAATCGGCCCCCGCTCCGATTGAGGCCCCGCAGCAGGTCCAACAGGCGATCGTGCAACGGCCGGTCCAAACCGTGCAGCAGCGGGTCGTGCAGCAGCGGGCAGTACAATCGCGACCGGGGGAACGCCCCGACTACGGCTGGCTGTCTCAGGCTCTTTGGTCCTCGGTCGATCAACGCAAGCGTTACCCCGCCGAAGCCAAGCGGAACCACTGGGAAGGCCGCGTGATCCTTCGCCTCACGATCGAGCAACGCGGCGCGGCGGTCCATTTGCTCGATTTGGCGCTGGAAGAGAGTTCCGGCCATTCGGTGCTGGATCGCCATACGCTCGACATGGTGCGCAATGCCTTTCCCCTCAAGGTCAAACATCAATTGGCGCAATCGAAACTGCAGCTCGATCTTCCGTTTTCATACCGTATGGAATAATCACTCTTCTCGACCGACCTATCGGAGGTACCTATGTTGTCACGCCGTCATTTGCTACAATCGGCCTTTGCTGTCACCGCCGCCGTCGCCTACTGCTGGGGCGCACCGTCCGCCTCTGCGCAGCAGAACGGCGACAAACCTTTCCATGCCCTCGTGACTGACGCGAAGGACATGCAGACCGATCTGAAAAACGTGCTGTTCTATTGGGAAGAGAAGGTCAGCGAAACGTCGTTTATTCCCCATGAATTGAAGCATCTTCCGGTCAAGCGCGGGACCGCCACCGTGAATATCAAGTTCGACGGCGTGAAGCAGGTCGAGGTGACGCCCGGAGCGGACAAGGCGCCGCCCACGCTCCACATCACGCTGACGAACGGCAAGACGGGCGACTTTCCGCTCGCGATCGACGGAAGCTTCAAGGGGGAGTCGGACTTCGGTCAGGTGGAACTGCCCGTTCAGGGGTTAAAAAAACTCGAATTCAAATAGGCGGTTTCCGCCACGCCTGAACGAGTCTGTCGCCGCCGGTCCGGAGGATCAGGAGCGCCGCACTACCTCTCATGATTCCTCGTCGCACCACCTACCTGCTGCTCCTCGCGTTGGCGGCGATCTCCGCGGCATATGCTGTGAAATGGACCGGCCTCACGCCGGTCCCCGCCTCGGGCGTGTCCGGCACCCCGCTCACGGGCACGGCCGTCGTGCTCGCTCCGGTCACGATCGACCGCATCCGGCACACCATCCGGGCGGTCGGAACCCTGCGCGCCAACGAAAGCATCATGGTTCGCCCTGAGATCGCTGGACGCATCCGGCAGGTCTGGTTTCAAGAAGGGCAAACCGTGGAGAAGGACCAACTGCTGATCGAGTTGGATGATTCGGAACTCCAGGCCGAATTGGCGCAAGCTGCCGCGCAACTCAAAGTCAGCCGGCTCACCTATGAGCGGCTCAAGCAGCTCGATCTGGACGGCAAACGGTACGTGCCGAAACAGCAGCTCGATGAAGTGGCCGGCGCCCTGCAGGTCTCCCAAGCCAACCACACCCTCTATGCGACCAGACTGGCCAAGACGAAAATTCGCGCCCCCTTCTCCGGCATCACCGGTATCCGTCGCGTCTCACCGGGCGATTTCGTCGGCACGGGTCTCGACCTCGTGAACCTGGAAGACCTCGCCCAGCTCAAGATCGACTTCAAGGTACCGGAAACGCTGTTGCGCCATCTGGCGCCGGGCCAACCCATCGAGTTGACCACGGATGCCTACCCAGGCGAGACCTTCCACGGCACCGTCTACGTGATCGATCCGCAGGTCGAGATGACCACCAGATCCGTGCAGGTGCGCGCCCGCATTCCCAATCCGCAACAGCGTCTCCGTCCCGGCATGTTCGCCCAGGTCCTCCTCACGTTCGGTGAGGAAGAACGTGCGCTGCTGATTCCCGAAGAGGCCGTCATGCCGAAGCAGAACAAGACCTACGTCTACCTGGCGCGGGAGGGCACGGCACAACAACGGGAAATCACGCTGGGCACACGCACCAGAGGCTTCGTCCAGGTCCTCAGCGGACTCACGGAACAGGATACGGTCATCCGAGTCGGACACCACAAGCTGCAGGAGGGCGATCCGATCGTCGCCTTGACGGAGCCCGCTCGCTGACGCCCCACGGCACACACGCATGAGACTGTCCGCCCTCTCCATCGAGCGTCCGGTCCTCGCCACCGTCGCGACGCTCCTCCTGATGTTGTTCGGCGTCTTATCCTTTTCGCGCCTGCCGGTGCGTGAGTACCCGGACATCACCTTTCCCATCGTCTCAGTCCTCACCGTCTACCCGAGCGCCGACGCCCAACTGGTTGAAACGGACATCACATCCGTGTTGGAGGACGCGCTCAGCGGCGTTGAGGGGCTCCGTACCCTGCGCTCGACCAGCCGCGAAGGGTTGTCCACCATCGGGCTCGAATTCGCGCTGTCGCGCAATCTGGATGCGGCGGCCAACGACGTGCGCGATCGTGTCGCCCGGGTGCAGCACCTGCTGCCGCAAGGCATCGAAGCGCCCCTGGTCATGAAGGAGGACAGCGAATCCGACGGGATCATGTGGCTTGCCGTGATCAGCGACCGTCACAGCGAGTTGGATATCACCGACTTCGCCCAACGTCAGCTGAAAGACCGGCTCGCGCCGCTGCCCGGCGTCTCCAGCGTGGTCCTCGACGGAGAGCGCCGGTATGCAATGCGCATCTGGTTGGACCCGGATCGGCTCGCCTCACGGCTCCTCACCGTGCAAGACGTCGAAGATGCCCTGCGGACACAGAACGTCTCCATGCCCACCGGCCGCATCGAGAGCACCCAGCGGGAGTTCAGTGTGCGGATGGGCGGCGGGTTGGAGCGCCCGGAGCAGTTCAATCAGTTGATTTTGGCCTATCGTGACGGCTACCCGGTCCGCCTGCAGGACGTGGGGCTCGCCGAAATCGCCGCGGAAGACGAGCGGAAGTTGGTGCGCGTCAACGGCAAACCGGCCATCGGGCTGGGCATCATGAAACAGTCGAAGGCGAATACGCTGGAGACCGCCCGCGCCGTCAAACGCACTCTCCCCTCTTTGGAAGCATTGCTCCCCGAAGGGATGCAGCTCGTCACCGCCTTCGACAGCTCGATCTACATCGAACGGTCACTGCACGAAGTGTACGAAGCCGTCGCACTGTCCGTGATCCTCGTCGTGCTGGTCGTGTTCCTGTTCTTGCGGAGCGCCCGGGCTACGCTGATCCCCACCGTCGCCATTCCCGGCTCGATTCTGGGCACCTTCGTCCTGATGCAAGCGACCGGCAGTTCGATCAACACGATCACATTGCTGGGCTTCGTGTTGGCCATCGGCCTGGTCGTGGACGACGCGATCGTCGTGGTGGAAAATGTCTACCGGCGCATCGAACAGGGCTTGAGCCCCACGGAAGCCGCCCTCGAAGGGAGCCGGGAAATCGGGTTCGCCGTGATCTCGACGACATTGACGCTCGCGGCGGTCTTCTTTCCGATCATCTTTCTCCCTGGTATCGTCGGCCGTCTGTTCTCCGAGTTGGGAATCGCCGTCGCCGGTTCCGTGCTGCTGTCGGGGTTCATCGCCCTGACCCTCACGCCGGCCATGTGCGCCCGCCTGTTGAGTCGAACCGTCGTCGCCGGCTCGCCGTCAGCGGGGTCAGCGTTGGATAGTTCCGCCTGGCTGCAATGGCTCACTCGGCGCTATCGCGCAGCCTTGGAGACGGCCCTGCAGTGGCCCTCTTCGGTGCTGCTTGCAGCCCTTGCCTCCTTGGCCGTAAGCGGTCTGCTGCTCTGGGTCCTTCCGAGCGAACTGGCGCCCCTGGAAGATACCGGCTGGTTCGCGATCCACGTCAACACCCCGGAGGGGTCCACCCTCGACTACACGGACCGTTATGCCAAGGACACTGAGAGGACGGCCGCACGCATTCCGGAGATGGATTCCTACTACACCGTGGTCGCGCGAGGTTGGCGCCCGACGCAGGTGACCCGCGCCGTCACCTGGGTGACGCTGAAGGACTGGTCCGATCGCGACCGGGTGCAGCGAGAGATCGTCGAGGAGGTGGAACCGGCCTTGTCGGCCATTCCCGGCGCCAGCGTCTTTGCGCTGAACCCACCGCCTTTCAACCAGGAAGACAGTAAGACGCCGGTGCAACTGGTGGTCCGCGGCCCGGCCTACGATGTCTTGGACAAGATCATGACGCAGGTCCGCCATGACACGGTGAACCATCCGGCGTTGGTGAACATCGAGAGCGACCTTGACCTCAACAAGCCCGAGTTGCGAGTCGACATCAACCGGGACAAGGCCGCCGACCTCGGCATCCCAGTCGAGACGATCGGCCGGACATTGGAAGTCTTCCTGGGCGGACGGAAAGCCTCCATGTTCATGCGCGAGGGGAAGGAATTTCCCGTCATCATCCAGACGCAGCCTCACCACCGTGGAACCAAATCGGATATCGACCGCCTTCACGTCCGCGGGACCCAGGGCGATTTGATTCCGCTCAGCAACCTCGTCTCATTGAGCGAGACCGTCGCCCCGAAACAGCTCAATCACTACGAAAAGCTGCGCGCCGCCACGATCAGCGCCGGGGTCGGTCCCGGCTCCACCCTCAGCCAATCGGTGGAGTCATTGGAGCAGATTATCCGCACACACCTCCCCCCCGGTGCCAGCATCAGTTACGCAGGCGAAACCAAAGAGTTCAAGGAGTCGTCCGGCAACCTGCACTTCACCTTCGTGTTGGCCCTGCTGGTCGTCTATCTCATCCTGGCCGCGCAGTTCGAGAGCTTCCGCCACCCGATCACCGTCCTCGTGTCGGTGCCGCCGGCTCTGGCCGGCGCGTTGCTGGCCCTGTTGCTGTTTCGAGGAACGTTGAACATCTACAGCGAAATCGGCTTGATGATCCTGATCGGGCTCGTCACGAAGAACGCCATCCTCATTGTCGAGTTTGCCAATCAGCTGCGACAGGACGGCCGTCCGACTCAGGTTGCCATCGTCGAAGCCGCAGCCTTGCGCCTGCGTCCCATCATCATGACGACGATGTCCACCATCCTGGCCGCCCTCCCACTGGCGATGGCCACGGGCGCAGGCGCAGCCGGGCGGTGGCACATCGGCCTGGTGGTCATCAACGGCCTCATGCTGTCGACGCTGCTGACCCTGTTCCTGGTGCCGTTGATCTATACGATGTTGGCCGAGCTGCGTTGGCGAGGTCCCGTGCGGCAGGTGAAGGAAACGGACCGCCCGGAGGTCGTGGCGCTTAAGCCGACGCAGTCCTGAGTGTTGCGAGCGCCTCTCCAATCCGTTGGTGGGCGTGGATGCTGTGGACGGCATCCATGTGGTCTCCGACCACAGTCTCCACCGTGACCGGTCCGGTCGTATGCTCCGACCAGTCGACCGGCCCCTGTCCCCGGCGCGCGAGGGTCGACGTCGTCCACCACACGTGGATCGGCGCCTTGATCGGATGGCTTCGGGTCACGATCAGGAACCGTGCCGCCTCCCTGGCCAAGGTATAGCCGAGTTTCAATGACCCGATCGAGGCCTCTGCTTCTTCGGGAGAGAGAAAGTCCCGTTCTCGCGCCCAACGAATGGCCGTCTCCAATCGTTCCTCCTCGCCCAACGACTCCAACCGCTCCCGCAAGGCCTCCCGCTCCGCATCCGGGATCGCATCGAAGGCTTCCCGCTGGTCGCGCCGGATGTAGGCGATCAATTCCTCCACCGGAGTCGGCCCGTCCGCCGCATAGAGGGCCTGATTCGGCTGGGTATCCAGGAGACCGAGAAAGGCCACCGACTCGCCGGCCCGTTCCAGCGTCTGCGCCGTCGCCAAGGCCAGCACGCCACCGTTCGACCAGCCGACCAGATGATAGGGACCATGCGGCCGACAATCACGAATCAGCGCAGCCTGCTGTTCGGCAAGCTTCGGAATGGATAGGTCTTGCCAGCGCAGGGAAAAGAGATGGCCCAGCGAGAGGCCGTACACCGGGCGCCCTTCCTCCAGAGATCGTGCCAACGGCCGGTAGGCCTGCACATGGGTCCCGTCAGGATCGAAACAAAACAACGGCGGCAAGGCACGGCCCTCGCGCAGGAGGACAAGCTCCGCAAAAGCCAAGGGGCACTCCCCTTCGAGCCGCCGGCTCAGTTGCTCCAGCGTCGGGTGCTGGAAGAGATCCATCACGGTCAGCGGCTGATCCACGACCGCCTGCATCCGAGCAATCGCCTGTACGGCCAACAGAGAATGGCCCCCCAAATCGAAGAAGTTATCCTGAAGACCGATCCGCTCGACGCCGAGCACCTGGCTCCAGATGGCGGCCAGCTGCTGTTCGGTCACCGTGGCCGGCGCCTCATAGGCGGTCGGGCGCGGCGCCTCGACGTCCGGTGCGGGCAAGGCCTGGCGGTCCACCTTCCCGTTCGGACTCAACGGCAGCTGCGCCAGCCGGACGACCACCGCCGGCACCAGATACTCCGGCAGCGTCTGCGCCAGCCCCGCCTTGAGCGCCGCGGGCTCGAACGGCTGCGCCGGGTCCGTCGTCACGTAGCCCACGAGCCGGGCGCCCCCCGGGCCGTCCCGCCGCGCCACCACCACGGCCTCCCGAATCCCCGGCTGCTGCCGTAGCGCCGCCTCCACTTCCCCCACCTCGATGCGCACGCCCCGGATCTTCACCTGATGGTCCAGCCGTCCCAGATACTCGATGGTCCCGTCCGACCGGTACCGCACGAGATCGCCTGTCCGGTAGAGCCGTTGGCCCGGCTGCGCACTGAAGGGGTCCGGCACGAACCGCGCCGCCGTCAGGGCCGGCCGCCGATGGTACCCGCGCCCCACCCCGATCCCGCCGATATAACATTCCCCCGGCACCCCGATCGGCACCGGCTCCCCCTGCGGGTCCCGCACATAGATCTGGAGATTGGCGATGGGCCGCCCGATCGGCACGGTGGCCGCCGGCGGGGTCGGACAGGTCCAGGCCGTCACGTCGATGGCGGCTTCGGTAGGCCCGTAGAGGTTGTGCAGAGCCACCCCCGGCAACTGCTGCTGCACCCGCGGCGGGACCGTCGCCGGCAGGGCTTCGCCGCTACAGACGATCTGCCGGAGACTCCGGCAGGTCTCCACCCCAGGCTGGTCCAGGAAGGCCTGCAACATGGGCGGCACGAAGTGCAGCGTGGTCACACCCTGCGCCACGATATGCTGGATCAACTGAGCCGGGTCCTTGTGGGCGCCGGGTTCGGCCATGACCAGCTCGGCCCCGACGAGCAACGGCCAGAAGAATTCCCACACGGACACGTCGAAGCTGATCGGCGTCTTCTGCAGCACCCGGTCGGCGGCGGTCAGCCCATAGGCCTCTTGCATCCACTGAAGCCGGTTGCGGAGGCCCGCATGCGTATTGCCCGCCCCTTTCGGCTGCCCGGTGGAGCCGGAGGTGTAGAGCACGTAGGCCAGTTGCGCGTCGGCCAGCCGCCCCGGCGGCGGCGTGGCCGGATAGGTGGCCAGGGTGGCCCGGTCCCGATCCAGGCAGAGGGTCGGGCCGGCATGCGCCAACCGCGCCGCCTGCGCCCCGTCGGTCACGAGCAGCGCCGCCTGGCTGTCGTCCAGCATGTAGCGGAGGCGCGCGACGGGATAGGAGGGATCGAGCGGCACGAAGGCCGCGCCCGCATACCACGTCCCCAGCAGGGCCACCACCAGGTCCACCGACCGCTCCAGGGCCACGGCCACCAGCGCCTCCGGCCCGATGCCCCGCCCGCGGAGCGCCTGGGCCACTTGATAGGCCTGCTCGAGCAACGCCGCATAGGTCACCGTCGTCGCCCCCGCCCGCACCGCGATAGCTGCCGGCGTCCGCGCCGCCTGCGCCGCAAGCTGCACCGGCACCGCCGCATCCGGATAGACCCGCCCCGTCCGGTTCCACACCCCCACCACCTGCTGCCGCTCTGCCCCGGTCAAGAGCGGAAGGGCGCTCACGGGGGTTCGGACATCTCGGACCAGCGCATCCAGAATGGATTCATAACGAGCCAACAGCCCCTCGACCGTGACGGAGTCGAACAGATCCGTATTGTACTCGATGGCCACCACGAGTCCTCCCTCCGTCTGCTGCACCGTCATCGAGAGGTCGAATTTCGCGGTGGTGCTGTCGATCTCGATCGGCTCGAACTCCAACCCACTCACCTCCAACTCGGACGCAGGCGCGTTCTGGAGGTCGAACATGACCTGAAAAATCGGCGAGCGGCTGACATCGCGTGTCGGGTGCAGTACGTCCACGAGCTTTTCGAACGGTGTCTCTTGATGGGCATAGGCCTCCAGACAGGCCTCCCGCACCGCGGCGATTACCTCGGCGGAGGAGGCATCCCGGGAAATCTGGGTGCGGATCGCCAGGGTATTGACGAAGAACCCGATGAGGCCTTCGGTCTCTTTCCTGGTCCGGTTGGCAATGGGGGTTCCGACGATCAGGTCGCTCTGCCCCGTCATCCTGGCCAACAACATGAAGAAGGCGCTCAACAGCATCATGTACAGGGTGGCGCCCATCCGCCGCCCCAAGGCGGACAGTTCGGCGGCACGCGCAGGGTCAAGGGTCGAGCTGACCATCGCCCCCCGTGACGTTTGCACGGCCGGTCTCGGTCGATCCGTCGGCAAGTCCATCACGGGCAATTCGCCGCCCAGCACCGTCTTCCAAAATGCCAAGTCTCGTTCGAGCAGGGGTCCTGCCATCCAGGCGCGTTGCCATTGCGACAGATCGGCGTACTGCAAGGGCAACTCCGGCAAGGGCGAAGGCCGGCCTTCCACGTGGGATGCATAGAGGGCCGTCATCTCCCGGACCAGCACATGGGCGGACCAGGCGTCCGACACGATGTGGTGCAACGTGAGCAGCAACAGGTGTTCGGTCGGTCGGAGCCGGATGAGACTGACCCGCAGCAGCGGGCCGTAGCGCAGGTCGAACGGACGTTCGGCCTCGACCGCAGCCAACCGAATCGCCGCTCGATCTCGTTCCTCTTCGGGAAGATGCTGGAGATCGATCAGAGGGAGCGTGAAGGCCGGCTCCGCAGCGATCACCTGCATCGGGACCCCGTTGAGGCTGTGAAAGGTGGTCCGCAGCGCTTCGTGGCGCCGCATCACCGCTCGGAAGCTCCGTTCCAACGCCTCGACATCGAGCGGACCCCTGACACGCAACGCGATCGGAATGATGTAGGCCGTGCTGTCCGGCTCCAACTGTGCCAATACCCAGAGCCGTTGTTGGGCGAACGACAGGGGCACCGGGCCGGAGCGCGGGATCGGCTGCGGCGCGGGGAGCGGTTCCGCCAGGTCCGTTCCTCTGGCCGCTTCGGCCACCTGGACCAGTCGGGCGACCGTGGGCGCCTCGAAGAGGGTGCGTAACGGGAGATCGACCCGCAGGGCTTGGCGCACCCGTGACATGACCTGCGTGGCAAGGAGCGAATGACCGCCCAAATCGAAAAAGTTGTCCTGGACACCGACGGCGTCCCGTTTCAACACATCACACCAAATCCCGGCCACAATCTCTTCCGTGGCCGTGGCCGGAGCCATGAACCGTCGACTGTCCGGCCCCTCACGATCCGGTTCCGGCAGAGCGCCGCGATCCACCTTGCCATTGGCCGTCAGGGGCAGGGCCGGCAGAACGGTCGCAGCCGCAGGCACCATGTAATCGGGCAACTGCGAACGGAGAAAGTCCTGGATCACCCGGCTCTCCCCCTCCGTTCCCGGCCCGACCAGATAGGCCGCGAGGAAGGGATCGCCTTGGTGGTTCTCGCGTACCGCCACGACGGCATCCTGCACGGCTGGATGCTGCCGCAGAACCGATTCGATCTCCCCCAGTTCGATCCGGAACCCTCGAATCTTCACTTGATGGTCCACCCGACCTAGGAATTCGATCGAACCGTCAGGCAGCCGCCTGGTGCGGTCGCCTGTGCGATAGAGGCGGGCGCCTGGTTGCGACGCATGGGGGTTGGGCACGAACCGTTCGGCGGTACGGTCCGGTTGATTCCAATATCCGCGCGCGAGGCCTTGGCCGCCCAGATACAGTTCCCCCGCCACGCCGATCGGCACCGGTTCCTGGCGGTCGTCGAGGATGTAGGCTTCGAGGTTGTCGAGGGGACGGCCGATGGGGACCGTGCGGGCGAGACGCATCACCGCATCATCGGTCACGACAGCGGTCAGGGCGCCGACGGTCGTTTCCGTGGGGCCATAATGGTTGATGACGGTGCAGGTCGCCTGCCGCCGCACCTGATCGGCTAAACCCCACGACAGCGCCTCGCCGCCGAACAGGAGAAACTTTCGCGGCCAGAGCGCCCGGCCATCTCCGGTGGCCAGCAGGGCCTTGAAATGGGAGGGGACGATCTTCAGCACGTCGATGGGATGCTCAGCGAGATAGGCACCGAACAACCGACCGTCCGTCGCAGTCTCGTAGCCGATGACATGAAGACAGCCGCCGGAGGTCAAGGCGGGAAAAATCGCGCTATATCCCAAGTCTGCGCTCAAGGTCGAGACGGTCGCAAACTGCAGCGGTTCCTGTGGGTCCAACTGCTTCGAGATCGCCAGGGTGTAGTTCACGAGGTTGCGATGGGAGACGGCCACACCCTTGGGCTGACCGGTCGAGCCGGAGGTAAAGATCACATAGGCCAGGGCGTCCGGTGACAGCACCAGATCGAGGTTGCCGTCCGGTTCGTCAGCCACCAGCTCGCTGAGGTCCAGGGTCATGCCGTGGAAGATCGGCCGAACCTGGTCGGATGGAGCCTGCGCTACGAGGATCCCAGCGCCGCTCTGCGCCATCTGCGGCGCGAGTCGCACGGACGCATGCGCCGGATCGACCGGCACATAGGCCGCGCCGGCCTTCAGCACCCCCAACATGGCCACGATCATCTCGGTGGAGCGATCGAAACAGAGGCCGACCCGATCGCCTGGTTGCACGCCGCGCCGCCTCAACCCACGGGCCACCCGGTTCGCCTGTCGATTAAGCTCGTCGTAGGACAACCGCCGCTCGCCGGCCACGACGGCGGAAGAGGCCGGTCGGCACACCGCCTGTGCCTCAATCAGTCGATGAATCGGAAGCATAGGGTCCAGCGGACTGGTCGTTTGATTGAACTCTCGCGTGAGCCTGATCCGTTCCCGAGTCCCCACCAGGTCGACTTCATCGATCGACAGCGTGAGGCATTCGGGAAGGCGACGCGACAGTTCCAGAAATCGATCGGCCAAGGCCTGGACCATGACCGCCGGGATACGGTCCGCGTCAAAATGCCAGGTCAGTGCCAGCCCCGCCTCGTCTTCAAGAGCAGCGAGCCTGAGTTTGAGGGGCTCGGCGCAAAAGCTGCTCTCCGCGAGGGTGACGGCACCGGAGGCCGTCCGGTTGGGCTTGGCGCGACGACCATATTCGAAGCCGATCCCCGCGCGCACAGCCTCCGCCTCTTCTTCCCCCTGCTCCACCGCATAGTAGTGCTGCCAGTCTTCCGCTTGCCCCTGCTCGCGTGCAATCAAGGCCACTAGGTCTTGCAGCGCCGGATTCCCCTCCATCCGAAGGTGGAGCGGCAACCAGCATTCGAATAATCCGATCCCTCCTTGCAACTCCTCGAACGAACGCCCCTCGGTACGCCACCAACAGATCAGATCAGTTCGGCCGGTCGTCCGATAGAGGGGGACCATCCAACAGGCAAACAGCACAAGCGGGAGAGACACCTGTGCAGCGGCGGCGGCATCTCGCAGTCGTTCCAAGTCTGCAGCGGAAAGCAGACGTTGGACTGCTTGGGAGGCGGCATCCAACCCATCGAGACGGTCCGTCCGCTCGAAGGGCAAAAGCACGACCTGGTTGCTGGTAAGTTTCCGTCCGGCCCACCAGGCCCGCCCTTGCTCCGCCTCTTCGCCCTCCAGCAACTCATGGTGCCATTCAGAAAATTGACCATATTGGACAGGCGCCTCGTCCACCGTCCCGTCGTTGCCCAGATCCAAGAGCAGGCTGAGTTCGGCGGCCACATTCGCCAGCGACCAGTGATCGGCGCAGAGCCCCGGCATCTCCAGGATCAGCCGCCCGGAGACATCCGTCAGGCGGCAGAACGTGCCCCGTATCAGCGGCCTCGTTTCCCAATCGGGATCTACTATTCGACGTACTGCGTCCCCGGCAGCCTGTTCGCGTGTGCGCTCGTCGGGGAGGTGCCGCAGGTCGACGACCTGCCAGAACAGATCGGCCTCCTCGTTGATCACTTGGAACGGAACCTTCATACCGGGCTCCCGGTAGAAGCTCGTGCGAAGACTGTCATGGCGGGCGATCACCCGGCGCAGGGCTCGATGCACCGCCTCCTCGTCGAACGCACCCTCCAGCTGGACCACCGCCCTGGCCTGTCCGCGATGGCCGCGTTGTTGCCACAACCAGAGTCGCTTCTGGTGGGGTGACAGCCGCAGCCCCTGAACCTCGATCTCCTGTTGCATGCCTCCCCCCTATGACGTCATGGAGTGAACAGCCGACTGGGCGATCATGTCACCCATCGCGACGACGATCTTGCGGGGTCCGACAAAGGGGTCGCGCGCATGGGCCACGAGCATGTTGTCGAGCATAATGAGGTCTCCCTCCTGCCATGGAAACCGCACCGCGGTCCGCTCGTACAGGGCGCCGATTTCCTCGACAACCTCATCCTCGATGGTGGTGCCGTCACCGTAGTAGACGTTTCTCGGGAGCGAATCGATACCGAGCATCGACAGGAGAGACTCCCGCACCGCCGGCTCCAAGCAGGAGACGTGGTGAAGCTGGATCTGGTTGAAGAACACCGATTCCCCGGTCTCGGGATGTTCGATGATGGCCGGACAGAGCTGTTTGGTGCGCAGGCCGTCCTTCTCCATCCATTGCCAGGTCATGCCGTTACGGACGCACAGGGCCTCCACGGCGGCCTTGTCGGTCGTCCGAAAGAAATCCTGCCAACTCACGTCGACGCCCGGCACGAAGTTACGGACGTACATGAGCTGCTTGCTGCGCAGTCGCTCGCGCAGGTCCGGCCTCAGCCCCTGGAACATCAGCCGGCCGTCCACGATCGGCGTCTGTCCTCCCTCCCGTGCCGCCTGCAGGCAGAAGAAGAACTGCTTCTGCGGCCAGCGATGCATGTGAGAACTCTCGTTGTGGAAAAGGATGGGTTTCTCCGATGGATAGGGCGTCGAGCCGTAGACATGACGACCGCTCTTCTCGCGTGGCAAATCGCCATAGTCTCCGAACAGCTCGCTGCAGAAGGCTTGCGCGACGGATTCGAAGTCCTGCACCGTCTTGAGCGCGAACCCGCGGAACAGCAGGGCGCCAGACTGCAACAGTTCACGCTGCAAGCGCGGGCGTTGATCCCTGACCCATCCGGCCAGATCGACATCCTCCACCGCCGGGGTGTAGAGCCAAGGCATCGCATGACCTTCCACGAGCGGCCGGCCGGTCACCAGCGTGCGCTGCGCCAACGCGACCGGCTTCGGCTTGATCGCCTTGAATCGCTGGAGCCGCTGATCGTTCCGTTGCTGCTGTTCCATCTTCTGCGCCTCCTTTGCCTCCCCATCGTCCGTCTCCAACGTATCGATCCCGCGCTCCGGCGCAAGTCCGATCTCCTGCAACAGCCGTAGAAACCGTTGCGTCCATCCGGCGATCGTCTCGAATTCGAACAGATCGCGGCTGAACTTCCACAAGCCGGCGCAGCCGTCCTCCGTTTCTTCCATGAACAGGCCCACGTCGAACCGCGACACCTCGTGCTCGAACTCCAAGGACTCGACGCTCACGCCGGCCAGTTGCAGCGAGGGCGGCGGCACGTTCTGCAACACGAACAGGACCTGTACCAGCGGGTTCCGACCGAGATCCCTTGTCAGCTTCAGCGCATCCACGATCTTCTCAAACGGCACATCCTGGTGGGCATAGGCCCCCAAGGCCGTCTCCCGCACCCGCCCCAAGAGCTGCACGAAGGACGGATTGCCGCTCAGATCCGTACGCAGGGGCAGGAGGTTGACGAAGAACCCCACAAGCTGTTCGGTCTCAGCGCGGTTCCGGTTGGCCACGTCTGTGCCGACCAGGATGTCGGTCTGTTTCGCCAATTGGGACAACAGCACCTTGAAGGCCGCGAGCAGCGTCATGAACAGGGTCACGCCCTGACGCCGACTCAATCGCCGGAGCGGCTCGAGCGTCTCTCCGGGCACGTGGAACGTGAGCCGTCCGCCTCGATAACTCTGGCGTTCAGGCCGCGGATGGTCGGTCTGCAGCCTCAATTGCGGGGGCGTGGACCCGAGCCGTCGCTTCCAGTAGACGATCTCTCGTTCGAGCAAGGCTCCCTGGAGCCATTGCCGCTGCCACAGCGCGAAGTCGCGATACTGGATCGGCAAGGCGGGCAGCAGCTGCTCCACCTCATCGCCGGCCGCCCCGCTCGATCCCTCCGCCTGGTTCGCCAGCGCGTTGTACATCGTCGCCACCTCCTGCGTCACGACCGCCAGCGACCAGGCATCGGCCGCGATGTGGTGGACCGTCACGAGCAGGATATGGGCCTCGGCGCTCACCTTCAGCAGGAGGGCACGGATCGGCAGGTCTCGATCCAGGTGAAACGGTCGTTGCGCTTGGGCTTCGGCATGGTGATGAATGGCCGCCGTCCGCTCCGACTCCGACAGGAGTGTGAGGTCCTCGACCGGAATTGAAAAGTGATCGAGTTGGATCACCACCTGCCTCGGTTCCCCGTCCACGGCCGAGAAGGTGGTGCGCAGGGTTTCGTGGCGGCGCAGGAGCGCGAGAAAACTCCGTTCCAGGATTCCGTGATGAAGCGTTCCGCCGAGACGGAGGGCAAACGGCAAATTGTAGGCCCCGCTTTCCGGGTCCATTTGCGCGAGGAACCACAGACGTTGCTGCGCGAAGGAAAGCGGCAGGTGCTCGGCCTGCGGTGCCGGCAGGAGCGGGGGAATCTGTCCGCCGTCCCCTGCGAGCAGGGCTTGATCCACGGCCAACGCAAAGGCCTCGACCGTCGCATGGTCGAACAGCGTACGGAGGGGGAGGTCGATGCGAAACGCCGCCCGCACGCGGGACATGACCTGCGTAGCGAGCAGGGAATGGCCGCCGAGTTCGAAAAACTGATCCCGTCGCCCGATGCGCTCCAGCCCCAAGATCTCGGCCCAGATCCCCGCCACCAGCTCTTGCGTCTGCGTCACGGAGGGTTCGAAATCATCGCCCCGGCGGTCCGCATCCGGTGTGGGCAACGCCTTCCGGTCGATTTTTCCATTCGGCGTGAGCGGCAGGGACGGGAGGAAGACGAAGGTGGCCGGTACCATGTAGTCGGGCAGCGTCCGCCGCAGAAACAGTCGGAGACGATCGGCGTTCAAGGTCGCCGTCGTCGCCACATAGGCCACCAATTGCCGATGCCCCTGCTGCAACTCGCTCGCCACCACGACACAACGCTCGACATCGGGATGCTGCGCCAACCTGGCTTCGATTTCGCCCAGTTCGATCCGGAATCCCCGAATCTTGACTTGATGATCGCGCCGCCCCACGAATTCGAGCGCCCCGCCAGGCCGGTGGCGGACCAGATCTCCGGTTCGATAGAGCCGACTCCCCGGCAAGGAGGAAAAGGGATCCGGGACGAAGACCGCCGCCGTCCTCGCCGGATCACCGAGGTATCCGCGACCCACGGCCACTCCCCCAACACACAACTCTCCGGCCACGCCAGGCGGCATGAGGTCCATCCGGCGATCCAGGACATACAGCCGCACACCATGGATCGGCTGCCCGATCGGCATTCTGAGTTCCTCCTCGGGCGGCTGCTCACGAATGCAGGCGAGCGCGACATCGTCGGAACATTCCGCCGGGCCGTAGGCGTTCACGAGCGGCACGGTCGGATAGCGGTCCAACCACCGGCGGCACAGGTCCGGCAACAAGGCCTCACCAGTGGGCAGCAACCAGCGCAGCCGGGGAAGAGACAAGGAGGGCCCCGCGAGGAGGCTGCTCAACAACGAGGGCACCACCTCCAGCACCGAGACCTGCCGAGCCGCAACCTCGGCCAACAGCCGTTGAGGATCGCGTACCACGTCGTCGGGAATAATCTGCACCGTGGCCCCGCAGAGCAGCGGGGTCAGGAACTGCCAGACGGAGATATCGAAGCATTGCGAAGCAGTCTGGGCGACCACATCACCGGGACCAAGTTCGAGCGTCGGAATCTTCGTCATGAGATGGTTCATCATTCCCCGGCTCTCGACCATCGCGCCCTTGGGCACCCCGGTCGACCCGGAGGTAAAGATGACATAGGCGAGGCGTTGCGGCGCCGCCAGCGGGGGAGGATTGTCGCCTTCCCGCGCCTCTCCTGAGAAATCCTCCATCAACACAAGATCCGGCCCCGCCCCCGCCGGCAGCATCCTTGCGACCACCGCCGCCAAGGCTGCATGGCGGCCCCCTGTGATCAGGACCTTCACCCGGGCGGTGGAGAGGATCTGCACCAACCGCTCGGCGGGGTGATGGGGATCCAGCGGCAGATAGGCGCCACCGGCCTTCAACACCCCCACGATCATCGATAACAGCGCCGGCCCACGATCGTCCAAGAGTGCCACGATGCTGTCGGCCCCCACGCCGCGCTTGCGCAGGCCATGGGCGATCTGATTGGCCGCGCGATTCAGTTCCTCGTAGCTCAGGCGCGCGTCACCCTGTTGCACCGCGACGGCCCCCGGCATCCGCTCGACTTGGGCTTCGAACAGCGTGGCAAAGTCCTCAGGGACAGGCGCATCGCGATCGCACCAGTTCCAGTCCACCAGCAGGCGATGGCGCTCCCTCTCGTCGAGCATCGGAAGGTCACGGATCGCCGCCTCGGGGGACGCGACCATGGCCTCAAGTAATCGCTTGAGGTGGTCGAGCATGCGCGCCACGTCGGCCTGTTCGAAGAGCCGCCGGTCGTAGCTCAGGCGCACCCCCATCGACTCCCCGGGATACCCGACCACGGTCATGGGATAGTTCGTGTGGACACGGTCTTGGTCGTAGGACAGAGCGCGATCGTCCCGTTCTTCGCCGAGCCTCGCGTCCTTCGGCGCGTTCTCGAACACGAGCAGACTGCGGAAGAGCGCCTGTCCCGACGGCACGTCGCTCCATTGTTGGATACGCACCAACGGCGCATATTCGTATTGGCGGATCCGATAGTTTTCCGCCAGCAGATGTCGGAGCCACGTCGTCACGGGCATCTCAGGCGACAGGGTGACGCGAAGCGGCAGCGTGTTGATGAAGAGGCCGACGATCTCCTCCACGCCGGGCAGGTCGGTCGGCCTTCCCGCGACGGTCACGCCGAACAAGACCTGCGACTCCCCGCTATAGCGCGAGAGCAGGATGGCCCAGGCTCCCTGCAGGAAAGTATTCAGAGTCACATGGTGGCGTTGGGCCAAGACCCGCAGTTGTTCGGACACCTCCGGCGACAACTCCATGAACACGTCGCCCACCTCGACTCCGGTTGCGGAGCTATCGGGGTCCACCCGCTCGATCCCCAGTGGGGTCGGCGTGGTGAAGCCGGCCAATTCCTGTTTCCAGAATTGTTCGGCCGCAGCCTGGTCCTGCCGTTGCAGCCAGGCGATGTAATCGCGATAGGGCGCCGGCTTGGGCAGCGCCAACGGCTTTCCTTGGAGGTAGGCATCGTAGTGGGTGAGGAAGTCCATCATGAGGAGGGAGAAACACCAGTCGTCGGTGAGGATATGGTGAAAACTCCGCACGATAGCGTACCGATCCAGGCCGCGCCGTACGAGACGGATGCGCATGAGCGGCGCACGCACGAAATCCAACCCCTCTTTCAATTCCTGCTCCAGCATGTCCCGCATGCGGACCTGTTGTTGCTCGTCACTCAGGCCCGCCCAATCCAAGTCCTGAATCACAGTCTCCGCCGCGACCCGTCGATGGACGAGCTGGAGCGGGGCGGGCAAGTCCTTCCACATGAAGGAGGTTCGGAGCATCGGGTAGCGGTCGATGACGCGCTGCCAGGCCCGGCCGAAGACCTCCCGATCCAGACGCCCCTCCCACGCGTAATACTGCTGCATGAGATAGATGCCGGAACCGGGGTTCATCAGGGTGTGAAACAACATGCCTTCCTGCATCGGCGACAGGGGGTAACAGTCTTCGATCTCCGCCCAGTCCTCTCGCCGCCCCACCAGTTCCTCCGAGGCCAACCCTGTCAGCGGGAAGACCGGCAGGGCCGGTGCCGCGTTCTCCTCGACTGCCCTCACCTGGATCTGACCGGCATCGGCCGGCGCGGCCTGTTTCACCTGTGCCACCGCCGCCGCGGCAGCCACGGTTTGATGTTCGAACAGTTGCTTGGGTGTCAGCTTGACCCCGTCACGGTTTGCGCGCGCAATGACCTGCAACGTGCGGATCGAATCGCCCCCCAAGGCGAAAAAGTTGTCGTGCACGCCGACGCGTTCGACTTGCAAGACGGTTTGCCAAATTCCCGCCAGGATCTCCTCAGTCGTGTTGCGCGGTTCCACGTATGAGGGCAGCGCGGTTGCGTCCTGCCGTCCGGGGTCAGGCAGGGCGGTTCGGTCGAGCTTGCCATTGGGCGTGAGGGGCAAGGCATCAAGCCGCACGAGGGCCTGCGGGACCATATAGTCCGGAAGACGCAGCGCGAGCCTGGCTCGGATACCGGCCGTATCCAACGTCGAGGGTCCGACCAGGTAGGCCACGAGCTGCTGCGTGCCGTCGGCAGTTTCGCGAACCACCGTGACCGCGTCGGCCACGTCCGGCTCGCGCCGCAGTTGCGCTTCGATGTCCCCGAGCTCGATGCGGAACCCGCGCACCTTGACCTGATGGTCGATGCGGCCCAGAAATTCGACCCTGCCGTCGGCACGCCGTGTCGCCCGATCGCCCGTCCGGTACAGCCTGGCTCCCGGCCGACCACTGAAGGGATCGGGAACGAATCGCTCCGCCGTCGCCTCGGGTCGTCCGAGATAGCCCCGCGTAACCTGCTGCCCTCCGATATAGAGTTCTCCCGGCACGCCGATCGGGACCGGCTGCCCATCGCCGTCCAGTACATGGGCCTGGACGGAGGAGAAGGGACGGCCGATCGGCACATCCCGCTCGGTGTGGCCGGCTGAGTCCTCGAGCACGTGAGCCAATACGCCGATCGTCGTTTCGGTCGGACCATAGTGGTTGACGATAGAGCAGGCCGGGACCAAGCGACGAACTTCTTGCACGAGATCGTGGCGCAGCGCTTCGCCCCCGAGAATGAGACAACGGGTGGGCAACACGTGCTCGGGACGGGCCGCGTGGAGGAGTCCACGCAGATGACTCGGCACGATCTTGAGGACCTCGATCCCTCGCTCCTGCATGGCGGAGGCCATCGCATCGGGATCGAAGCCGTCCTCCGTCGAAAACAGGTGGAGGGTACGCCCTGAGCAGAGTGCGCCGAAGAGGGCCGTATTGCCGAGGTCTGCCGCGACCGTCGAGAGGGCTGCCAGACTCGCACCGGCTGCCACGGACTCCAGTTGCAGGAGCGCGCGAACGTAGGCCGCCACCTGCCGATGTTCCACGGCCACTCCCTTGGGGCGGCCGGTGGAGCCGGAGGTGTAGATCACGTAGGCGAGACTCTTCGGCGAGACAGGCACGGCAAGAGGCCCGTCGCCGCAGTTTGCAATCTCATCCGCTTGACGGTCCAGCAGGACCAGGCGGTCGGCAAAGTCCGCAAGACCTTGGGCTTGGTCGCTCCGAGTGATGATCCAGCGCGCCTGGCTGTCGGCCATCATCGTGGCCAGACGCTCGCGAGGATAGGTTGGATCGAGCGGCACATAGGCACAGCCGGCCTTGAGTACCGCGAGGATGCCGATCACCAGATCCAACGAACGATCCAGGCAGAGACCGATCCGGTCATCCGGCCCCACACGCTGCCCTCGAAGGTAGCGCGCCAAGAGAGTCGCGCGTCGATCAAGCTCCTGATAGGTGAGCCGTTCCGTCTTGGTCACGACTGCCATAGCATCAGGCCTGGCCTCGACCTGGGCGGCGATCAGGTCATGGATGCAACTCTCCGCCGCATCATCCGACCGGATCGATCCATTCCACGCGAGCAGTTGTGTCCGTTCCTCTTCCGTCAGCAACGAAAGGTCCGCCACCCTCGCCTCCGGCGTCGCCGCCATGGCCGCGAGCAACCGATCGAGATGACCGAACAGACGGGTGATCGTTTCATGCGCGAACCGCCGGTGGGCGTAACAAACGATGAGCTGCAGGTCGCGGCCCGGTTCTACCATCAACGAGAGCGGATAGTTGTTGCGGCCCGGCGTGAGCCTGTAGCCGCCGCCAAATCCCGGAGTCACGGGCTCGATACTCAGCGACGAGGGTTCGCCGCCCTGCGGCGCTTCGGGATAACTTTCGAACACGAGCAGACTCTCGAACAGAGGCCTGCCATTGGGTACGTCGCTCCACCGTTGGATATGGCTGAGCGGGGTCCATTCATACTGACGCAACGCCGCGTTCCGGTCCTGGAGGTCGCGCAGCCATTCGGCCAGGGTCTGGTCCGGTCGAACCGAGACTCGAATCGGCAGGCTGTTGATGAACAGCCCCACCATCGCCTCCACGCCGGCCAGTTCCGCGGGCCGCCCGGATACCGTCGCTCCGAACAGAATGTCCTTTTCTCCGCTGTAGCGATGGAGCAGGAGAGCCCAGGCCCCCTGGAAGAGCGTATTCAGGGTAACCTTTATCCGCTTGGCCAAGGCCTGGAGCGCCTCCATCCTGTCGGCCGGCAGCCGCAGGGATTGCTCGGCGAACGGAAGGCTCTCGGCTGAAGCCTCGGGAAAGGGTGCTTCGATCGCGATCGGCGTGGGGTGGTGAAATCCCGCCAACGTCGCGCGCCAAAACGTTTCGGCCTGCGCCAGATCCTGACGATGGACCCACGAGATGTACTCGCGGTAGGGCCGAGGCGATTCGATCGACGGAGAGGCACCACCCGCCAGCGTTTCGTAGGCCGCCAACACATCGCGCAGCACGAGCGCCATGCTCCATCCGTCCAAAAGGATGTGGTGATGGCTGTTGATCAAGACCCATTCACGGTCCCCCTTGCGGATCAGATGCAGGCGCATGAGGGGCGGCAGCAACAGATCGAGGCCCGCGGCCCGATCACGTTCGAGCAGCGACGAGAACTGCAACCGCTGCTCTTCGTCCGGCAGGCCGCGCCAGTCGTGCCGCTCAATGGGCAGGGTCGCCTGCCGACGCACGACCTGCAGCGGTTTCTCGACACCCTCCCACACGAACGCCGTACGGAGCACCGCATGGCGCTCAACCACCAACTGCCAGGCTCGCTCAAAGGCGTCGAGCCGCAGGTCGCCCGACAGCCGGTAGACATACTGGTAGAAATAGGGGTCCGCCGCCGCGTCGGCGAGGCGGTGATAGAGCAGTCCCTGTTGCAGCGGGGACAGATAGTACATGGCTTCGATCTGTGGTTTATCGCGCATGGCTCCGTTCCATGGTCTCAAGAATGTTGTCGAGGGCGTCCTGATCGATCTGCACGTCCGGAAAATCCGACGGCGTGTATCCCCCGGCGTCCGGCGCACAACAGTGAACAATCAGGTCGCACAACCGCTGCCGATAGGAAGCCCCGAGCCTCTCGATCGTCGCTCGCTTGAACCGCGCACCGCTGTAGGTCCAGGTCATGCTCAACCGTCCATCCGTCACGTCCGCAGTGATGGTGAGTTCATAGGGCATCCGATTCGAGGCACCGTGCTCCCGCCCGGTCGGTTCCGGCGCTAGTCCGAACAGGGCCTGCTCGGCCCCGCCTCGGTCGAGTTGGCCCAGATAGTTGAAGCAGACCTGCGCCGTGGTCTGACCTCGAAGGCGCTCGGTTTCGGGTGACCGGCCCAGGTACCGCAAGAGGCCGTACCCCACCCCGCCGGACGGGACGGCGCGCAGTTGCTCCTTGATGCCTTTGACGATGTCGCCGGTCGATCCCTTCGGCAGCCGGAGGAGCAGCGGAAAGATGCTGGTGAACCAGCCGACCGTCCGTGACAGATCGGTTCCTGGAACGATCGACTCGCGGCCATGGCCTTCGAGGTCCAGCAGCAAACGATCCTCGCCCGTCCACCAATGGAACGTGTGGACCAAGGCGGCCAACAAGAGATCGTTCACCTGGGTCTTGTAGGCGGCCGGCGCCTGCCGCAACAGGGCTTCCGTTTCCTCCTGGCTGAACGAGAGGTGGCAAGTCTCCGCCGAAGCCTCACTCCGTTCTCCCCGCGGATCATCAAGCGGCAACGAGAGGTCCCTCGGCTGGTCCTGTTCGCTCCAGAATGCCGCCTCACTGGACAGGGCCCCGGACTCCGCCAGGGTCTGTGCCGCTTCGGTCCACTGTTTGATCGACGTGGTTTTGGGCGTAAAGATCGGTTGGCTTCCCTCCTCGGCCAGATAGGCCCGCTCAAGGTCCTCTAGGAGAATGCGCCAAGACACCCCGTCGACGACGAGATGGTGCGCCATCAACAGGAACCTGCTTGGCCGCGTCGGCCCTAGATCGAACAACAGCGCGCGGAACAGCGGCCCCTGTTCCAGATGCAGGCTCTGCTGGTACCGTTCGGACTCGTCGGCGATAGCGTTTGCTGCTGCTTCGTCGGAGACTTCGCTCAGGTCGACGGAAGTCAGGAGATCTTCGGATGAAACCATGGCCTCGATCCGCGCCGTCGGGCCGTTCGAGAGGTCGAAGCGCATGCGCAGGCCATCGTGCCGCTCCAGCAGCAGGCCAAGCGCCCGCGCCAACCTGGCCCGATCCGGCTGTTCAGAAATCGTCACCATGAGCGATTGGTTCCAATGATGGGGCTCGGACAATCGCTGCTCGAACCACCAGCGTTGAGCCGGCGTCATCGGCAAGGGTCCCGAGACGAGCCCCTGCTCGGCCTGGATCACCGGCGCCGTAGCCGACTCCCGATTGGCCACCGCCGCGAGCGCCTCGATCGTTTGTTGCTGAAACAGCTGCCGAGGCGTCAACGACAGGCCGATCTCCTTGGCCTGGGCAATCACCTGGAGGCCGAGAATCGAATCCCCGCCGAGTTCGAAGAAGTTGTCGTGGCGGCCGACCTGGGCAAGCCCGAGCACCTGGCTCCAGATGGCGGCCAGCTGCTGTTCGGTCACCGTGGCCGGCGCCTCATAGGCGGTCGGGCGCGGCGCCTCGACATCCGGTGCGGGCAAGGCCTGGCGGTCCACCTTCCCGTTCGGACTCAACGGCAGCTGCGCCAGCCGGACGACCACCGCCGGCACCAGATACTCCGGCAGCGTCTGCGCCAGCCCCGCCTTGAGCGCCGCGGGCTCGAACGGCTGCGCCGGGTCCGTCGTCACGTAGCCCACGAGCCGGGCGCCCCCCGGGCCGTCCCGCCGCGCCACCACCACGGCCTCCCGAATCCCCGGCTGCTGCCGTAGCGCCGCCTCCACTTCCCCCACCTCGATGCGCACGCCCCGGATCTTCACCTGATGGTCCAGCCGTCCCAGATACTCGATGGTCCCGTCCGACCGGTACCGCACGAGATCGCCTGTCCGGTAGAGCCGTTGGCCCGGCTGCGCACTGAAGGGGTCCGGCACGAACCGCGCCGCCGTCAGGGCCGGCCGCCGATGGTACCCGCGCCCCACCCCGATCCCGCCGATATAACATTCCCCCGGCACCCCGATCGGCACCGGCTCCCCCTGCGGGTCCCGCACATAGATCTGGAGATTGGCGATGGGCCGCCCGATCGGCACGGTGGCCGCCGGCGGGGTCGGACAGGTCCAGGCCGTCACGTCGATGGCGGCTTCGGTAGGCCCGTAGAGGTTGTGCAGAGCCACCCCCGGCAACTGCTGCTGCACCCGCGGCGGGACCGTCGCCGGCAGGGCTTCGCCGCTACAGACGATCTGCCGGAGACTCCGGCAGGTCTCCACCCCAGGCTGGTCCAGGAAGGCCTGCAACATGGGCGGCACGAAGTGCAGCGTGGTCACACCCTGCGCCACGATATGCTGGATCAACTGAGCCGGGTCCTTGTGGGCGCCGGGTTCGGCCATGACCAGCTCGGCCCCGACGAGCAACGGCCAGAAGAATTCCCACACGGACACGTCGAAGCTGATCGGCGTCTTCTGCAGCACCCGGTCGGCGGCGGTCAGCCCATAGGCCTCTTGCATCCACTGAAGCCGGTTGCGGAGGCCCGCATGCGTATTGCCCGCCCCTTTCGGCTGCCCGGTGGAGCCGGAGGTGTAGAGCACGTAGGCCAGTTGCGCGTCGGCCAGCCGCCCCGGCGGCGGCGTGGCCGGATAGGTGGCCAGGGTGGCCCGGTCCCGATCCAGGCAGAGGGTCGGGCCGGCATGCGCCAACCGCGCCGCCTGCGCCCCGTCGGTCACGAGCAGCGCCGCCTGGCTGTCGTCCAGCATGTAGCGGAGGCGCGCGACGGGATAGGAGGGATCGAGCGGCACGAAGGCCGCGCCCGCATACCACGTCCCCAGCAGGGCCACCACCAGGTCCACCGACCGCTCCAGGGCCACGGCCACCAGCGCCTCCGGCCCGATGCCCCGCCCGCGGAGCGCCTGGGCCACTTGATAGGCCTGCTCGAGCAACGCCGCATAGGTCACCGTCGTCGCCCCCGCCCGCACCGCGATAGCTGCCGGCGTCCGCGCCGCCTGCGCCGCAAGCTGCACCGGCACCGCCGCATCCGGATAGACCCGCCCCGTCCGGTTCCACACCCCCACCACCTGCTGCCGCTCTGCCCCGGTCAAGAGCGGAAATGCCGCAAGCGTCCGCTGCGGCTCCGCCACGATCCCTGCGAGCAGGGTGAGGAAATGGCCGGCCATGCGCTCGATCGTGGCCGGTTCGAACAGATCCAGATTGAATTCGAAGAAACCGGTGAGGCCCTCCGGTGCCAGCGTCATCTCCAACGACAAGTCGAATTTGGCGCTCCCGGGATCGACTTCTACCGGTTCGATCGTGAGGTCCGGAATCTCGATCATGTCCCGGCCCAGGGTCTGCAACGCGAACATCACTTGAAAGAGCGGTGCATGGCTCAGATCACGCTCGGGCTTGAGCGCATCGACCACCTGCTCGAACGGTACGTCCTGGTGGCTCTGCGCACCCAAGACTGTTTCCCGCACCCGCTCCAGAAGGTCGACGAAGCGCGGATCGCCGCTCACATCGGTCCGCAACACGAGGGTGTTGACGAAGAAGCCGATCAATCCCTCAGTCTCGACGGTCGTGCGATTCGCAATCGGTGTCCCGATCGACAAGTCCCCATCACCGCTATACCGATGCAAGAGCACTTGGAAGGCCGCGAGCAAGGTCATGAACAGGGTCACGCCCTGTCGCCGCCCCAGCCCCTGCAGGGCTGCGGTGACGTCCGGCGGGACCGTGAAGTTGTGGCGGGCACCACGAAAGGTCTGGACGGTGGGACGGGGATGGTCGGCGTACAGGCTCACCATCGGAGAGGCCCCTGCGAGGGCCTGCTTCCAATAGCCCAGTTCATGCTCCAGCACGTCACCTGTCAGCCACTCGCGTTGCCACTGTGCATAGTCGGCGTACCGCACCGTCGGAGCGGGGAAGGGCACGGGCTGCCCCGCACGGAGGGCGCAATAGGCGGACACCATGTCCGCCAGCAACAGGTTGAGCGACCAGCCGTCGGCAATGGCATGGTGTAACGTGACGAACAACAGATGATCCTGCTCGCCCAATTGCACCAGCTTGATGCGCCACAAGAGGCTGCCTTCCAAGGCGAAGGGCAGTCGGGCCTCGCTTGCGGCCAGGTCCGCCACGTATTGGTCCAAGGGCAGGCCGGCTGCCGGATCGGCAACCTGCCGATCAAACGGCAGGGTCGGAGACTCTGTCGTTACTTGAACGGGGCGGCCCTCGACCAGGAGAAACCGCGTGCGCAACTGGTCATGCCGCATTGCGACGGCTTCGAAGCTGCGAGCCAACGCCTCGACATCGAGGGGGCCGCGGAGTCGGAGACCGAACGAGAGGTTGTACAGCCAACTCTCCGGTTCCAGTTGGGCCAGGAACCAGAGCCGCTGCTGTGCAAAGGACAAGGGAGCCGGACCCTCCCGGTGCGATGCCGTCAAGGGAGGAACCTGCCGGCCGTTTCCTTCCGCACGAACCCGATCGACGGTCCGAGCCAAATCCTCAACGGTCGGACATTCGAAGGCCGCGCGCAACGGAAGCTCGATTTGAAAGGCACTCCGGATGCGGGAGACCACCTGGGTGGCCAAGAGCGAATGTCCCCCCAGCTCGAAAAAATGGTCCCGCACCCCGACCCGTTCGAGGCCGAGAATGTCCGCCCAGATGCCGGCCAGCAATTCTTCCGTCACGGTGCGAGGCGCCTTGTAGTTTGATCCGCCGAGCCCGTCCAGGTCGGGAGCAGGCAAGGCCTTTCGGTCGACCTTGTCGTTCGGCGTGCGCGGCAAGGCATCGAGCGATACAAAGATCGACGGCACCATGTACTCGGGGAGATGGGCCTGAAGTGCGGCCCGTATCCGTTCGCTATCGATCGACTTGCCGTCCTGCGGGACGACGTAGGCGACCAACCGCCGTTCTCCGGGACGATCTTCGCGGACGATGACCGCCGCTTCACAGACCTCGTCTTGATCGGTCAGGTAGGATTCGATTTCACCGAGTTCGATCCTGAATCCGCGCAGCTTGACCTGATGGTCCATGCGTCCCACATATTCGATCGTCCCGTCGGGCCGATAGCGGGCCAGGTCGCCGGTGCGATAGAGCCTTGCTCCCGGCTCGTTCGCGAACGGATCCGGCACGAATGCTTCCGCGGTTCGTGCACGATCCTCAACGTATCCGCGACCGACACCGATGCCGCCGACGCAGAGTTCGCCCGAGATCCCCACCGGCACCGGCGCAAAAAACCGATTGAGGATACAGAGCCGCAGGTGCTGAATCGCCTTCCCGATCGGGACCCGGACGGAATCCTCCGACGGCGCTGCCAGGATGGGATGGACGGCGACGTCGTCGGCACATTCGGCCGGGCCGTAGGCGTTCATCAGGGGAATGCCTGGATAGCGCTCGAACCAACGGCGGCAGAGGGCCGGAGGCAAGGCTTCACCAGTCGGCAGCACCCATCGCAGGTGTTGAAGATGGTTCACGGGGCCTGAGCGGTCGCCTGCATCCAGCAGGGCCTGCAAGACGGCGGGCACTGCTTCATAGATGGTCACCCCGGCCTCGTCCAGGTGCGCGCGCAAACGGGCCGGCTCCCGCACCAGCTCATCGGGAACGATGTGGGTCCGCGCTCCGCAGAGTAAAGCGGTCAGGAATTGCCAGACGGAAATGTCGAAACATTGCGATGCGGTCTGCGCGACCACATCCGCCGGCGCGATCGACAGGGAAGCCACCTTGCTGTCGAGGTTGTTGAGCATGCCGCCCAGCGTGACCATCGCCCCCTTCGGCACGCCGGTCGATCCGGACGTGTAGATGACATAGGCCAACTGATCCATCCGCGAGGGTCTGGGACGATCCTCGTCGCTCCCTTGCTCCGACAACAGCTCGTCCAGCGTCACCACCAACGGACGGAACGCTGCCGGCATCCCCGACAGGGCCAGCTCCAAAAGGCCACTCAGACGCCGCGAGACGACGACGACGCGCACGCGGCTCAGCTCCAGCAGCCGCGCGATGCGCGCGACCGGATGGTGCGGATCGAGCGGCAGATAGGCAGCGCCGGCTTTGAAGCAACCCACGATCATGGTGAGCAGGTCGACGCCGCGTTCATCCAGTAAGGCTACGATCGAGTCCGGGCCGATGCCTGCCGCCCTCAGCCGATCGGCCAGGCGATTGGCCCCTCGATTCAACTCTTCATAACTCAGTGCGCGCGCACCACAGGTCACCGCCACGGCCTGCGGGGTCCTGCGCACCTGCGCTTCGAAACGGGCCGCAAAACTACGATCGTCCTGCGGGACATCCGTCTGGCCCGTCCCCTGAGCCAACAGCAAGGCGCGTTCCTCTTCACCCAGCATCGGCAGGTCGCCGATGCGCGCGTCCGGCTGCAGGATGAGGTGCTCCAAGACACGCTTGAGATGCCCGATCATCCGTTCCACCGTCTCCGAGTCGAACAGCCGGCGGTCGTACGAAAGTTTGAGTCCCAGCTCCTTGCCCGGCCAGCCCATGACGGTCATGGGATAATTCGTGTGGACGCGATATTGCTCTTCCTCGGCGCGGAACATGATCCGCCCCTCGCAAAGCGCGGGATCGACCGGGGCATTCTCGAATACGAACAGGCTGTGAAAGAGGGCTTCTCCGCGCGGGACTTCGCTGCAGCGTTGAATCTGAATGAGCGGCGTGTATTCGTACTCGCGAAGCCTGATGTTCTCCGCCAGCAGATCCTTGAGCCAAGCCAGCACCGGCCGATCCGGCGACACCAACAGGCGCAACGGCAGGGTGTTGATGAACAGCCCCAGCACCGATTCGACGCCCACGAGCTGCGTCGGTCGGCCCGCCACTGTCACGCCGAACAGCACGTCCTGCTCGCCGCTGTAGTGCGCGAGCAGGATCGCCCAAGCCCCCTGCACGAAGGTGTTCGGGGTCACACGATGTTGCTGGGCCAGAGCCGTGAGTCGAGTCGTGAGATCCGCACTCAGGTGTACGCAATGATCCGCC
This sequence comes from Nitrospira sp., assembly GCA_015709715.1. NCBI lineage: Bacteria > Pseudomonadati > Nitrospirota > Nitrospiria > Nitrospirales > Nitrospiraceae > Nitrospira > Nitrospira sp. The sequence goes on from CP054184.1 coordinate 675,912, forward strand.
GCGTCATCGTTTTGATCGGCCAGACCTTCCGGAGGACGATCGTAGGCGAGCGGCGTGGGCGTGGAAAACCCCTGCAGATACTCGCGCCAAAACCGGTTGGCTGCGTCCAGATCCTGCTTCTGAAGCCAGGCGATGTAGTCCCGATAGGGGCGGGGCTTGTCCGCCCGGCAGACGAGGCCCTGGGCACAGGCCTCGTAATGGGCCAAGAAATCCATCAGGAGCGGCGAGATGCACCATTCGTCGAGCAGGATGTGGTGGAAACTATGCACGAACTGATAGGTGCGCTCGGTCAGACGGATGAGTCGCAGACGCATGAGCGGCGCCTTGGAGAAATCGAACCCCTCCTCCAGTTCCTGCTTCAAGAGCGCGTCGAGATCGGCAATCTGCGCCGCCCGCTGCTTTCCCCGCCAGTCCATGACGTCGAGCGGCGCCTCGATCTCCTTGTGAACAGCCTGCAGGGGACGTTTTTGACTTTTCCAGACAAAGGAAGTCCGCAGGATCGAATGACGTGCGATGACCTGTTTCCAGGCTCGACGGAACAACGCCGCGTCCATCTCGCCTTCCACGTAGTAACGGTTTTGCATCAGGTAGATGCCGGTGCCGGGATTCATCAGCGTGTGGAACAACATGCCCTCCTGCATGGGAGAGAGCGGATAAATCGCCTCGATGTTCTTGAAAGTTCCACCGGTCACGCGCTCAGCCGCCCGCTTCTCGGTCCTGTTCGCCTGCATGCCTATCCAATCTCCTTCAAGAGGTTCTCCATCTCCTCGTCGCTCAACTCCACATCCAGAATGTCCGCCGCGTCCTTCTCTTCCGCCGAGGAGGGCATGGCATCGATCCCCCCGATCACCGCCACGGTGGCAGCAGCAGCAACGGTCGGGTGCTCGAAGAGTTGCTTGGGGGTCAGCGTGATGCCCTCGCGGTGGGCCTTCGCCAGAACCTGCAAGCTCGTGATCGAATCCCCGCCGAGTTCGAAGAAGTTGTCGTGGCGGCCGACCTGGGCAAGCCCGAGCACCTGGCTCCAGATGGCGGCCAGCTGCTGTTCGGTCACCGTGGCCGGCGCCTCATAGGCGGTCGGGCGCGGCGCCTCGACATCCGGTGCGGGCAAGGCCTGGCGGTCCACCTTCCCGTTCGGACTCAACGGCAGCTGCGCCAGCCGGACGACCACCGCCGGCACCAGATACTCCGGCAGCGTCTGCGCCAGCCCCGCCTTGAGCGCCGCGGGCTCGAACGGCTGCGCCGGGTCCGTCGTCACGTAGCCCACGAGCCGGGCGCCCCCCGGGCCGTCCCGCCGCGCCACCACCACGGCCTCCCGAATCCCCGGCTGCTGCCGTAGCGCCGCCTCCACTTCCCCCACCTCGATGCGCACGCCCCGGATCTTCACCTGATGGTCCAGCCGTCCCAGATACTCGATGGTCCCGTCCGACCGGTACCGCACGAGATCGCCTGTCCGGTAGAGCCGTTGGCCCGGCTGCGCACTGAAGGGGTCCGGCACGAACCGCGCCGCCGTCAGGGCCGGCCGCCGATGGTACCCGCGCCCCACCCCGATCCCGCCGATATAACATTCCCCCGGCACCCCGATCGGCACCGGCTCCCCCTGCGGGTCCCGCACATAGATCTGGAGATTGGCGATGGGCCGCCCGATCGGCACGGTGGCCGCCGGCGGGGTCGGACAGGTCCAGGCCGTCACGTCGATGGCGGCTTCGGTAGGCCCGTAGAGGTTGTGCAGAGCCACCCCCGGCAACTGCTGCTGCACCCGCGGCGGGACCGTCGCCGGCAGGGCTTCGCCGCTACAGACGATCTGCCGGAGACTCCGGCAGGTCTCCACCCCAGGCTGGTCCAGGAAGGCCTGCAACATGGGCGGCACGAAGTGCAGCGTGGTCACACCCTGCGCCACGATATGCTGGATCAACTGAGCCGGGTCCTTGTGGGCGCCGGGTTCGGCCATGACCAGCTCGGCCCCGACGAGCAACGGCCAGAAGAATTCCCACACGGACACGTCGAAGCTGATCGGCGTCTTCTGCAGCACCCGGTCGGCGGCGGTCAGCCCATAGGCCTCTTGCATCCACTGAAGCCGGTTGCGGAGGCCCGCATGCGTATTGCCCGCCCCTTTCGGCTGCCCGGTGGAGCCGGAGGTGTAGAGCACGTAGGCCAGTTGCGCGTCGGCCAGCCGCCCCGGCGGCGGCGTGGCCGGATAGGTGGCCAGGGTGGCCCGGTCCCGATCCAGGCAGAGGGTCGGGCCGGCATGCGCCAACCGCGCCGCCTGCGCCCCGTCGGTCACGAGCAGCGCCGCCTGGCTGTCGTCCAGCATGTAGCGGAGGCGCGCGACGGGATAGGAGGGATCGAGCGGCACGAAGGCCGCGCCCGCATACCACGTCCCCAGCAGGGCCACCACCAGGTCCACCGACCGCTCCAGGGCCACGGCCACCAGCGCCTCCGGCCCGATGCCCCGCCCGCGGAGCGCCTGGGCCACTTGATAGGCCTGCTCGAGCAACGCCGCATAGGTCACCGTCGTCGCCCCCGCCCGCACCGCGATAGCTGCCGGCGTCCGCGCCGCCTGCGCCGCAAGCTGCACCGGCACCGCCGCATCCGGATAGACCCGCCCCGTCCGGTTCCACACCCCCACCACCTGCTGCCGCTCTGCCCCGGTCAAGAGCGGAAGGAGGCCGAGGCACGTATCGGGAGCCTGCGTCATTGCAACAAGCAAAGTCTCGATGTGTCGAACCATACGGTCCGCGGTCTCATCGCGAAACCGGTTGCGGTGATACCAGAGCGAGAGCATCAGCTCCTTGCCTGGCAGCACGTTGAGCGTCAGGGGATAATTCGTCTGACCGGAGAGGGCCACCCGTTCGACAACCATGCCGCTCGAACTCTCCAGAGTCTCATCCAGAGGATGGTTGTCGAACACGATCAGGCTCTCGAACAGGGGTTGGCCGCGCTGGATATCGCTCCAGCCTTGGATCTGGACCAGCGGCGTCTGTTCGAATTGCCGCAATTCGCCGTTCTGCTCCAACAGACTTCGCAGCCATTCGGTGAGGACAGCCTCGGGAGCCACCCGAACGCGCAGCGGCAGGGTGTTGATGAAGAGGCCGACCATGCGCTCGATCCCGGGAATGTCGGCGGACCGACCGGACACGGTCGTGCCGAACAACACCTCTGATTCTCGACTGTACCGGCTCAAGAGGATGGCCCAGGCGCCCTGCACGAGGGTATTGAGCGTCACACGGTGGGTCTGCGCGAACGTGCGCAACTGCGCGCTGGCTTCGGGCGAGAGCGTAATGGTCGCGATGCCGTTGGGAGAGCCCTGGGCGATTTCCTCAGGGGCGATCTCTTCGCCCAGGACGGTCGGTATCGTCATGCCCTTCAAGGCGGCGCGCCAGAATCGCCCCGCCTCGGCCAGGTTCTGCTTCAGGAGTCGAGCGATGTGATGGCGATAGGGCGTCACCGGCTCGAGGCAGGGCACACGCTTGCGTCGCAAGGCTTCGTAGACGGTCAGGACTTCCTGCAATAGAATCGGCAGACACCAGCCGTCCATGAGCATGTGGTGGTGCGTCCAGAGGACGTCGTAGGCCTCCTCGGCGACACGAAACAGCAGGACCCGCATCAAGGGCGGCAGCTCAAAGTCGAAATCCGTCAGCCGATCGCCCTCCACCAGTCGGCTGAACCACGCCTCCTGCTCGCTTGCCGGGCAATCCCGCGCATCCACTTCACGCCAGGGCAGGGCCGCGGCAGGCAGGACGATTTGAATCGGCGAGGCCACTTCGCGCCAGAGGAATCTCGTCCGCAACAGCGGGTGCCGATCCACGATCTGCTGCCACGCGCTGCGGAACATTGCGAGATCAAGGTCACCCTCCATCCGCCAACTCATCTGCTCGATATAGACACCGGAGACCGGGGCATACAGGCTGTGGAAGAGGAGCCCTTACTGCAGCGGGCTCAGCGGGTAGACATCCTCCAGGTTCGGGCAGGCCGCTTCCGCCGACGCCCGCGAGGCCTCGTCGACGAGGGGACCGGAGAGGTCCATCGCTGGCGCTGAAAGGCTCGCGGCTTGAGATTGAGCCAACGCCGCGGCCAACTCCGCCACGGTCTGGGATTGAAAGACCTGCCGCGGCGTGAGGCTGAAGCCGGCCTGTCTGACCCGGCTCACGACCTGCAGGCTCAAGATGGAATCGCCGCCGAGTTCGAAAAAATTGTCATGGATGCCGACCCGTTCCCGTTGCAACACGTCCGCCCAGATCGACGCCACCAACGCTTCAACCGCATCACGAGGGGCTGCATACCCGGCGTCACCGAGATCGTCGGGGATCGGCAAGGCCGCGCGATCCACCTTGCCGTTCGCGGTGCGCGGCAAGCCCTCCAAGTGAACGAATCGCGACGGGATCATCACCTCGGGCAGCCGCGACCGGAGCGCATTCTTCCAGGTTTCAATCGACGGCGCCTGGCCACCCGCCGTCACGACATAGGCCACCAGGCGCTTCTGACCCGGCCGGTCCTCGCGCACGACTGTGACGGCATCCTGAATACCTGACAGCTCCCTGAGGCGCGCGTCGATCTCTCCCGGTTCGATCCGCACCCCGCGCAACTTGATTTGATGGTCCACCCGCCCCAAGAACTCCAGGCTACCGTCCTGACGGCGGCGCACCAGGTCTCCCGTTCGATAGAGGCGCGCACCGGGCTCCGTCCCGAAGGGATCGGGGATGAAGGCCACAGCGGTACGCCCCGAATCTTGAAGGTAGCCTCTGCCCACCCCAACTCCGCCGATGCAGAGTTCCCCGGGCACCCCTACCGGCACCGGCGCCAACCAGCGGTCCACCACCATGAGCCGAGTCCCCCGAATGGGCCGTCCGATCGGCATACAGACGTCTTCGGCAGCCGGTGGTGAGGTGATCGTCGCCGTGGCGACGTCATCCGCACATTCGGCCGGTCCATAGGCATTCACCAGCGGCACGTGCGGGTACCGTCCCAGCCACTCGCGACTAAGTTGCGGCGGCAAGGCTTCGCCTGTCGGCAACAACCATCGCAAGGCACGGAGCGGGGGAACGCCGGCTTGTTCTCCCCCCACCATCCCCTGGAGCAACACCGGCACCGTCTCGGCCACCGTGACGGATTCGTACTCCAGACAGGTCAGGAGCCGCAGAGGATCACGGGCCACGTCGTCCGGGACGATCAGGGTGCATCCGCCGCAGAGGAGAGCTGCCAGGTGCTGCCACACGGAAATGTCGAAACAGGCCGAGGCCGTTTGTGCCACCACATCGTTCGGCCCCAATCCCAAGGAGTCACACTTGCTCCAGAGGTGGTTCATCAACCCCCGCTGTGTGACCATGGCGCCCTTGGGAATTCCTGTCGAACCCGACGTATAGATGACGTAGGCCAGCTGGTCCGGCGAGCAGGCGCGGAGCCGACGGCGCGGAGTCTTCCCCTCTCTCTCCATGTCCTGGATCGTGAGGAGCCGCGTCTCACCGGTCGCAAGACGGGGAGAGGCCTCGGCGACCAGGGCGCGGTAGGTCTCGCTCGTCACGACGACGGAGGCAGCACTCGAGTGGATCAGATCGCCCCAACGGGCGGGAGGATGTGACGGATCCAACGGCAGGTAGGTCCCGCCGGCCTTCAATAGGCCCACGATGCCGGTGAGTAGATCCAGACCACGGTCGAGCAACAGGGCGACGATCCTGTCAGGGCCGATGCCGGCAGCCGTCAGCGCGTGGGCGACTCGGTTCGCCGATTCGTTCAATGCTTCGTAGGTCCTGGTCTGTCCCCCACATTGCACGGCGACAGCGTTCGGAGTCCGTGCGACCTGCGCCTCGAAAGCCGCAGCAAAGTCAAACCACCTGTCCGTAACGGGGACAGCAGGCCCGACCAGTAGGGCCTGCTGCTGCTCTTCGATCGACAGCAGCGGCAACTCGCTCAGTCTGCGGCCCGGCGTCTCAGCGATGCCGGCCACAAGGGTCTGGAAATGCCCGGCCATACGGGCAATGGTCGCGGCGTCGAACAGATCGGTGTTGTACTCAAAGGCCCCTTCCAGCCCCGTCTCCGTCTCGGCCATGTCCAGCGAGAGATCGAACTTCGCTGCCGCCGCATCGACTTCGGTGATGTCGACCTGCAACCCGGGCAACCGGACGGCCTCGGCCAGCGTCGTCTGCAGCGCAAACAGCACTTGAAACAGCGGTGAGTGGCTGAGGACCCGCGCCGGCTTGAGCGCATCAACGAGTTCCTCGAACGGCAGCTCCTGATGCTCCTGCGCCCCGATCACGACTTCACGTACCCGCTCGAGCAGGCCAAGGAAGGTCGGGTCCTGCGAGAGGTCCGTACGCAGCACGAGGGTATTCGCAAAAAAGCCGATGAGATCTTCCGTCTCGCGTTTCGTCCGGCAAGCGATGGGGGTACCGACACAGACATCCTCGACCCCCGTATACCGCATGAGCCAGGTCTGGAAGGCGGCCAACAGGGTCATGAAGAGGGTCACGTTGTGCCGCCGGCTGAGCTCGCGCAACCCATCGGCCACGGCCCGCGGCAAGGTGAAGGCGTACCGGCTGCCCGACGAGGTTTGGACCGCCCCGCGCGGGTGGTCTGCGGGCAGTTCGACCACCGGCAGGTCTCCGGCCAGTTGCCGCTTCCAATAGGTCAGGTGCCGATCGAGGACTTCGCCCTGCAGCCACCCCCGTTGCCACTCCGCATAGTCGGCATATTGGATGGGAAGCGCCGGCAACGCTGCGCCGATCCCCTCCACCGCCTCGACGTACAACTGGCCGAATTCCCGCGCCAGGATTTGCGCCGACCAACCGTCGCATACGATATGGTGCAGCGTGACCACCAACAGATGGTCGTCCTCCGCGATGTCGAGCAGCCGCAGGCGCAGCAGCGGCCCCCGACGAAGATCGAACGGGCGTCGAGCCTCCTGACGCGCCGCCGCCGCGATGGCAACGGGATCGGACGAAACCACGCCGTCCTCCAGCGTGACGCGGCCCTCGGCTGCAATGATTTGAACCGGCTCCCCGTTGTCGGAGGTGAACGTGGTCCGCAGCACCTCGTGCCGCTCGACGATGCGGTTGAAACAGTCCAGCAGGACCCGGCGATCCACCAGCCCCTTCATCCGCACGGCGATGGCCGTGTTGTACGACGCACTCTCCGGTTCCAACTGCGAGAGGAACCAGAGCCGCCGTTGGCCGAAACTCATGGGAAACAGATATTGCTCCGGATCTTGCGTCTGCTCGTGGGGCATCAGCATGGATCGTCGGCTCCCCGTGGCTCCGCCATGGCCACCAAGATCTGCCGCCGTCCCTTGAAGGGCGTACGCCCGTGCGCGGCGAGCATGTTGTCGAGCATCATCACATCTCCCTGCTGCCAGGGGAATTGCACCGCCAGGATGCGATACACGCCGCGAATCTCCTCCAACAGTTCGGATTCGATCGGACTTCCGTCGCCGTAACAGGCATTGCGAGGCAAGTCCTCTTCCGCCACGACGGCCAACAGGGCCTCCCGCACCGCGGGCTCCAGATTCGAGACATGAAATAGATGGGCTTGGTTGAACCACACGCTTTCGCCGGTGCGAGGATGGACCGCGACCGCCTGCGCCACCTGCCTGGTACGCAGTTCGCCGTCTTTCTTCCACTCGTAGAGAATGCCGTTGTTGCGACAGAAACGCTCCACCACCGTCGGATCGTGGCTGTTGAATACCTTTTGCCAAGGCACATCCAATCCGTTGCCGTAATTGCGGACGTACATGATTCCTTTCTCGATAAGGCGTTCGCGAATCCTGACCGGGATCCGGCGATAGACCTCCCGGCTGTCCGCGATCGGCGTGTAGCCCCCTTCCTCGGGCACCTGGCTGCAGTAGAACCAGATTTTCATCGGCCACTCGCGCGTGTAGGCCTGCTCGTTGTGCAGCGGAATCGATTGATGCGGCGGATATTCGGTCGAGGTGTAGACCTGCTGATGTACCTGCGATCGCGGGGTCGAACCGAATTCGTAAGACACGAGGGAGGACGTGAAGGCGCCGATGAACGACTCGAAATCGGTAACGCTGCGGATCGGCAGGCCGCGAAACAGCAGGCCTCCGCAGGACGGCAGGAGGGTCTCCGCATGCCGACGAGCCCCGTCGAGGTAGTCCTCCAATCGCCTCTCCTCGAGAGGAGTCACCAACAACGGCAGATTGCCGTCCGACATCCAGGCCCCGACCGCCAAGCCCCCCTGTCCGTTCGCGTGGCCGTTCACGCCGACCTGCGGCGCATAGGCCGTCCCTTTCTCCTGGTTCATCGTGCTACCTCCGCCCTCAGGGGCCGCAGGATGAAGACCAGCGCCTCCACCACCGCCGCCTGCGAGCTCCGGACGAAAAAATGGTCTCCCTGAAACAGCCATAATTGAAACCCTTCGGCGCTATGCGTTCGCCAAGACGCAAGCTGCTCGGTCCCGACCGCCTGGTCCGCCATCCCGCCGAAGGCCGTGATCGGGCAGCCGAGCGGCGGTTCGGCCTGATGGACGTACGTATCGCGCAGCGCAAAATCGGCGCGGAGCGTCGGCAACATCAGCTCCATCATTTCGGCATGGTCCAGGATCTCCCGCGGCGTCCCGTTGAAGTGCCGCATCCGTTCCACAAATTCTTCATCGGGCAACTCGCAGAGTCGATCCTGGTCACGGATCTGCGGTGCCGGACAGCCCGACACGAACAGATGCACCGGTTCGATACCGTACCGTCGGCGCAGCTCGCGGGCACATTCAAAGGCGAGCAGCCCGCCGATGCTGTGGCCGAACAACGCCACGGGCCGATCGCAGACCGGTTCGATGGCCTTGGCCAATTCCGCCACCACCCGACGCAGGTCGCCGATCGGTTGCTCCTTCATCCTGGCCTCACGGCCCGGTAGATGGACGGCGCAGAGTTCGATGTCCTGCAGCAACTCACTCGGCCAGCCGCGAAACAACGAGGGTCCGCCGCCCGCATAGGGAAACCCGATCAGCCGCAGACCGTCGCCGCGGCGGCAGGTGACCAGCCAGGGACGCCGATCCGTGGCGGTCAGCATGGGGCCGCCGTCTGATCCGCCTGCCCGGCCTGCTCCGCCATCCACTTTCGCAGACTCAGCGGCCGCATATCCGTCCAGACCTCCGTGATGTAGGCCAGACATTCGGTTTTCAGCCCGGTCTTCCCCGCATCCCGCCAACCCAGCGGATTGTCCCGGTAGGAGGGCCAGATCGAATACTGTTCCTCGTGATTGACCACGACCTTGTAGACCGTCGTATCGTCCTGTTCGTCCTGTCCCATGGTGCCTCCTTGTTATGGTGAGTGAACGGCGACGTTACGACCGGGCCGATGCAGGCTCCGGTCTGAACGTCAGGTTGTGGACCGCCCGGCCCGCAAGCAGCGGAGTCGGCAGCCCCTGGCTCCAATTGCGATGCTGATCCCGATAGTGCGGTGACAACGGATGTCCCGACTGGCCCCCCGGCATGTGAAAGATCGCGTCGGAATGGTGGGAGGGAGACACCACCATGCGCTCACTGGCGGCCAAGCTCCCGCTGAGGACGCGGACGCATTGGCCGCAGCCCGGGGCCGCCTCCTCCGCCATGTTGAGCCACCGCCCCACCAAGGGAATCGTGTCGCTCAGCGGATGGGCCATCCGCACCCGATTCATGACTCCCCAGGCCAATGCATCGACGCGCGACAGACCATAGTCGGCCTTGAGCGTCGCGACGGTCCGCTCCAGTTCATGCAACAGGAACGCGTGCCAGTCCGCGAACCGAGCCGGATCGGGCAGGGTTCCGGGAGCCTGCTCCGTGAGCAAGGTCCTGAGCGGCGTATCGAGGTCGCCGTCGTAGGCGAAGGCGGGATCCTGTTCGCGGCACCCTTGTAGAAACGGCGCGAAGACCGAGGCGGCCAGACTGCGGCGAAAGGCCGTCAAGAGCGCAACCCCCCTGCTGTCCTTCTCGGCCCTGCCATCCCAGGCTTCGACGGCCTCCCGCGCTTCGGCAAGCTCCGGATGTTGTGCGAGAACCTCCGGGGTGAGCAGCCGGCGTATCAGATCCCGGTAGAACTCGTGCAACTCCGTCGTCGTATCCAATTGCAGCGCCAAGAGGTCGGGCTCGCGGACCCGTTCCATGGCGCGCAGCCGTTCCGTGATGCGATAGGCGCGGTAGCCGTTCGCGAACGCATGGCCGATCACATGGGGATAGGTATCGTCCGTCATGCGGTGGTTGGCGCTCACCAGGTATCCGGCGGGGGGATCGATGACCCGGGGAAGGTCGTCCGGCGGAATGAAGCCAGTCCAGCCGGTTCGCCCATCGGCCCAGGACACACTGACCGACCCGTCAAGCCCGCGACGGACCGGGATTCTCCCCATGTAGGTCCAGGCGATGTGGCCTTCGGCATCGGCCAGGAGCACGTTGCTCGGCGGGGCGCCGGCCCGCGTGGCCACGGCGAGCGCATCCCAGACCGAACGGGCCTGATCCATCCAAACCAATCCCAGATCCACCGCCTCGGGATCGAGCGCGGTCCAACGCAGAGCCACCGGCCCTCCCAGCAAGGGCTCCTCGGCCACAGGACCCCAGCGGGTCTCTCTGATTTCCACCATCTGATCCGGGCCTCCCTTGATCGCGATGGTTTCCGTCCGATGCGTGAATGCCTGCCAGCCGTCGGGAGTCCCATATTCATCCGGATTCTTCGGATTGAGTTCCAGTCGCACGAGGTCCAGAAAATCACCCTCGACATTCGTCAAGCCCCAGGAGACGGCGCCGTTCGAACCGGCGATCACCACCGGAATCCCGGGCACGACGACGCCCGCCAGTTCGATACGCCCATACCGCATCTGAACCCGATACCAGATGTTGGGCACCCCTAAGTCCAGGTGCATGTCGTTCGCCAGGATGGCGCGACCGTCTTCGGTCTTCCCTCCACCCACGACCCAGGCATTCGATCCCAGCTCTCGTTTTCGTCCCGGTACCAACGAGACTTGCAGCGATCGACTCTGCCCGCCGGCCCGCCGGAGTGCCGCCAAGGCCTCCACGGGCACCGTCATGGACGAGGGTTTCGTCGTTCCGCCCGTGAGTAATTGAGCCGTGTAGTGATCCAGCGGAGGCAGCAGGAAGGCGGCGACTTCCGCCGGCAGCGAGGCCGTCATCACCGTACGCATCCGTTCGTCGCCTTCTGATCCGTTCAACATTTGAAACATGGCCGACACCACCAGGAGGCTGTCGGTCGGCTCCCACGGGGCGGGCCGGTAGCCCAGCAGAAGGCATTCGAAGGGAGGGATCGTCATCTGATGCAAGAAGGCGTTCACACCCTCGGCGTAGGCCGTCAAAAGGGCCGATTGGTCTTCAGGCAACCGCCGAAGGACCGCCTCCGCCACCCGCGACAGACCCAACCGCCGCTGCTTGAGATCGATGGACAACGCCGGCTCGCCGAATACTTCGGCCAACCGCCCCGCGCTGGTGCGTCGCAGCAGGTCCATTTGGAAGAGGCGGTCCTGGGCCGTCACGTACCCGAGCGCCCGAATCGCGTCGAGGCGGCTGTCGGCCGACAGCATCGGGACACCGTATTCGTCGAACCCCACGGCCACCGGAGCCCGGAGCCCAGCCAGGGTGAGCGTGCCGTCGCGCGCAGGGAGGGACGCGGTACAGACCAGCAGGACGGCAGCGGCCCCGAGTCCCGCGGCAACCCCGACTGCGACCAGGACACGTCTTCCGGTGATCATGCCCCTTCCTGTTGCTCCGCCGCCTTGACCGCGTCCGCAAAGATTGCTGCGATCGTATCGATCTGCTCCGCCGTGACGATGAGGGGCGGCAGGAACCGCACCACGCTGTTGTGCCTGCCGCCCAGTTCCAGGATGAGGCCGCGTCGCAGGGCTTCATGTTGAATCCTCGACGCGAGGCCCGGCGCTGACGGGTGGCAGCCCGGCAGGTCGAGCGGTTCGTCGCGCGCCACGATCTCGACGCCGACCATGAGTCCACGACCCCGCACATCGCCGATGCTGCGGGATGCGGCCTGGATCTGCCGGAGGAGGCCCGACAAACGCTCGCCCATCCGAGCCGCATGCTCGTCGATCCGCTCTGCGGTGATGAATTCCATGGTGGCCAGCCCCGTCGCCATCGCGAGTTGATTGCCCCTGAAGGTGCCGGCATGGGCCCCCGCCGTCCAACGGTCCCATTCAGGGCGGTAGACCACCACGCTGAGCGGCAACCCTCCGCCGATCGCCTTCGACAACACCACGACGTCCGGCACGATGTCCGCATGCTCGAACGCAAACAGCCGACCGGTGCGACCCAGCCCCGTCTGCACTTCGTCGACGATCAAAGGAATCCCGCGCGCCTGCGTCATCCGACGGATGTCTTGGAGCCAGGTTTTCGCCGCCGGGATCACCCCGCCTTCGCCCTGTACGACTTCGAGGATCATGGCCGCCGGTTCCACCACCCCGCTGTTGGGATCATCGAGCATCCGTTCGATATAGGAGGCCGACAGGCGCATCCCCTTCTCTCCCCCGACCCCGAACGGGCATCGATACTCATAGGGAAAGGGCAGGAAGTGCACCTCGGGCATGAGCCCGACGATGGCCTGCTTCGGGGCCAGGTGCCCCATCAGTCCCAGAGCCCCGTGCGTCATGCCGTGATAGGCGCCATGAAACGCCAGGATCGTCCGCCGTCCGGTCGCGATCTTGACGAGCTTGAGCGCCGCCTCGACCGCGTCCGCGCCGGAGGGTCCGCAAAATTGAATTTTCGCGCCCTCGGCAAAGGAGGGCGGCAGGCAGTCGAACAACGTCTCGACGAACCGATCCTTGACCGGCGTTGTCAGGTCCAGGGTTTGAAACGGCAGGCCGTCATGCAGCATCCGGTTGATCGCTTCGACGACGACCGGGTGGTTGTGTCCCAGCGCCAGCGCCCCTGCGCAGGCCAGACAGTCGATATAGGTCCGGCCGTCGGTATCCTGCACATACAGGCCCTTGCCCTTGCTCAGCGCCAACGGCAACCGGCGCGGGTAGCTGCGCGCATTCGATTCCCGCGCGGCCTGGCGTTCCAGATAGGGATTGGCCGGAGACAATTCCCGCGGGGACATGCACCCCGTCGGCATGGCTTGCCACAATTCATCCACGTGCACCGACATCACCTCACCTCCTCGCGACAGACATCCCTCGCTTCACTTGGCCGAATCCATTCCCGCTTCCCGTCGACCTCGGCCGTCTCCAACGGATCGACCAGCCTGCCGACGTCCAGCCGGACACAGCGATCGGCCCGCGAGAAGTACCGGTCGTCATGCGTAATCACCAACACCGCCTTGCCTCGCGCCTTCAAATCGGGCAACAACTCCGTATAGAACACCTTGCGAAACAGCGGATCTTGATCAGCCGCCCACTCGTCGAACAGATAAAACGGCCGGTCCTCTACGTAGGCCGTCAAGAGGGCCAGCCGCTTGCGTTGGCCCTGCGAAAGGGCCTGCGTCGAGAACGATCCGCCTTCGATGCGGACCTTCGTGTCCAATTGGAGCCGCTCCAGATACACGCGCGCGACCCCATCCAGATTGTCCTGCTCCAACCCGAGCAGCGAATCGAAGAGATGAAAGTCGGAGAACACGGTGGAAAACAGTTGCCGATAGGCTTCGCGATTCGAATCGTCGATCGGCACACCGTCCAGGAGGATGCGGCCGGACTCAGGCCGATAGAGCCCAAGCAGCAGGAGGGCCAGCGTCGTCTTGCCGCTCCCGTTGCCCCCAACTAAGAAGGTCACCTCGCCGGGTCGGAAGGTCAGGTCGATCGGGCCGAGCCGGAACGGACGCTCGTCTCCCTCACGGGCATAGTGGTGCGTGAGGCCGACCAGGTCGAGGCGGCGCCAGCCGCGGAGATCCAACTCGGTCGCCGGAATCCGCGTCGATCCCTCCTGGTCGGAGGCTGCCGCAGCCGACAGGGACAGGCCCAGCGCATCGATTTTAGTCAACGCCACGTTGGCGCGGCCGATGCCGGGCAGCAACTCCACGATCTGGGAAAACGGCCCCATCATGTAGAGCAATACCAGCGTGGCCCCGACGACGGTGGCGAGCGAAACCGGTTGCCACAAGGGCCACAGGAACAACACCGTGCCGATGGCGGCGTAAAAGAGAAACAGTCCCCAGCTGGAGGCGATGGAATAGACCGTCATCCCGCCGACGAAGTCCCATTCGTAGGCCTTCACCGTCTGCCGCAGTTGGGTCGTGAGAAACGCGTGGCGGCGTTCGCGGTGCAGCTTGAGTTCCTTGATCCCCGCCATGATCGAGCGGAAATGACGGAACAGGGCGTCGTTGGTCTCCCGCGACCGCGCGAAGAATTCGATGGCCTTACGTTCTTGCCACTGGAACGTCGCTGCGCCGACCGCCATGAACCCCAGCACTAAGAGTAGGCTCGGCCAGGACAACCAGCCCAGATAGGTCAAGCAGCCGAGCGTGGTCGCCACGTTGATCCCGATGAGGGGCAACTGCACGTAGGCCTGTGCGATCACGTCGGTGTCCTCGCTCAACGCGGCCAAGAGGCGATGCGGTCCCAATCGTTCCAATTGCCCGAGCGGCGCGTCGAGAATGCGACGGCTCAGCTGATAGCGGAGTTCGGAAATGGTCGCTTGTCCCAGCCTAGTCAGCAGGATTTCCGACAGGGCCTTGCAGGCGGCCACCGCCAGCGCCAACCCCAGGAAACTCCAGGCCAGCGATGTCGAGACCGTCGACTCCTCCATGGCGCGGTGGATGACTGCGATGAGCCCCGCTCCGGCCAGGCCGCTGACGAGCCCCGCCGCAACGGAGCAGAGCACCAAACGCCACGATTTCCGCAGTAGGAATCGAATCAGATCCATTGGTCACGTCCTAAGCCGAGACACCTCGAAGCCTGCGTGTCGCGCGGGGCACGGGGACGATGCCGCCGTCGTCTCTCCTTCCAGCGGCCTGGGCCGCACGAATCTTTGCCGCCAACCCGACCACCGTGGGAGCGGAATAAAACTCGCGCAAGGGCACCTCCACCTGATACAGCTCCTGCACGCGATTGAGGAGTTGAAGGGCACTGAGGGATTCGCCGCCAAGCTCGAAAAAATCCCGTTGCCGTTCCACCTGCCCTGTGCCCAAGACTTGTCGCCACAAGCCTGCGAGTTGCGTCTCCAGGCCCTCGCATCCCTCCGTCTCTCCCATGGCCTGCGGTCGCAGGGCGGCGGACGAGGGCATCGCCTGCCCAACCGAGGCGATCACGGCCGGCAAGTCGCGTATCGACTGCACCACCTGCGCAAGCTCCAGCCCTTCGAACAGGCGGCGGACCACCTCGCGTGACTCTGCCTCCGTCATGCCGTCCAATTCAGCCTCATCGGCACCTAGAGTCCTCAGGACGGCTTCGGCCTTCACGGCCATCCCGACATGGCGCCACCGGTCGAAATTCACCGAGAGCATCCTCCGCCCTTCCTTGCGTCCCGCCTGCGCCAGGGCATCGAGGTAGGCATTTGCCGCGCAGTACGCACTTTGGCCGACCCCTCCGACCACGGCGGTCAAGGAGGAACAGAACAGGAAGAGGTCCAGAGGCTCCTTCCGAAACAACTCGTCGAGGACCGCGGCACCCAGCATCTTCGCGCGGAATTCGTCCCAGACAGCCTGGGCCGTCTTCAGCGCCAGGAGGCCGCCTCCCGCCACGCCGGCCGCGTGGACCACGGCATGGATGCCACCGAATCGTCGGCGAGCCTCGTTGAGCACAGTCTCCATCTGTGCGCGGTCCGCCACATCGGCCCGGCACAGCAACACTTCGCTGCCGAACCGTTCCAGCTCGGCCACCGCCTTCTGTTGTTCAGCCGTGGGCTGCGACCGCCCCACCAAGACCAGGCGAGCCTGTCTGCTTCGCGCGACGTAATCCGCCACGCGCAGGCCGACCCCGCCCAATCCGCCGGTGATCAGGCAGACGCCTCGCTCGCACAAGACCGATTGATTCTCGTTTCCAGTTCCCACTCGCAAGGACTCGAAGGTCCGTACCCACCGATGCCCTCCCCGATAGGCCACCACTCCCTCACCAGCAATCGTGTTCGCTTCAGCCACCAGCCGCTCGCCCCATCGATCGGCGAAGGGCGGCTCGAATGCCGTCCGGTCCAAATCGAGCAGACGGCAGGAGAGGCCCGGATATTCCTGCGGCATGACCAGCGCCATGCCCAGGAGCGTCGCCCGTTCAGGACAGACCCGCTCGTCGCCGGCCACGTCATGGAGGCCTTGGGTGAGCACAAGCAGAGAAGGCCGCGTCGCCCGCGGTTCTCCGAAAACTTGTGCCAGCAACACCAAGTGGAGAAATCCGCGTACCTGGGCCGCCTCGATGCGCGCCTCCGAAGATCCGTCGGCCCACTCCCCATCGAGCGTCCAGGCCTGGACGATCCGGCGCGGATTGATGCCTCGCTCCGCCAAATCCCGCCGCAACGAGTCGTGATCCTCGCGTGAATCCGGACGCACTCCGTAACTGCCATCCGTTTGACGGACAAATTCGGTTGCCGGACGCGCGATCGTGACCGACCGCACCAGCGGCGTCAGTTGCGCAAACAACAGGGTTTCGCGCTGCACATCATCGACAAACAGTACCCAGTGGCCGTCATCCTGCGCCCCGCCCTTCGTCACAAGCGCCGACCGTCTCCAGGACGGTTGATAGAACCACTGCGAGGGGTCGGAGCGGCGATCGGGGGCGGGAACGGCCTCCTTGTCCGGCCGCGGTTCCAGCCAATAACGCTGCCGCTCGAACGGATAGGTGGGCAAGGGCACGCGCCTGCCGGGACGTGCTCCCTGGAGAGCACTCCAGTCCACCGGCACGCCTGCGCCCCACAACGATCCCAACGTCATCAACAGACCGGCCGACTCCTCCTGCTCCCGCCCGCCGATCGAGGCCAGGACGGGAACGGTGCCTGCGGCGGGCTGCCGTTGAGCCAAGGTTTGGAGCGTCCGGCCGGGCCCCACTTCCAGGAGTACCGGCGGTTGCCCTTCCAGCAAGGTCCGCAATCCATCGGAAAACCGGACGGTGCCGCGAAGGTGGCGGACCCAGTAGGCAGGATCGGTTGCTTCGTCCGGCCTGATCCAGGTTCCCGTCAGGTTGGAGATCCAGGGGATCCGCGCGTCACGAAAACGGATGCTCGACAGAAACGACGAGAAGCGCGCAAGCATCGGCTCCATCATGGCGGAGTGGAAGGCATGGGAGGTCGCAAGCCGGCGCACCTTGATCCCGCCGGCGGCCAGGTCGTCCTCGAAGGCATTGAGCAGTGCGTCGGGACCGGACACCACGCATTGCGTCGGCGCATTGACCGCGGCCAAATCCAGCCCCTCACCGAGCAGCGGCCGGACCTCCGCTTCCGTCAGCGGAACGGCAACCATCCCTCCGGAAGGGAGGTCCTGCATGAGCCGACCGCGCAGGGCGACGATCGCGAGTGCCTCCTCCAGCGAGAACAGCCCCGAGAGGCAGGCGGCGACATACTCCCCGATACTGTGGCCGATCATGGCGACGGGGGAGAGGCCCCAGGCCATCCAGATCCGTGCAAGGGCATATTCCAACACGAACAGCGCTGGTTGGGTCATCGCCGTGCGATGGATCAGTTCCGCATCACCGGGCGAGGTGGGGAACAGGACCTGTCGAATGTCCCGCCCGAGCTGCCGAGCCAGGAGGGTCGCGCAGTCATCCACCTGTTGCCGGAACGTGCGTTCCTGTTCATACAGCGCCCGTCCCATGTGCGGATATTGCGAGCCCTGTCCGGAAAACATGAAGGCCACCTGGCGGGCTTCGCCGACCGGTCCGGCAGAACCGGAGAGGAGGAGCGGGCTCTGGAGTCCCTGCCGTACCTCGTCGATCGTGCTCGCGACCACCCACCGCCGATAGGCGAACGCTCGACGTCCCTGCTGCAGCGTGTAGGCCACATCGTCCAGATCGGATTCCGGCGCCTCGGCCACGTACTCGGCCAAGCGAGCGGCGGCACGGTCCACCGCCTCCTTCGATCGAGCCGACAGGGTGAACAGACGCCAGCGTCGCCCCTCGGATGCCTGGCGACGGGACTGCGCCGGCGCCTCTTCCAGCACGACGTGAGCGTTGGTGCCGCCGAGGCCGAACGAACTCACGCCGGCCCGCCGCGGGAAGGAACCTCCCACCCACGACCTCAAGGTTGTATTCACATAAAACGGCGTCGTCGAAAATTGGATGGCAGGATTGGGGGCCGTAAAATGCAGGCTGGCGGGAATTTGCCGATGGACCAGGGCGAGCACCGTCTTGATCAGACCGGCGATGCCGGCCGCGGCATCGAGATGGCCGATGTTGGTCTTCACCGAGCCGATCGCACAGAAGCCCGTTCTGGCGGTCGACTCCCGAAAGGCCGCGGTGAGGGCCACTACTTCGATGGGATCGCCCATCGGCGTGCCGGTCCCATGGGCCTCGACATAGGAGATTGAGTCCGCCTCCACCCCCGCCGCCACGTGGGCTGCCTTGATCACCTGTGCCTGGCCTTCGACGCCGGGCGCCGTGTACCCGACCTTGGAGGCTCCGTCGTTGTTGATCGCAGACCCCTTGATGACCGCCAGGATGTAATCGCCGTCGGCCAAGGCCTCCTGCAGCCGCTTGAGCAGCACGAGCCCCACTCCGCTGCCGCCGACCGTACCTTCCGCCTTGGCGTCGAAGGTTCGACAGTGACCGTCCGGCGAGACGATGCCTCCTTCCTGGTAGAGGTAACCGACCGTTTGCGGCACGGTCACGGACACACCGCCCGCCAAGGCCATGTCGCATTCGCCGCTGAGCAGGGCCTGACAGGCCAGATGGACCGCCACCAGCGAGGTGGAACAGGCCGTCTGCACCGCCAGGCTCGGACCCCGCAAATTCAATTTGTACGAGACCCGCGTCGCGAGCGAGTCCTTCTCCACCCCCAACATGGCCGCCATCTCGGCGGGTGATTGGAGCAGGACCCGACGCGGAAACAGATGATAGAGATACCCGCTGGTGCTCGATCCGGCATAGACTCCGATCGACCCTTCGTACCGGAAGGGGTCGTACCCGGCGCTCTCCAGGGTTTCCCACGCACACTCCAAGAGGAGGCGTTGTTGGGGGTCCGTGATTTCCGCTTCCTTCGGCGTCATGCCGAAAAAGGGCGCATCGAACAGGTCCACGCCATCCAGCACGGCGCGCGCCCTGACATAGTTCGGGCGTTCGGCGATCTGCCGGTCGACACCGGCCTCCGACAGTTGCCTGGCGGTAAGTTCCGAAACCGACTCGATTCCCGCCGCGAGGTTGCGCCAAAAGGCGGCGACATCGGAGGCGCCGGGAAACCGGCCGGCCATGCCGACGATGGCGATCTCCAGCCCATCACGCGGTTCGGCTGAATCGAGGTCCGGGTCTGAACGGTTCATTCGCTCCTCGATGCCATTTGTTTCGCGCGACGCTGTGTCATCCGTCGCACGCCCGCATCGCGGGAGTCTTTCAACCGACCGATCCCCGTCCCCTCACCCCCGGCCTCTTGAGGCCCGGCGATCGCGGCAGCCAAGGTCTGGACCGTGGGATATCGAAACAACTCCACCATCGACAGTTCGCGGCCGGCGAGCGCTCGGACTCTGGTCAGGACCGTCGGCAACAACAGGGAATGGCCGCCCAAGTCGAAGAAGTTGTCGTGGAGGCCGACGCTGCGCACGCCCAGCACCTCTTCCCAGATGGCCGCCACCGCCCGTTCGCAATCGTTGTGCGGGGCCGGGCCTCGGACGGGATCGGGCGTCGAACACGCCATGGCCTGCAGCGCCTTTCGATCCACCTTGCCGCGCGATGTCACCGGCCAGGCGTCGACGAAGACCCACTGGTTGGGCACCATGTACTCGGGGACCAGCTCGGAGAGAAACGTACGCAGGGCTTGGCCGGTGAGGCCTTGCGGCTGGTGGGGAATGACGTAGCCCACCAGTCGGGCCTCCTGCGCCCGCCCCTGCTGCATCAGACGCAACCGCAGCAATCGGCGATGGGATTCGCTGAGTCGTTGCACCCGCTGCATCACGTCCGTCATGTCACTTCACCGCCTTGACGACGGCCATCGAGTCGGCCCACCAGTAGTGACAGTCGTCCGGCGGCAGCAGCGACCGAACCACGCTCAGCGTGAAGGACCCGAAGTGCTTGAGCAGGAACCGTTGGTGCCGCCGGCTGAAGGAATCGATCTCGTTGGTGTAGTAGGTGAACACGCCGCCCGGGCGCAGCAGCTTGGCGGCGACCGGAATGAAGCCCTCGGCGAAATTGATGCTGTTGATTACCGCCTCCTCGAACTCCGCCTCGCTGGCGGGGTACGTATCGAAGAAGACTCCGTCGAAGGGGCCGATCTCATCGACCACGTCCTGCCAGCGTCCCTGCACGAGGCGGATGTCGCGCCCCTGGTAACGTCGGGCCCACTCATCGAAGGCGCGCATGACCTCGCGGTTGCACTCGATGATGGTGTGGGACCGGGGCCGGCCCGCTTGAATGGAGGTGGCTGAGATCCCCATGCCGAACCCTACCTCCAGCACGTCGCCCTGTCGTTCGGTGACGATGTCGGCCATCGCCTTCATCAGGGGCGCTTCCCAATCCTGCATGACCTGCTGGCCCTCGATGATCAGTTCCGACGGCCGATACTCCGCCTGACTGTCTACCCAGGTATTGGCGATATCCGTCCGATCCGACCCAGAGACGAATCGCTTGGACACCTCGTCGAGGGCAAGGAGGTCGTCGGAGAACTCGTCCAGCGCTCGCCGCAGCAGCCAGTTGCGCTGGTTGGCGCGCGGCGGCGTCAGAAACTCGTCTTTGTTGATCTTGAGGAACACTTCGAACTCCGGCTTGCGTTGAATCACCGTCTTCCTCCGTTGCTCGGCATCCGACTCCAGGTCATAGAGCCACTGCGCTTCCTGAACCGATAGGGCTTCGATGTCCCGCACCATCCGCTCCTGCTCCTCCCCGCCCAGCCCGGCCAGAAGCGCAGGCCAATCGCCGGAAGCGTCGGATCTCAGAAACACCCGCACATCCTTCACCTGCGGATGGGCACGAAGGTGGCATTCGATTTCGCGGAGTTCCACGCGGAATCCCCGGATCTTGACCTGCTCGTCTCTCCGCCCGAGAAATTCGACATTGCCGTCGGATCGGCGGCGGGCGAGATCCCCGGTCCGATAGAGGCACGCCCCGCGGTCGGAGCTGAAGGGATGCGGGACGAACTGTTCGGCGGTCAGTGCCGGCTGCCGGTGATACCCGCGCGCCAACCCCGCACCGCCGATGTAGAGATCGCCGGGAACACCGACCGGCACCGGCTGCAAATGCGGATCGAGGACGTACAGTTCGACATTCGCGATCGGCCGACCGATCGGAACGGTGCGCAAGGCGGTCGGTTCCACCGACGCACTCGGGCGATAGATGCTCGCGGTAATCGTAGCCTCGGTCGGGCCGTAGGCATTGCACCAGGCGCAAGGACCGGCCATCCGTTGCCAGCGACGCAGATCGTCGGGCTGGGCCTTCTCGCTTCCCACGATCACCAGGCGCAAGGAGGGAGGGAGCGGCGATGTCGTCCGCTCGAGTTCCTCCGCCCAACCCGCCCAGTAGGGCGTCGGCAAATTCACGACCGTCACATTTCGTTCCCGCAGGAAGGCCAAGAAATCACCGTAGGCGGGAACCGGCTCATCGGAGCGCAGCACCAACGTGCCGCCGGCCAGCCAAGTCGGGAAACATTCTTCCGCCGCCACATCGAAACTCACGGACGCAAACTGCAGCACACGGTCCGAGGGAGCGAGGCCGTAGGCCTCCGCCGTCGCAAGGCCATGGTTCGCCAAGGCGCGATGGGGAATGCCGATGCCCTTCGGCCGTCCGGTGGTTCCGGAGGTGTAGAGCAGGTAGGCCAAGCTGTCTGGATGGGGACCGCTCTCAAGATCATGGTCGGGCAAGACGGCGGCCGCCGCCCACTCGTCATCCAACGCGAAGGCCGGAGGGGCTTGCGGGGGGAGGGTTCCGATGTGTCTGCGCTGGGTCAACAACAGGCGCGGTTGCGCATCCCTGAGGATGGCGGCGCGGTGCTCCAAGGGATAGGACGGGTCCATGGGTACGTAGGTCGCCCCCGCCTTGAGGCATCCCAATAGCCCGACGGCCATCTCCAACGAACGGTCCACGCAGAGTCCCACCGGCACATCCGGTCCGACGCCTTGCAGCCGCAGATACCGTGCGAGTTGGTTGGCCATCCGATTGAGCGAATCATAGGTGACGGCGGTGCGAGTCCCTTCCAGCGCGACTGCGTCCGGCACCCGTTTCACCCGCGCTTCGATCAGGCGATGGAGACAGGATTCCTGCGGCGGGGCTGTCCGCGGGCCTCGACCGTCGGCGAGCGCCGACGCCTGTTCGGCGATCGAGAGCATCGGCCAGCCGCTCAGGCGCGCATCGGGGGCCGTGACGATTCGACGCACCAGCTCCTGCAGATGCCCGGCCATCCGCGCGATGGTATCGTCGGCGAAGAGGTCCGTGCTGTATTCGACCACGGCGTCTAGACTTTCGTCCGATTTCCGCACCAGTTCCAGCGTCAGGTCGAACGCCGAGGTTTGGGTGCTGACGTCCAGGCGGGAGGCTTCGAGGTCTCCCAGCCGACCGGCCTCCGTCGGGTTGTCTTCCAACACCAGCATGACTTGAAAGAGGGGCGTGTGGCCGAGATCCCTTGCCAGCCCCAAGGCATCAACCAGTCGCTCGAAGGGAAGCTCCTGATGCGCCTGCGCCTCCAGGACGGTCCGGCGCACTTGTTCCAGCAATGAGGGAAACGGCGGGTCTCCGGACAGGTCCATACGGAGCGCGACGGTATTGACAAAACAGCCGATCAGGTGGTCCGTCTCACGCCGCCGGCGATTGGCGACCGGGGTCCCGATGCAGAAATCGGTTTGGCGACTGTAGCGCGACAGCAGAATACCAAGGGCCGCAAGGAGCAACATGAACGGCGTCGCTCGGTAACGGGCCCCCACCTCCTGCAGCCGACCGACTACAGCCGCTGGTATCGTCCACGCGTAACGCGCACCTCGATGCCCTTGAACGGCCGGGCGCGTAAAGTCCCAGGGCAGGGTCAGCAGCGGCGGCACTCCGTCCAGACGGCCCCGCCAATAGTCGAGCTGTCTGTGTTCTTCCGCTCCGCCAGCCTGTTGCCGCTGCCAGGCCGCGACATCGACATATTGCAGCAACAACTTCGGCAACGGTGAATCCCGGTTCTCCTTGAACGCCTCGTAGAGCGCCGCCAGTTCACGCCTGAGCACCTCCATCGAGCGGCCGTCCGCCACGATGTGGTGCAACGTCAGCGAAAGCACATGGTCCTCTTCATCCAACCGGAAGAGACAACAACGGATGGGGGGACCGGTAGCCAAATCGAACGGTCGGCAGGCCTCCGCCCGCACGGCGCGCACAATTTCCTCCTCGCGCTCCGCCTTCGTTCGAGCGGTCGAATGGGCGATCGGCAGCGTGAGGGTGAGCTCCGGTGCGATCACGTGCGTCGGGCGGCCGGCGATCGAGACAAAGGTGGCCCGCAGGACCTCGTGGCGCCGAACGATTTCGTTGAGCGCCCGACACAAGGCGTCCCGATCGAGAGGACCTTTCAGCCGCAAGGCGACGGGAATGTTATTGATCGAGCTTCCCGGCGAGAGTTGATCGAGAAACCAGAACCGCTCCTGCGAGAACGACAGCGGCAGTATCCCGTCGCGCGAGACGAGCTGAATCGGGTCATGGGTTGAGCAGGCAGGAGTCGGCGAACAGGTGGCGACGAAGGTGGTGAAGGCCGCGAGGGTCGAATGTTCGAACAGGGCGTCCAAGGGAACCTCGACACCCCGGACTTCCTGCAGACGGGCGACCATCTGGAGACCTCGCAGGGAATCACCGCCCAGGGCGAAGAAATCGTCCTGCGGACGGACGATGGGTCGGTTCAAGACGTTTGACCAAATTGCGACGAGATCCGCGCCAAGCCGAGCTACATAGTCGACCTCGCCTGCCGAGTTCCCTTCGGCAACAGCAATGTCTCCCGAGTATGTCTCCAAGCACGATGTGCCCACCGTCGCCAAAGCCCGGTCGAGAAATTGTGTCCGGCAGAGCCCGCGCTGCACCTTGCCGCTGGAAGTTTTTGGGAGACTCCCCGCCTTGATCAGGACGACGGCGGCAATCGACAACTCATGTGCCTGGGCCACCGCCTGCCGGATAGTCGCCGCGATCGCCGGAACGTCGAGTCCCTGGGCCCGCGGCTCCACCTCTTGCACCACGACCAGCCGCTCCTCGTCCTCCTCGCTGATCGAGAAGGCCGCGCAGCCTCCCGGCCGGAGCGCCGGATGACTCTCCTCGACCGTCCGTTCGATGTCGTGAGGATAGTGGTTGCGGCCCCTGATGATGATGAGGTCTTTCAACCGGCCGGTGACGAACAACTCCCCCTCGCGGAGCAACCCGAGGTCTCCGGTTCGGAGAAAAGGCCCTTCCCCGCTCTGCGCCAGACAGGCGTGAAAAGTCTCTTCGGATTCCTGCTCCTTTCGCCAGTAGCCCTGGGCCACAGAGGGTCCGCCGACCCAGATCTCGCCGACCTCCCCATCGGGGCACCCGATTCCGGATTCGGGGTGGACGATGCGGATCGTCTGGCCTGCTCGACTCCTGCCGCAGCTCACCAGCAAACGATCCTCTCTGCCGGCCGGTGATGCCGCCCCATACGAGAACGTCCTCGCGCCCTCCCCCTTCGTACCCCCCGTGACTAGAAGCGTCGCCTCCGCCAACCCGTAACAGGGATAAAAGGCGCGGCGGCGGAAGCCGCAGTCCTGGAACCGATCCGAGAAGCGGTCGAGGGTGGCGGCGCGCACAGGCTCCGCGCCGTTGAACGCGACGGCCCAAGCACTCAAGTCCAAGGACGCCCGTTGCGCCTCGGTCACCTGCCGCACACAGAGATCGTAGGAAAAGTTCGGTCCACCACTGGTGGTGGCGCGATACCTCGTAATAGCCGAGAGCCAGCGCGCGGGCTTCTGCAGGAAGTGCACCGGCGACATCAGGATGCAGGAGGCGCCGAGATAGAGCGGCTGCAAGACGTTTCCGATCAATCCCATGTCGTGATACAAGGGCAGCCACCCAACGATGACATCCTCCGCCGTATGGCCGAAAGACTCCTGAATCAGACGCTGGTTGTGCAGGAGGTTGGCATGCGTGACCATGACGCCTTTGGGATTTCCCGTCGAGCCGGAGGTGTATTGGAGAAACGCCAAGCTGTCGGCGGTCAGCTGCGGTTCAACCCAATCGCGTTCGGCGCCAGGCTCGACAAGGTCGCTATCGATCCATCGAAGAGCCGCGAGGTCGTCGTACGTTTCCCCTTTGGTGATGATGCGCTCGAGTGCCTGCGTGATTGCGCTCGTCGACAGGGCATAGGCAGCCTGCGCATCCGCGAGGATCGCTCGCACGCGCGGCAGGCCCCGTTGTCGTTGCGGTGGGTAGGCCGGCACCGCCACCACCCCGGCGTAGAGACAACCAAAAAACGCGGCCAGGTAGTCCAGACCAGGCGGATACAGCAATAGGGCACGCCGGCCCTCCGCCCCGGCGGCTTGCAGGACGGCGGCGACCGCTCTGGCCTGCCGGTCCAATTCGCCATAGGTCCAACTCTGCTCGTCCTGTTCTCCGTCGCGCAGGTACGTATAGGCCCGTTTGGACGGCGTATCCGCCGCGCGCCTGCGCAGCACGTCGAGCAATGTGTGGTACGTACAGGAATGAGACCGTGTCACGACTTCACCGAACCTTCCCGACCACGTCACGTTTAAGGTCTATCCTCTAAGACGCACGTCACGACCAAACTTGCATGTCTACTTTCCTGATGCCTCTGTCGCACCTCGACACAGAACGACTTGATGGACGCCGTCACCTGTGATAGCGTCCGTGACAAGGATTCCTGCCCATGTTCAACCGATCACACGTTCCTTCTCTCGTCCACATAGTCCTGCGTGCCTGGGCCATCGCGTGGCTCCTGCTCATGCCGCTCTTCCACGTCCACCCGGAGATGGAGGCCCATCACGGCGAATCGGGCCATATCCACGGGGGCACGATTCACACGATTTTTTCGGGAGACTTGGAGGGGGAGTACGACGGCCACACACACGACACACTCCTGTCACCGTTGCCCCTACTCGAGCATGTTTGGGACGAACATCCGGAAGTCGGCTTCTCGCTACTGAACGATTCCACCGATCGAAAACAACTCAAACTTCCCTCGGCGACGCCGCTCACGCTTGTCGGAGAAATCCTGCCGTTGCCCGAGCCGGTAGGCTGGGCTGCGCGTGAGGCCTTACCACCTCCACCGACCGTCCCGTCAGCCCGCGAGTATCCGCCCCGCGCTCCACCGGCCTCCTCCCTCTGACAGCCAGTCCATTAGTCCGTCGCCAGTCACCGCGAACGCGTGGGCGTTGAACTGTGCCCGCCGGTGTCCTTCTACCTATGTCGCGGAGGAGGTTCGTCATGATGACTTACGGTTCTGTCACATGGTGCGTCGTGTCACTCTGCTTGTGGCTGGTGCTCGACGCCGGTCCGCTCCTGGCGGACGACTCGGTCCGCCGCATCTATACCTTGCAAGACATTCTGACCCTCGCCGAACGGCACAGTCCGACACTCGCCGGCGCCGAAGGCTTGGTCAAACAGAGCCGCGGCCAACAGATCGCCGCGGGCGCCTACCTCAATCCCTCCATCACCGGGAGCGCCGGACGCGGAGCCATCCGCGACCCGAGCACGGGCGTTCGTGTCACCGAACGAACCCTCCTCGTTGAACAACCGATCGAATGGGCAGGCAAACGGTCGGCACGACAGGAGGCCGCCGATGCCGGAGTCGCCGGAGCCGGCGCCGCGTTGGACGAGGCGAAGGTGTCGTTGTCGGCCGATGTGAAGGTAGCTTTCTATCAACTGCTCTATCAGCAGCGTGATGCCGAACTTGCCCGCCAACACGTGGCCGCCGTAGAGGAGATGCAGCGGACGGTCCAGGCACGGGTCGCAGCGGGCGAAGCCACCTCCTTCGACAGGCTGAAGGCGGGCGTCGAACTTCAAAAGGCCCAGAAAGACCTGGCACGGGCGCAGCACGCGTTGCTCGCCGCCGGGGCGCGCCTGAATGCGCTCGCTGCCGGCACGTTGGGGAAGGGCTTTTCCATTCAAGGGGAATTTCGATCCTTGTCGCAGGCGCTGGACCCGGATCCCCTGACGGCCCTCGCGATCGAGCAACATCCCGCCATTCGCCGTTTGGCCAAACTCGCGGAGCAGGCCGATCACAGCCTGCGCTTCGAGCGGGAGGCGCGGGTCCCGAACATCACGCTCCTCGGCAGTTACCACCGGGAGGCCGGCGACGAATCCTTGGTCGCCGGGATCAGCGTGCCCCTGCCGCTCTGGTATCGGCGGCAAGGCGAAATCCAGACGGCGTTGGGCGCCAAACATCGTGCGGATGCCGAACGGCTGCGGGTCCGCCATGAGTTGGAGGCGGCCATCACCCAACATGTCCAGGAGGTGTTGACCGCGCACGAACAATTACAAGTCTTCGACAACGGTCTGCTGAAGCAAGCCGAGCAAACCGTGGCGTTGGCGAAGATGTCGTTCCGTCATGGAGCGGCCACGCTGTTGGATCTGCTCGATGCGCAGCGGGTCTACCGGCAAACCCTGCTCGAATACGCCCAGGCGCAGAGCGAACTGTCGATCGCGCTCACTCGGCTGGAGCGCTCACTGGGCGCTCCGCTGTGAGCGAGGTATCAGCGTCCTGCGAAAGAAAGAGGAAACCACTCATGAGCGGACGACGCACGATCATCCCGAGCTGCATCCTGTTCCTTCTGCCCTTCCTTGGAGCGTGCGGCGATCAAGAACCGCGAACGCCGGCCTCCGTACCCGCACCATCGACCACAACCGGCGAACGCGCACAAGCCGTGATCCAACCGCCGGCCGCCGTCCGGAATCATCTGCGTATCGAA
Organism: Nitrospira sp.; assembly: GCA_015709715.1. Classification (NCBI taxonomy): domain Bacteria; kingdom Pseudomonadati; phylum Nitrospirota; class Nitrospiria; order Nitrospirales; family Nitrospiraceae; genus Nitrospira; species Nitrospira sp. The sequence goes on from CP054184.1 coordinate 703,786, forward strand.
CCGGTTCGTCCGCAGGTCGTTCCCGACGTGATCACGGCGCCCGGCGAAGTCGCGTTGGATTTGAAACAGGTGGCCAAGGTCACGTCGCGCATCATGGGCCAGATCGAAACGATCCATCGCCGGCTGGGGGACCAGGTACGAGTCGGTCAACCGCTGGCGGACATCCTCAGCCTCCAGCTCGATCAATTGATCGAAGAATATCTCGTCGGCAAGGCCCAGGCCGATGTGGCGGAAGACACCTATCGGCGGACCGAGCAACTCCGCAAGGACGACATCGTCACGGAGCGTCGCCTCATCGAGGACCGGGGGCGTTACCTGGAGACGAAGGCCCGCTACCAACACATCCGCGAAAAGCTGCTCAACATGGGCTTGTCGCGCAAGGACCTCAAGGAACTCGAAGAAGGCCTGCATGAGCAGGGCCATCGTTACAGGGTCACCGCTCCGATCGCCGGCACCATCGTGGCACAACAAGCCGTGCTCGGCCAGGGCGTGGCCGCGGGAGAGCCACTCTTCGAGATCGTCGATACCGGCCGCGTGTGGGTCTTCGCGAACCTGCCGCTCGAACAGGCGCGCCGATTCACACTGGGCGACATCGGCAGGATCACGCCGAAAGGCGGCGAAACCGTCACAGCCCCGCTCACCTATCTCGCGCCCGTCGCGGATGAGACCACGAGAACCATCCGCCTCCGCTTCGAAGTCGTCAATGAGCAGAGCCGGTTGAAGCCGCACGAATACGTGGACGTGACCCTCAGCCGGCCGGCCCCGCCGGTCTTGGCCGTGCCTCTTTCCGCCGTCACGACCGTCGAGCAGCAACGGGGCCTGTTCGTCGAACAGGATCAGGGCTACTCGTTCCGGCCCATCAGCGGCGGCCGTGAAGGCGGCGGCTGGATCGAAATAACAAGCGGCGTCGCGGAAGGCGAGCGCGTGGTGGTGGACGGAGTCTTCGATCTCAAGACCCTGTTGCTGAAGTCCCAGATCGACTCGGGAGAATGAGGCCCCATGGAACGACTCTTGGCGTTTTCACTCCGGTATCGCTTCTTCACCCTGATGGCAACCCTGGTGATCATCATCATCGGTCTCTGGTCCTTCTCGCGACTCAGCCTCGATGCCGTGCCGGACCTGACGCCGGTACAGGTACAGGTCCTGACGAGGACTCCCGCCTTGGGGCCGGTCGAGGTGGAACAATTCGTGACCTTTCCGATCGAGGCGTCGCTGAACGGAGTCCCGGCGCTGCGCGAACTGCGCTCCGTCTCGCGTTATGGCCTCTCCGCCGTCACCGCCATCTTCGAGGACTATGTTGACATCTATCGGGCCAGGCAGGCCGTCGCGGAACGGCTGGCGCAGGCCATGGAGCGCATTCCCACCGAGTATGGCCGGCCCGTCATGGGTCCCCTGACGACCGGCCTCGGCGAGGTGTACCAGTTCACGGTCAAGGGACCGGGGTACAGCCCCATGGCCCTGCATACGCTGCTGGAATGGGACATCGCCCTGAAACTGCGGGCGGTGCCAGGCGTGGTCGAGGTCAACATTTGGGGTGGAGAGCCGCGGCAGTTCCAGGTGATCGTCGATCCCTCGAAACTCCTCGCCTACAAGCTCACCCTGCGGGAGGTCTTCGACGCACTGGAGCGCAACAATCGTCTCGCGGGCGGCGGCTACATCGAACGTCAACGTGAGCAACTGGTGATTCGCGGCGAAGCCCTCGCCGCACAGGTCCAGGACATCGAGAGGGTCGTCATCTCCCATGGGCCCGGCGGCGTGCCGATCTCCATCCGCGATCTTGCCGAAGTAAAGGAGGGTTCGGCGTTGCGGATCGGTGCCGCCACCGCCATGGGCGAAGGTGAAACCGTGATCGGGATGGTGCAGATGCTGGCCGGCGAGAACGCTCACGACGTGGTCGCTCGCGTCAAGGCGCGGGTCCGGGACATCCAGGCCAGCCTCCCGGCGGGCGTGACCATCGAACCCTATTATGACCGCATGCACTTCGTCGAGCAGGTCATCACCACCGTCCGGAACAACTTGCTGGAAGGGGGCTTGTTGGTGGTGGCCCTGCTGTTCCTCTTTCTCGGCGACTTGCGCGCAGGCCTGATCGTCGCCTCGGCCATTCCGCTGGCGATGCTGCTCGCCTTTACCGGCATGGTCCAGGCCGGACTGTCTGGGAACCTCATGAGCCTGGGGGCCGTCGATTTCGGGTTGCTGGTCGACGGGTCCGTCGTCATGGTCGACAACATTCTGCGCCGCCTCGCCGCCGCACAACCCCGGACGCGAGAGGAGCGGGCCGCTACGATTCTGGCCGCCGGGCGCGAAGTGCTGCGGCCGGTGACGCTGGCGGTGAGCATCATCATTCTGGTGTACGTTCCCATCCTGGCGTTGACCGGCATCGAAGGCAAAATGTTTCGCCCCATGGCCGTGACGGTCATCATGGCGTTGGCGGGCTCGCTGGTCCTGGCCATGACCCTCACGCCGCTGCTCTCGTTCTGGTTCGTGCGGGAAGACCGGCACGATCGGGAAACGAGGCTCGTCCGCTCCTTGAAACAACTGTATGAACCCTGGTTGCGCCGGGCGGTCGCGCGGCCGATCTGGCCGGCAGGAATCGCAGCCGGACTGTTCGTCGTGAGTCTCGCGCTCGGCGCCTCCCTGGGCGTGGAATTCGTACCGCGTCTGGAGGAGGGGGATCTCGCGATTCAAGTGTGGCGGTTGCCGAGCATTTCCTTGAGCGAATCGGTCCAGACCGCGTTACGGATCGAGCAGGTGCTCCGGCGGTTCCCCGAAGTCAGGCAGGTCGTCACCAGAACCGGTAGCCCGGAGGTGGCGACGGACGTGATGGGCGTGGAACTGTCGGATGTCTTCGTCATCCTCACGCCGGCGAGGGAATGGACCACGGCCGGCACGCGCGAGGAGTTGATCGAAGTGATGCGGCAGGCCATCGCCGAGGCCGTGCCCGGCGTGGGCCTCGGGTTTACGCAGCCGATCGAGATGCGGTTCAACGAATTGATCGCCGGGGTACGCTCGGATCTGGCCGTGAAAATCTTCGGCGCCGACCTGGACTTGCTTCGCCGGCAGGCCGAACGGGTGGCGCAGACGCTGCAGGGGCTCCCGGGTGCCGCAGACGTGAAAGTCGAACAGGTGGCGGGGCTGCCGCTGCTGCGCGTCATCGTCGACCGCGCGGAGATCGGCCGCTACGGCCTCACGGCCGAGGACCTGCTCACCGTCGTACGGACGACACGCGCGGGCCAACCGGTCGGCATGGTCATCCAAGGGCCACGACGATTCGAGGTGGTCGTGCGCTTAGCGGAGAACCTCGCCCAGGACCCTGCGGCCCTGGGCCGGCTCTTAATACCGACTCAGCATGGCGAACTCGTCCCCCTCTCGCGTGTGGCGGACGTGCGGCTGGATTCTGGTCCGGCGCAAATCAGCCGCGAACACGTGCAACGGCGCATCGTCGTGGAATGCAATATCCGCGGACGCGACCTGGGCGGATTCGTGACCGAGGCGAAGGGGGCGGTGGCCCGAGCCGTCACGCTTCCTCCGGGCTATGAGCTGATGTGGGGCGGGCAGTACCAGCATCTGCAAGAGGCCGCCGAACGGCTGGCCATCGTAGTGCCCCTCACGTTGCTGATGATCCTGAGTCTCCTTTCGATCGTCTTCGGTCGCCTCAGGCCGGCGCTTCTGATTTTTCTGAACGTCCCGCTCGCGCTGTCTGGAGGCCTCTTCGCCCTGTGGCTGCGCGGCCTACCCCTCAGCATTTCCGCCGTCATCGGGTGTCTTGCGCTCTTCGGTATCGCCGTCCTCAACGCGGTCGTGCTCGTGAGCCACATCGGTCAGTTACAGGTAAGCGGCATGTCGGCGGAAGCGGCGGTGATTCAAGGCAGCATGGATCGGCTTCGACCGGTCTTGATGACCGCACTGGTGGCGAGCCTCGGCTTCGTTCCCATGGCTGTGGCGACCGGCTTGGGTGCGGAGGTGCAGCGGCCGCTGGCGACGGTGGTCATCGGCGGCCTCTTCACCTCGACCGTGCTGACGTTACTGGTGCTTCCTGCCCTCTATCGGTTCGTCGCCGGTCCTCCCGACATCGGCAGCTCGCCGGGATGATGGCCCGTCCCTCACGCCTAAGGCCTGGCAGTTTCGTCGCTTCCCTGGACAGAACTCCTGCTCGGGGGTAAGCTTCCCCTACGACTTGAGCCTGACAACATCCAGCCAGGCATGGCGTCTCCCATACATCCGACAGCCAACCTGAGTTCATATCCCGAGGAGTAGTTATGGCGACCATCATGGTGATCGACGACGAAGCATCCATCCGCAGCCTCTTGCGCGAGGTCCTGGAAAAGTCCGGCCACAAGGTGCTGGAGGCGCAGGACGGGCGGGAGGCCCTGACTCTCTACCACAACAACAAGGCCGACCTGCTCATCATGGACTTGCTGATGCCGGAAGTCGACGGGCTGGAAGCCACCCTCCAACTCACTCGCGAGTACCTCGACACCAAGATCATCGCCATGACGGGCGCGCAGGGGGATCGCGACTTTCTGGACATCGCGAAACTCTTCGGTGCGCACCGCACGTTCTCCAAGCCGTTCGATCTCAAGGAACTGTTGAAGGCCGTGGAGGCGGAACTGGCCCAGTCCTAGGCGCTCCGCCCCCTTCTCCCGCACACCCCTACCTCTTCTCCACCAACCAGCCTGGAGTAAAAACGGGTGGAAAGCCTCTCACCGGATCTGCAACAATCGCGGCATGACTCCTCCGCTCCCAGCCTCCCGGTTGCGCCGGTCTCCGTGATTCTGACCTCCACCCGCATAGGAGTCCTCTGGGGCGCGTGGACCCTCCTCATCGTCATGGTGGGCATCCTGCCGCTACACAACTTCGTCGGGCATTCCCATTGGGAGTTCGTCCGGTGGATCCCGACCCCGGATCAACTGAGTTCGCCGCAGGTCTTGCTGGATCTGGCCGTCGATGCGGTCGCCAACATCGCCCTCTTCGCCCCCTTCGGCCTATTCTTCACGCTCCGAGGGTTGCACGGTCCGGCCGTGTCACGGCGTCTCCTGCTGCTCCTGGCCTTCGCGTTGTCGCTGAGCATCGAGTACTACCAGGTCTATTGCCACAACCGGAGTACGTCCCTGCTCGATCTAGTGGACAATGTGCTGGGAGCGTATGTGGGAATGACGCTGGGAGAATGGTACGTCAGGAGGGAACGCGCGCGGCCCGAGCAGCGCATTGAAGCACCTACTGCCAACCGGTCGGATCGTAGCCCCGCTCACGCAGGCAACGGTCGACAAAACCCGTGAAGGCGCCGCTCGGCGGCGAGCGCCGAAACAGGCTGCGAAGAAATCCGGCCGTCGCCCCGCTGGCTGCGCCCACCATGGCTCCACGACCGGGATGCCCAAGAATCGCTCCCCCCACCGCCCCGGCCGCCGAACCGACCGCCCCGCCGCCCACCGTACCGGTCGCCACCTGCGCGCTCTTTCCCTGGCTGGGTGACGCCCCGGCTTCCTTCGCCAGTTCCATGCAATCCTTGATGTCGGCCTCGGCGGCATCCGGCCCGACCTGCCGGTAGTGATCGTTCGGATAGAGGATGGGTCTGGGGCCTGCACAGCCGGTCAGCGTCAGCACGACGGCGAGGCTGAGGATCGCTCGCTTCATGAGAGGCGCGCGCCCAGTTCCTTGCGTTGGAGGGTCCGCATCATGCCTGGGTCGTTGTACGCCACTTCACTCAGCGCGTCCATGATGTGCAACCCCTTGCTCGTTGCCAGCTCCTTCGCCTTGGCATAATTTTTTGCGCTGAAGCGGGCGACAGCCGGCTGCCCGTTCACGATCTGACAGGCCAACACCTCGCCACCTGCCAGGTCCATCGTGCCACCTTCTTCGACGAGTTTCTTCGCCTGTGGCACGGTGATCTGGTGTAACTGGGCGAATTCTTCCAACCCGCCCGTTTCCACGAGCCGTCCATCCGGCATGATGCAGAGCCGCTTGAAATGCGGCGACCAATCCTTCCGGAAATCGATGTACTTGATGTCTCCGCCCTTCGCCACCGCCCGATCCAGCGTGCGGTAGTCCAGTCCGAGGTTCTTCTGGGTCAGCTTCGTCTTGAGTTCCTCGGGAAGTGTGCGGTGAAAGACTTCCGCAGCGGCCTCCAGCAGAGGACAGGTACGGGCCCGCGCCCATTGCTCCGCCTCGGCAAATTGCATCAGATCCAAGGTCCAGGTCTGTTTGGGTGCGGCGCCGGAGGGATCCACGTGGCAGGCGAAGAGGCCCCGAGTGAGCAAGCCGCCCTCCTGCGGGTAGACATAGACGCCGCCTTCGGCGAGCAGCTTCACCATCTTGTCCAGCGGCACATCGTAACTTTCGGACAAAATCTTGGCATGTGCCGCCGTATCTTCCGGCAACGTCATGGCGCAGACCGTGACGTTGCCCGGCGCGTCAAATTCCGAATAGTCCTCGATCACGTTGTACAGGACCGGCGGTTTCGGTTTCTCGATCTTCTTCTTGATTTTGAACATGGTCAGGTCGCCTCTCGTCTCGCAAGATGATGGTAGGGCGGCAGGGTCTGCAGCCGTGCGTCCTCCACCGGCCCGCCGATCGTAAAATGGTAGAGCGATTGGACTGTCAGGTCCTTGATGCCCACGATTTCGTGGACCGGATCGTCGAAGAAACAGCCGATGCCCGTGCCCCGCACGCCGGCCGCCTCTGCCTCCAGATACAACACCTGCCCCACCAAGCCTGCTTCCCAAAACAACCGTGGATACCACCAGGCGCCACCCTGTCGCAAGCGGCCCTCGAACTCCGTCACCATGCCGAGCGAGAAGGCGCTGTCGCCGGCGATCGCCTGCTGACAACTCACTTGCGCAGCCGCGCGCCGCGCATCGCCCTGCAGCAACCAATAGAGCGGAAGGTCCGCAGGGCAACCGGGGGCGGAAGTCCACTCCAGGTCCGCACTCATCGCCTGCTGCATCACGGACAACTTGGCTGGATCTCGAATCAGCACGTAGAGGCCTGACATCAGTCCCTCTACCCGATGGACGAACAACATGAGGTGAACGGCCGGCTGCCAGGGCAAGACATCCCAGGGGACGGGACGAGCCAACGGCGACCGATCAGCCTGCGGCATCACCCGCTGAAGGATGCGAAAGAACGCGGCGGCCGTGATGGACGTGTGACCGTCGAAGGACACCGCACTTCGCCTCTGCCGAATGATTCGACCGGCTGAGGGCCCGCCCAGCACTCGCTGGTGAGACTCGCCGGCGTCTTGAGACAGCGTCTCACGTTGAACCAACGGCAGGCTGCCGGCCTCCGTCACCGTCTTCCACGATGCGTCCGCCACCCGGTCGATCGCCTCCCAATGGACGGCATGCTCGCGGGTCAGCCGATTGGCCTTCCCCTGCCAGGGCCCGACCGCCAACTCCTTCACCAATGCCTCGTCCAAAGAGAGAGGAATCTCCTCGCACTCCGGCCGTCGTTCCGGCCAGACCACCATCAGACAATCGGGATGTTCCGGTTCTGCCTCCCCAAAGTCCTCCGATCGATGGGTCCCCAGCAGGCGCGCGCCCGTATTCTGGTCGTGGCCGTCCACCAGCAGCACCCTCCAGCCAAGCGTCGCCGCCGCGATCCGCACCGCGCCGACCGCGTGACCGATATCATGGTTGCAGTACCGGAACGCCCGCTCGCCGTACTTCCAGGCCTCCCGCCACAACACGGAGGTCAGGCCGAAGAGAAACGCCTCCTGGGGAAACGGAGCCAGTAGGCGGGCCAGCAGCTCGGAAGAAAACGCCGCGCGGCCTTCCAGCCCATGTTCTTTGGGAGCATAGTGGTACAGGCCCGGCGTGAGATCCAACCCATCGAGTGGCGGCAGCACGAGGTACCCTTCTGTCGGATGCAGGTTGCCGGATGAGGGATTGTTGCGGAGCGCCCACTCGGACTCCCCCGCCCGTTTCCAGGCCGAGAGGCCGAGCGACAATTCGAGCAACAGCGCAAGCGCCCTGACAGTCACCGATTGAACCGCAACCGCTCCCGGCTGGTACAACGCTTCATAGGCTGGGGACCGTGGCTCCTCCACCACCAGCGGCAGCGGCACGAAAGGCGCCTCTGCGAAGCGGCGAAACGGATCCGGTTGGTTCGCCCAATCCAGAAAGCCGAGCGAACGCGCGTACCGATTGTAATGGTGCTTGGTCCGCTGATGGTAATGGATCACCTGTTCGACCGGGTCGCCGAACAGGGGCGCCGCCGGCGGCGGAAAAATCGGTAACTCCGAACTCATGCGCCTAGTCTAACGAGCGGCGGGAAGGAAAGTAAACGAAGGCCCTACCAGGCGTATTGCGGCGCGTTGCCCGGTTTCCACTTGATGCTGCAGCCCAGGCTAGGCTTCTGGTTGGGATCGATGGGAGTCCCGGCCAACGCGGCATCCAGAGCCGCGCGCAGATCGCTGCCGGTGACGGGTTTGTTGTTGCTGGGGCGACTGTCGTCGAGTTGCCCGCGATAGACCAATAGCCGCTCACGATCGAACAGGTAGAAGTCCGGCGTGCAGGCGGCGCGATAGGCCTTGGCCGTCGCTTGCGTTTCGTCGAAGCAGAGGGGAAAAACGAACCCCAAGCGCTGGGCCATATCCTTCAACCGAGGCGGCGCATCGTCGGGATAGGCCGACGGATCGTTGCTGCTCACGGCGACGATCCCCACGGCCTTGGCTGCGTAGTCCCGACCGATTTTGGCCAACTCCTCTTCTACATGCATGACATAGGGACAGTGGCGGCAGATAAACATCACCAGCAGGACCACCTGATCGCTGAAGGAGTCGAGAGAGACCGTTCGCCTGCTGACGACATCGGGCAAGGCAAAGGGAGGAGCGGGAGTTCCCAGCGGAAGCATCATGGACGCGGTCGCCATATGAATCGCCTCCTGGCAGGAAGGACTCGGGGCCCTGGCTCACCACGCGCACTCTACAGCGCCCGCACGCCTAACTCAAGTGCCGCTCATTGACCTAGGTTCCAGCACCTCGGTATTCTGGCCCTCTTGGAGGACCCATGCGATTCGATGCTGCCTTGGCTGCGCAAGAGAGTTTTGCCCGATCCGAATGCGAGCTCGGCGCCGACTGGGATCGCGCCGTCGAATTGGAAGAGATTTTCTCTTCGAGCGCGGGTGCCGAAGCTCGAAACGCCTATGAACAGCTCCTGACGCTGGCGGAACGCCATCCGCAGGCGTCGACCTTTCGGGCCTTTTGCATCTATATCACCTGGCAGCAGGTCACCGAGGAAACGATCGCCCGACATTTCCACACCGGCATGAGGCTCGCCGAAACCTACCTGTCGGCCCGAGACGGAAAGGATCCGCAACAGGTGGCTCAGATCAGCGAATTGCTCGACTCCTTCCGCGCCGGCTTGGGCTTGGAGGAGGAAGACGAAATCGTAGCGGAATATCGCAAGGACACCCCCAAAGGCGGGGACTGATGGCAGAAAACGACAAACATCGCGCGCGCATTTTTCTCCACCGCGGCGATCTCCGCCAAGCGCGAGCCGCCTGGGAAGCCGCCGTGGCCGATGACCGCCTGGCCAACAACCAACGAGAACTGTCGAACAGCCTGGGGAACCTGGGCAACACCTGCGCGCTTGCCGGCGACTTCGACCGAGCCGAAGCCTGTTACAAGGAGGTATTGGCGATTCAACGCGTGGAGCAAAACCCCCATGCCATCGCGCACACGCTCGTCAACCTCGGCAACCTGCATGTCGGCGCCGACCGTCCCGACAAGGCCAGGCCCTATTACCTGGAGGCGCTTGATCTCCTGAAGCCGCTCAACGATCAACGCGCCCTCGGCATTCTCTATCACAACCTCGCCATGGAAGAAGCGAGACAGCACCGATGGGACGAGGCCGTCCGGCTCTTCACGCAGGCGCTCGACTGCCATCGTCTCGTGGGCAACGAAGAGGGTCTGGCCGGCACTTACAGCCAGTTGGGGAAGACCTTTCTCGACAGCGGCCGGTCGGTGGAGGCGGAACGCTGTTTCAACAACGCGACGGAACATTTCATCAGGTTGGGCAATCCAGCCGGCGAAGCGGCGGTGCTGCGAGAACTGGCCGATCTCTACGAACAACGACAGGACACGGTGGCCGCCATCCGATGTGTGGAACGGCTGCACCATCTGGCCCTCGGCACGGGCCGTCCCCCTGCTGCCGCCGACCGAGAACGGCTCGCCCGTCTACGCGCCGCCCATAGCTGACGGTGCCGGGCCGGTGGTACAATCCGCGGTATTTCGTGAGCCGTCACATCAGAGAGAGGAGCAGTATGGATATCGGCGCATTCCGTCAGATGGTAGAGAAAAACCCCAAAGGCTTTCTGGGCCGCTACGGCCTAGGCAATAAAATCCTACAGGAAGGCGGCAATGCCGAAGAAGCCGTCGAGCACCTGCGAGTCGCCATCCAACTCGACCCCACACATGTCGCCTCGCACCTGGCGCTGGGCAAGGCGCTCTTGTCGCTCGGCAGGACGGCGGAGGCCAAGCCGGTCCTCACCGCCGGGATTGATGCCGCCGTGTCCGGTCGATCGAACGGCGGAGTGGACCTGGTGCCCGAGCTACGCCATCTCCTCCAACGGGCCGGCTGAAACCTCGGGAGGCGCCATGGACCTGGACAAAGCCAGAGAACGGATCGAAACGGCCATCACTCAATACGGCCAGCATGCCGCCATGGCGATCGAACTCGTGATCAATGAAGTGCGGTCGGATATGGGACGCGAGGCCGTCAACGAGTTGATCGACGAATTCGATCTCGAACTTCTCTACAACATCGCCCCGATGGAATCGGATTTTTCCAACAGCTGAGCCCACGCCCACGATGCCGCTCATCTGGTGTGCCATCTCGGGCCATGGATACGGACATGCGGCGCAGGTCGTTCCGGTTCTGCATGCCTTGGCACGGCTGGTTCCCGATCTCCGCGTGATACTCCGCACGACCGTTCCCGCATCCTTCTTCGAGTCCCGTTTGACCATCCCTTGGCGGCTGAGCACGGCGCAGGTTGACATCGGGTGCATCCAAGACGGCCCCCTGACCATCGATGTGGCCGGAACCTGGGCTGCTCACCACGCCTTTCACCAGGAGTGGCCGGAGAAGGTCCAGGCCGAAGCCCAAGCCATCCGTGCCGCCGCACCGACCCTCGTCCTGTCGGATATTTCTCACCTGGCCATCGCAGCCGGAGCGGTGAGCGGCCATCCAACGATCGGTCTCTGTTCCCTCTCGTGGGATCGGGTGCTGGAACCCTTCGCGGACCCCGCCGACACGCATCACACGTCGATCTTGCGGCAGATTCGCGACGCCTATGCCCACGCCGATTGTTTTCTACGCGTGGCACCGGGCCTGTCAGCCGATGCGTTTCACAAGATGGTCGATATCGGCCCCATTGCCGAACCGGCGAAGGAAGACCCTGTCGTGCTGCGGAAGGTATTTCGCCTGGAGAATTCTGAACGGCTCGTGCTCGTCGGGTTCGGCGGGATTACTCTCCGCCGATTTCCTTTCGACGCCATGGAACAGATGATCGGCTACCGATTTCTCGTCGATGGCTCGGTCCCCGAGGGCCTCTCGCGGACGACCTCTCTCGCCGCCGTGGGCCTGCCGTTCAAACAGGTCTTGGCTTCCGTGGACCTGGTTCTCACCAAACCCGGCTACGGCACAGTCGTGGAGTGTGTCGCCCTCGGCAAGCCGGTTGTGTACGTACGCCGGTACAATTTCGCGGACGAACAAGCCCTGGTAGATTACCTGCATCGATACGGACGGGGCGCGGAACTGCCGATGGCCGACTTCCTCCAGGGCCGTTGGACGGAGGCGTTCACCCAAGCCTTGCACCGGCCGGCCCCGACGGCTCCTCCACCGCCCCTCTCCGGCGCCGAGGAAGCCGCCCGAGTCCTGGCCCACTCCTGTTGACGGCCTGCACCTCACTACGTAGCCGTCTCGACTTCCCGTGAGCCTAGCAGGCTCGACGCCCACGAACCGGAAATCCGTTTGGCCGATTCCTGCGGGAGTGTTATAGTGTGCCCTGCCATGACTCATTGCATTGCCTTCCGCTGCTAGGCCGACTGCATGGACGCTGCGCCTCCACAGGCTGCTTCAACCATCGATCCGAAACTTCTGGCCCGCGTCGCCAAAGGCGACCAGCAGGCATTCGGCCAACTGTACGACCAGTCGAGTACGCTGCTCTTCACCTTGGCCTATCGCATCCTGAGCGATCGCGACGAGGCGGCGGAACTGCTGCAGGAAGTCTATCTGGAGGTGTGGCGCAAGATCGTCAAATATGACGTCGGCCGGGGAAGCCCTATGGCTTGGTTGGTGACCTTGACGCGCAGCCGCGCTATCGACCGGTTGCGCTCAAAAGCCTCTCGCGGGCACCGGCAGATTACCGACTCGCTGGAGCATCCGCTGGTTTCCGAACGGGCCGATCACCATCCCACGCCTCAGGAAGCACGCGAGGCCGGCGAACTCCGACAGCTCGTCGCCAAAGCGATTCTCGAGTTGCCCTTGCCGCAGCAGCAGGCGATTGAAATGGCCTTTTATCAAGGCCTGACCCATACGGAAATCGCGGCCCGACTGAACCAGCCGCTCGGCACCGTGAAAACCAGGATCAAGCTCGCCATGACGAAACTACGCGGGGCCCTGCAACAGAACCTGCCGCAGGGCGAAGGGTTATGACGCACGAGGAATTGGAAGAGGCTGTTCCTCTCTATGCCATCGGCGCGCTCGAACGCCCGGAGCGCCAGGCGCTGGAGGCCCACCTGCTCTCCGGCTGCACGGCCTGCCATGCCTCGTTGAAGGAATACCAGACCGTCGCCTCACTGCTGCCGTTCGGCCTCACGCCGGTGGCTCCGCCCGAAAACCTGAAGGCCAAGATCCTCCATGCGCCGTCCTCCATACCCGGGGTGGTGGAAGCGGAACCGGCACCCGCCCGTTCCAGTCTGGAGCCCGGCGAATGGATGAACCATCTGTTTCCGCCGATCGCGCCGGCCCACTCCTGGCCGTTCCGAGTGGCCATGGGGTTCGCTACAGTCCTGCTTCTCGCAGGCGGCAGTTATCTCGGATGGCTGTACTATACGCAAACAACCCAGCGCTCGGGTGAGCTGCAGCAGCTGCAGGCCAGCGTCCAGCAAGAGGCCTCGCGCGTCGCCTCCCTGCAATCCGACCTGCAACGACGTGAGCACACCGTGGCCGCCCTCAAGTCTGAGCTGGACCAGCGCGCCGGCGAGGTGGCCGAGTTGCGCGATCAACTGATCCGGCGGGAGGCGGAGTTGGACGACATGCGCAGCCAACTGGCTCAGCGCGACAGTTCCATGGCGCGGCTGGCACGACAGAATGAGGAGTTCGCGGGGATGATCAAGAACCCTTCGTCCCGAGTCGTCTCGCTCACCGGCTCGGAGGCAGCGAAATCAGCCGGGGCGCTGCTTCTCTTCGATCCCGCTAGCAAGAAGGCGTGGCTCTATGCATTCAATCTTCCGGCACTGCCAAGCGGGAAGGTCTATCAACTGTGGGCGATCGACGACAAGCCGGTGAGCGCCGGAGTGTTCGGGCTGGATGCCGGCCAAAAGGGCCGCATGCTCATCAAACAGCTGCCGGACTTTGCGCGCATGAAAAAATTCGCCGTGACGGTCGAGCCAGACGGCGGCCTGCCCCAGCCGACCGGCGCCATTTACCTGGTGGGTCAAACGTGATGTGCCGAGACTCACCGTGATAGCATGGCTCCGATGCCGTCTTTCGACGATCTCGACCACCACTTCATGCAGCAGGCGTTGACGCTCGCCCGTTCAGGTTCGCTGATCGGCGAGGTGCCGATCGCAGCTCTGCTCGTGCAAGACGGCGTGGTGCTCGCGGGAGCGCACAACCGTCGCGAAACCCGCCAGGATCCCACCGCCCATGCGGAATTGATGGTCATTCAGGAAGCAGCACGCCGCGCCGGCAGCTGGCGGCTCGTCGGCACCACGCTGTATGTCACGCTGGAACCTTGCACGATGTGTATCGGCGCCATCATCCTCGCACGCATTCCACGCCTGGTCTTCGGCGCGACCGATCCCAAAGCCGGGGCTTGTGGATCCGTGTTGAATGTTCCGCCCGAGCCGCGACTGAACCATCGCGTGACGGTGGAGGGAGGACTGCTGGCCCAGGAGAGTCAGGCCTTGTTGCAGGAGTTTTTTCGGCAACTGAGGAAAGAGGCCGCGGGTCGCGGTTAGCCCGAGCAGGCCAGTTCTTTGAACGCGTCGAGCAGTTCCACGTTCCAACCCTGCCCCTCGACGGCAACGGCAGCCGCAATGCCCTCCCCCACGCGGAGGGTTTGCACCGACCAGTCCCCATCGAAGGCGCCCGACTCGGTCGAGCGCACCCGCGCCGACGACGAAGCCTCATCGAACAGCAGCTCACAGGTATCGAGCCCATTGGCCAACCCCACACCCCTGCCCTTGAGATAGGCTTCCTTGGCGGTCCAAAAGCGATAGAACAGCCGGTCTCGATCTGCCTCCGACGCCGCTTCGATCTGCCTCGCCTCACTCGTTGCGAAAAAGCGGGTGGCCAATTTCACCTGCTCTGCGCCAGGCCGATGATATTCGACATCCACCCCTACAGCCCGCTCCTTCGCCACCGCCACGAGCGCCATGGCTCCGGAATGCGAGAGGCTGAATTGCAACGACGGCAAGCGCTCGACTGCTCCCCGCAGCATCGGCTTACCGTACGGCCCCGCCTCAAACCGGAGCTGCTCCGGCGCGACTTTTCGGTACCCGGCCAGAATCACCCGCAGCAGCGCGTGAGACAGCGTGAACCGGGTTCGATCTTCATCGAACAGAAACCTCGCGGCGCGAGCCCTTTCCCCATCGGACAGGAGAGCGCGGAGCGAATGCAGGTGCGGATTCCACCGAACGAGATCGCCGCACCACACATGGATGGTTTGCGAAGTCAACCGGTCAAAGGCTTGGACGTCGGAGGCAGGGACAAGTTCTGGAGGCATCATGCAGTGCCATCGGAGTGCAGCTTACGATCGGCCGGACGGGCGGGCCACCGGTTTCAAGACAGGGGAAACTCGATGGACCTGATCGCGGGATATGGCGGCCTGGGTCTCCACGATCTTACCCTCATCGAGTTTTAACACGCGGTCACCGAGATGGAAATACCGGTCGTCGTGGGTCACGACGATCACACCCTTTCCGCGAGCCCGCAAGGCCGGAAGCAGCTCTCCATAGAACACGTCCTTGTATTGCGGGTCTTGGTCGGCCGCCCACTCATCGAAGACGTAAAACGGCCGATCCTCCAGCATCGCCGTCACCAGCGCCAACCGCTTCCGCTGTCCTTGCGACAGCTGGACGGTCGAATACTCGCCATCACACAGCGTCACCTTGTGATCGATGCGCAACGTTTGGAGCCAGTCATGGGCATGTTGGTCCACCAAGGCCGGATCGAGACCCAACAACTTCTTGAACAGGTAGAAATCCGAGAACACGGCGGAAAAATGCTGCCGGTACCAATCTTGGGTGGAAGGCTCGATGATCTCCCCGTTCAGACGCACCTCGCCGGCTTGCGGCAGATACAGCCCGGTGAGCAGCTTGACGAAGGTAGATTTCCCGCTGCCATTGCCCCCGATGATGAACAGCAACTCGCCACTGGCGATCGTGAGATTGAGGGGGCCCAGGGCAAAGGACCGTTCATCCTCCCCTTTCAGCTCATAGCTGAACAGGGCATTCGCAAAATCAATACGCTGTGCGCCTTGGATGACCGGACGGTCGGCCCCCTCTTCCTTAGTCCCCTGTTCGATCGCCAACCCGAGTGATTCGATTTTGTCCAAGGCGACCTGCCCTCGGCTCAAGGTCGGCACCATGCCCAAGAGGCCCCACATGGGTCCGATCATATAGAGCATGGCAAAGGCATACCCGGTCAAGGATTCGCCGGACAGTGAGAACACACGCGGGAACAAGAGGAGGATCACGCCGATGAGGCCATAAAACAGGGCTTGCGTCCAGGAATCGGTCGTAAGGTACTGCTTGGTCGTGACCAGGTTGTGGTCGCGGAGGGCTTCAGCCGCCTGCCGGATCTCGGAGGCGACGAAGGTTTCGCGCCGCCCTCGATGCAGCATCAACTCCTTCACGCCTTCGGTGAGGCTGCGAAAGTGCTCGAAGAGCGCCCCCTTCGCCTCCCGTACGGCCATCGACGACCGCAAGACGCGGTTGTAGAGCCGACGATACCCCAACAGCCCCAACAGCGCCAGGATGACCACACCGAGAAAAGCCTTCCAGGAGAGCCAGGCCAGGTAGAGGGAACAGCCTGCGAGAATGGCCACATTGATGGCCAACCCGGGCAACCCGTTCACCGCCCACGCCATGGCGTTGGTGTCATCGGTCAGGGTCGCGAGGATTTCATGCGCGCCGTGCCGCTCCAGCGTGCGGTAGGGCGCCCGCACGACTTTCCAGCAGAGGTCCATCCCCAAGTTCAGAATCGTCTTCTGGGCGAAGGTCACCAACAACAGTTGTGAGAGGTAGTTCGACCCGACTTTCAGCAGGGCCAGCCCGATGAATCCCAAGGCCAGCGCCTGCGAGGCCTCTCCGACCGTATTGATGAGTTTGTTGATGACGGCCAGGAGGCCGACGCTGGAGAGGCCGGCCAACAGGCCGGTTAGAACCATGAGAATCATCATGGTTCTGGCATCGCGCAGAAGAAACAACAGAAAGCGATATAACTTCATCATGGCCGCGCTTCGACCCGATCGACGAGGCAGTTACGCCGCCTGCGAAGATGGGCCCTTCCCCCGTTCATCTGGCTGATCCCGCAGAATCGACCGGGCGTCCTGCCAGTAGGTTTTCAGGTGGCTCGCCAGCTCCTGCACATGAGGCGCCACAAAGAGTCGGCCTGAATCCTCAGCCGGCAGGTAAATGGTGCGACTCATCCCCATCGCCCATTCGCCGAATACCAACCGAGTGTCGTCCGTGGAGTTCGTCAGCGGATGCTTGGAGGCGATCACGTTCAATACCTGACCATGATAGGGTTTCATCCGATACCGGGCAACCGCATGGAACGTGGCGTAGGTCACTTGATCCTTGTACAGAAACTCGTCTTGATGCTCCGCCGATTCGGTATGGTGCATCAGACTCCACAGCCGTTTCACCTTGTCCTTCCAGAATCCCGGCCACGACTTCGCCGGCAACCTCGACATGAGGCGCAGGTAGGTCCGCATCTTCATGGCCACGAACAGCAGCGGCCAGAGCAGGTAGGGGGGACGACTCCAATGTTTGCCATAGGAGCGTGGATGCCACGATTCCATGATGGTCAAGATCACCGCTTCTCCCTGTGCCGTAAGTTGCTGCGCGATTTCATACGCGACGAGCCCTCCGGTGCAGGTCCCCCCGATCAGGTACGGGCCGTGGGGTTGCACCGAACGAATCTCCTCGACATAATGGGCCGCCATGTCTTCCACCCGCATGAACGGCCTTTCCTTCCCGTCCAGTCCACGAGACTGCAAGCCATAGAACGGTTGCTGCTCTCCCAACAAGGTCGCCAAACGGGCGAAGACCAGGACGTTTCCCCCGACGCCCGGAACGGCAAAAAACGGCCTGTTTGGTCCTGACGGTTGAATGGCTACCAACGACCGCCACCGCACATGGCCGCCTTCCTGCGCGAGCACCTCGGCCAATCGCTCGATCGTCGGCGCCTGAAAGAGAACGGCCATGGGAAGGCGAATACCGAAGGTCTGCTCAATGGCGCTGAACAACCTGAGCGCCAGCAAAGAGTAGCCGCCGAGCGAAAAAAAGTTGTCACGAACCCCGATGGGTGTGACCCCCAACACCTGCTCCCAGATGGCTGTCAGCTGTAGTTCAATGCGGTTGCGCGGTTCAACCGGCTGTCCATCGGCATGCACCGGCTCCGCAGAGGGAGCCGGAAGGGCGGTACGATCGACCTTGCCGTTGGGCGTGAGTGGAAAGGCCTCCATCGGGACGATGGCCGCCGGCACCATATAATCGGGAAGCGTCTCGCGAAGCGTGCGGCGCAAACTTTGTGGATCACAGCGCTCCCCCGCCTGCGCAGTAACATACGCCACCAACCGCTTGTCGCCGGGCACATCCTCCCGCACCACCACGACGGCCTGCTTCACCGACGGCTCCTGCGCCAACACGGCTTCGATTTCTCCCAGCTCGATACGGAATCCCCGTAGCTTGACCTGGTGATCGACACGTCCCACGTATTCGAGCCTGCCGTCCGGCAGCCATTTCACCACGTCACCGGTCCGGTAGAGACGCTCGCCGTTCTGGAACGGGTTCGCGATGAATCGTTCCGCCGTCAACTGCGGCGCCCCTCGATACCCTCGCGCAAGCCCCAAGCCTCCGATAGACAACTCCCCCGGAATCCCGACCGGCATCGGTTGCCGATTGAGATCCAAGACATAGACCTGCGTATTGGCAATGGGACGGCCGAGCGAGACCGTTCGCTCGCGCCCTCGGACCCGCTCCAACGTCGACCAAATGGTGGTTTCCGTCGGGCCATACAGGTTCCATAAGGAACCGCCGCGTGCCAGCACCTCATCGGCCAAATCACGCGGCAGGGCCTCACCGCCGCACAGGCACTTCACCTTTCGCCGCCCCTGCCAGCCTGATTGCAACACCATCCGCCAGGTAGCGGGCGTCGCCTGCATGACCGTGATGTCGCCCTGATCGAGCTGCTGCTGCAACCACACACCTTCCATCGCTTGACGGCGCGTCGCCAACAGCACGCGCGCCCCCATCATCAGAGGCAGGTAGAGTTCCAGTCCGGCGATATCGAAGGACAAGGGCGTCAGGGCCATCATGACATCGTGATCGGTCAGTCCAGGCTCTCGCTCCATCGACACGAGAAAATTCATCAAGGCTCGATGTTCGATTTCCACGCCTTTGGGCTGGCCGGTCGACCCGGAGGTGAACAGCACGTACGCGAGGTGGCGCGGCCCGGCGAGCGGGGAGAGATTGGCCTCTGGGCAGCGCGCAACCCGCTCAGCTTCACGGTCCATGCAGACGACCTGCAACTGATGGGGCGGAAGTGTCGCGCGCAATTCCGAATCGGTCACAACCAATGACGCCCGGCTGGCTTCGAGCATCGTTGCCAATCTTTTCGCCGGAAGCCCCGGTACCAGAGGAAGATACGCCCCGCCCGCCTTCATGACCGCCAGAATGGCGATGAGGAGTTCGAGCGACCGCTCCAGGAATACCGGCACCACAACATCAGGCCCCACGCCCCGTTCCCGCAAATCATGCGCCCAACGATTCGCACGCGCGTTGAGTTCCCGATACGTCAGGGCCGTCGTTTCGAACTGCACGGCAACCGCGTCGGGCGTTCGCGCCACCTGAGCCTCGAAACGCTGCGGGAAACAGACCTGCTCGTACGGCGCGGCCGTATGATTCCACTCCCGCAGGATCCGATGCCGCTCCCGCTCGCTCAGCAGGCTCAGGCGGCCGACAGGTTCCTTTATCTCCCCCGCGATGCTCTCCATCAACTCCCGATAGTGACCCAGCCACCGTTCTGCCGTAGAGCGATCGAAGAGATCCGTATTGAATTCCAAATAGGCCTTCCGCGACGCGAGCGGGTCGATCGACAGGCCCAAATCCAGCTGCGCCGCCCCGCGACTCACTTCATAGGGTGTCCACGAAAGCTGGTGGAAGTCGGTCCGCGCGAAGGGTGTATTAGCGAAGTTGAAGAGCACCTGCACGAACGGAAGGCCGCCCAGGCTTCGGTCCGGTCGCAGTTCCTCGACGAGTTTATCGAAGGGCATGTCCTGATGCGCATACGCGTCGAGCGACACATCACGCACCTTCTTCAGCAACTCGCGGAACGACATATCGCCGGAGACCGCCATCCGCAGCACCAAGGTGTTCACGAAGGTCCCGATCAAGTGTTCGGTTTCCAGCCGGTTCCGATTGGCGATCGGCGTGCCGATGACCAGATCCCGTTGCTGCGTCAGCCGGTACAGGAAGGCGAAGAATCCGGCCAGAAACACCATGTACAGCGTCACGCCCTCGCGCACACTGAGTTGTTTCAGCCGTTGAATCAGCGACCAGGAAAGATCGAGCGACACATGGTCGCCCTTGAAGGCATGCACCGGCGGCCGGGGGTAGTCGGCCGGCAACGTCACGACAGGCAGATCCTGCAGGCGGGAGCGCCAGTGGGCGAGTTGCTCCTCTAATATCGGCCCAGTCAACCAAGCCCGCTGCCATTGGGCGAAGTCGGCATATTGCAGATCAAGTGTCGAATCGACCGCGAAGGGCTTCCCCGAACAGAAAGCATTGTAGTATTTCACCAACTCACGGGCGATAACCCCATAAGACCACTGATCGGAAATGATGTGATGCGTGTTCAGCATCAACACATGGTCCTCTTCGCCGATCTGAATGAGGAGGATCCGCATCAGGGGTCCTCGCTCAAGATCAAACGGCCGCCTGGCCTCTGCGGTCGCCAGTTCCCGCGCTCGAGATTCTCGCTCCTCCCGCGGGGTCGTGCGAAGATCCACGTCCGTCCAGATCGGGTCCATCGACTCATGGATCATTTGACGAGGAACTCCCTCGATCTGCGCGAAGGTCGTTCGCAACACCTCATGGCGTCGCACCAACTCTGCCACACTCCAGCGAAGCGCAGGGAGATTCAACGGTCCCTGCAGCCGCACGGAAGCGGGAATGTTGTAGGCCGCCGCGCCGGGCGACAGGCGGTACAGAAACCACATGCGTTCCTGCGCGAAGGACAGCGGGAGCGGGACTCCTCGGGGAACCTTGGTCATTGCCACAGAAAGACCCGGGACATTCACTCTCTCCGTCTTCGAGGCCATGATGATTTCGGACAAGGTGGCAATCGTCGGTCGTTCGAACACCCGACGTAACGGCACAGTGGTCTGAAAAAGTGACTGAATGCGCGACACCAGTTGCGTTGCCAAGAGGGAATGGCCGCCGAGTTCAAAGAAATTGTCGTGCACCCCGACATCCCGCACATGCAGGATTTCGCCCCAGATATCCGCCAACAGCTGTTCCGTGGCGTTGCGCGGAGCCTGATAGGAAGACGTCAGTTCGACCTTAGCCGTGCGACTGTCCTGATCGACCTGCAAGGCCCGCCGATCCACCTTTCCGTTGGCCGTGAGCGGCAAGGCCTGGAGTTCGACGAACGAGGAGGGGATCATCGGGGCCGGCAGGTGCAGCCGCAGCTGTTCGCGCAACTCCACCAACCCTGAGCGGCTGTGTGGGCGCGGCACGATGAAGGCCACGATGCGTTTATCGCCCGGCTGATCTTCCCGCACATCCACCACCGCTTGCTCCAAATCCGGCTGGCGGTTCAGCACCGCCTCGATTTCTTCCAACTCGATGCGGTACCCACGAATCTTCACCTGCCGGTCCGCTCGCCCCCGATAGTCCAATTGCCCGTCCTGCCGCCAGCGCGCCAAGTCGCCGGTTCGGTAGAGTCTGCCTCCCGGCCGGACGACGAAGGGATCCAGCACGAATTTGTCCTCAGTCAGATCCGGCCGCCCCCTGTACCCCCGAGCCACACCGACCCCACCGATGTACAGTTCTCCCATCACTCCGATCGGCACGGGCTGCCGCAGTCTGTCCAGGATATAGACCGACGCGCCGGGGATGGCGCGACCGATCGGAACCTCCTCCGCCGACCCTCCCGGACCGCCCCAACCGGTGAGATCCGCCACCGTCGCAGCCACCGTAGTTTCCGTCGGCCCATAGGTATTGAGCAGTCGTCTCCCCGTCCCGACGAGTTGCGTCCATCGCCGAACGATATGGGGAAGAACGCGCTCTCCCCCGATAACGACGGTCTTCACAGAGTCCGGACATGTCAGTCCTTCAGACTCCATGCGCGTCACGACTTCGTGCCAGTACGCAGTCGGCAGATCCAATACCGTGATGCGCCAGGCACGGCAACATTCCAAGAAGACCGAGACGGAATCGACCATCCCGGTCGTCCGCAGGACGAGGGTGGCCCCGGCTATGAGACAGGGAAAAATCTCCTCGACCGCCGTGTCAAAACTCACGGAGGCGAACTGCAACACCCGATCGCGCGCCGTCAGACTAGTCGCCGCGAGAATGGCTTGCGTGTAGTTCACCACCGAGCGGTGTTCGATCATGACCCCCTTGGGTCGCCCGGTGGAACCGGACGTATAGATAACGTAGGCCAAGTCATCCGGCCCGCTTCGATCTTCGACCGGTTCATCCGAACAGCGAGCGATCTCGCTCCACTCGGTATCGAGACAGATAGTGTGAGGATTGATGGTGGGGAGTTTGACCAGCTGGTCCTGTTGTGTCACCAACACACGTACCTGGCTGTCTTTCAACATGTACTCCAACCGATCGGTCGGGTAATCGGCATCCAAGGGAAGATAGGCTCCCCCCGCCTTTAGAATCCCCAGCAGGCCCACAATGAGATTGGGCGACCGTTCTACACAGAGTCCGACCACCACGCCCGGTTGGACCCCTCGTCGGCGAAGGTAATGAGCCAGGCGATTCGCCTGCTGATCGAGGTCGCGATAGGTGCAGGTTTGATCGTTCTGGCGAAGGGCGATCGCGTCGGGAGTTCGTTGCACTTGTAACTCGATCAGGCGATGCAGGCAGATATCCGGCGGAACCTGGCCCGCGGGACGGCTCCAGCCGAGGATGGTCTGCCTTTCGGCCTCAGCCATGAGCGGCAACTCCCCGATCCTGACAGTAGGGGCTGCGACCAGGCTTTCCAACAACCGGACGTAGTGCCCCTGTATCCGCGCGATGCTCTCGGCCGTGAACAACTGCGCCTTGTATTCGAGATAGCCGCAGAGTCCCTGATCGCCCTCCGCCAACTCCACGCAGAGATCGAACTGCCCGCTCTGTTGTGGAATCACATAGGGTTCCCACATCGATGAGGGGCCAGCTTCTTCGTTCCTACAGGCTGAGGCCGCGTCGAGTTCAGCAAGCAACCTGAATCGCTGCAGCACGAATAGGACTTGCGCGAGCGCGGGGCGTCGCAAGGTTCCCGTCCGCCGAAGATCCGACACGAGGCGCGCATAGGGATAGTCTTGGTGAGCGAGGGCCTCAAGCACCAGTTGCTTGGTATGACTCAAGAGGTCGTGTCCCGACCATGCCTCGTCCAGACGCTCACGAAGCACCACCATGTTCACGAAATCACCCACGGTCCCGGCAAACTGAGCGCGCGTGCGCCCGAATACCGGAGCGGCGATGAGGGTCTCCTCCTGTCTCGTATAGCGAGAGAGCAGAAGTTGGAGCGCAGAGAGGCAGAGGGTATACAGTGTCGTGCCTTCCTGTCTGGCAAAGGCCTTCAGGCGTTCGAACAACGGCTGCTCGATCCGAAATGCATGCCAACGATAGCGGTCCGGTTCGACCCCGTTCTGGGGACGGTCATAGAGCGAGTCATACTCGGGAAGCTCACCCGCCAATTTAGCCTTCCAATAGTGAGACTGCCGCTGTCCCTCCTCCCCTTCCAGGAGCCGATGATGCCAGGCAACAAACTCGCCGTAGGCCGCCGATGGCTGCCCACCCGCTCTCGGCAGTCGATCCGTCGTGCGCCCGGCAGCCTCGTAACGCTCCTTCAGCTCTTCCGCCAGCAGCGCCAACGACCAGCCGTCGACGGCAATATGGTGAGCCACCAGCAGCAGGATCGCGTCTTGGTTACGTCTGAACAGGATGGCGCGCCAAGGCGTCCCCTGCATGAGATCAAAGGGTCGGGTCGAGGCCTCCAGGCATTCGCGGCGAAGCCGTTCCCAATCCCAGCCGGAGGCGTTGACTGCCGACCAGTCGATCGGCAAGGCGTCGTGCAGCACTTGGATCGGCAGGTCATCCCGCGTGGCATAGGTCGTGCGGAGCGTCGCATGCCGTTCGGCCAGCTGCTCCAAGACTTGGGCGAGCCTCGCCTCTTCAAGGTCGGACGGTACGCGCATCACAGCAGACACATTGGCCGCCGCGCTCTCAGGGGACAGTTGACTCAGAAACCAGAGCGCCGATTGGTTCTCGGACAGGCTATCGGACTTCCCACTCGCGGTTGTGCTCGAGTTATTGGCGTCGGTCAATGCGCAGGTTGAATGTATGCCGGCCATAATCCGATCCGCCAAGTCGGCGACCGTATTTTCTCCCAGCAGGTCCTGCAACGAGAACACCACATCGAAGGCCGTTTCTACCCGATGGAGCAACTCGGCCGCCATGACGGAGTCGAGCCCCAGTCGAGAGATCGGACAGTCACCCGGAAGCTCTTCAACAGGCCGCCTCAGTCGCTCGGCCAACATGGCCCGCAGTTCCAGCTCCACTTGGCGACGCCGTACCTCCGCTGAGAGACTGAGCAACGCTGCCTTGGGCAGCGCCGCGGGCCGGGAGGCCTGGACGTGGAGCGCTGCTCGGCACTCCCCCACGACCTTCAAGAGGCCGCTCAGGAACTGACTTCGACAAGCCCGGCGCTGCACCTTGCCGCTCGATGTTTTCGGTAGGCTGCCTGACTTGATGAACACGATCGACCATACCTGCAAATCGTGTTGCTCGGAGATCGCCGATCGAATCGCGGCGGCCCATTCGTCGAGATCCTGCGCATTCGCCTGCCGCTCAACCTCTTGAACCACCACCACCGCCTCTTCCCCAGCCTGCTCCACGGAAAAGGCCGCGGCCCCTCCCCTTTGAAACGACGCATGGCACTGCTCGACAGTGCGCTCGATGTCCTGGGGGTAGTGATTACGCCCTCGAACGATCAGCAAATCCTTCAGACGTCCCGTGACGAAGAGTTCCCCTTGCTTGACGAACCCGAGATCGCCCGTTCGAAGATAGGGACCGTCCTGGCCGCCGACCAAGACGGCTCGGAACGTCCGCTCGCTCTCCACTGGATCGTTCCAATACCCCTGCGCCACACTCGTCCCGGCCAGCCAAATTTCCCCGACCCGATCAGGGCCACAGCGCTCCCGAGTGTCCGGATCAGCGATCACGACTCTGGTATCACCCACCGGGACACCACACCCGACGACCCGCCGGACCTGTCTCGCCTCGGAGTCGGCTGCCGCAACACGTCCCTGCTCCAGCGAGGCGACGTCGAGGCTTTCAACCGTGGGCACAACCCCGTGCCGTTTTAAGGAAATAAGCAGGGTGTACTCCGCCATCCCGTACGCGGGGAAAAAGGCATCGCGTCGGAATCCTGCCACAGCAAAGGCCTCGGCGAAGCGCTCAACCGTCTCCGCCGCGATCGGCTCCGCCCCGCAACTGGCGACTTTCCAGCTGGAGAGATCGAGCGTCGCTCGCTCCTCTGGCGAAATCGATTCGAGGCAATGGCGATAGGCGAAGTTAGGGCCGCCGCTGTGAGACACGCGATACCGCTGCACGGCCTCCAGCCACCGTAAGGGCCGCTTCAGAAACGTGAGGGGTGACATCAGGTACGACGGACGGCCGATCCAGGCAGGTTGGATGATGCCCTTCACCAAGCCATAGTCGTGGAAATGAGGCATCCAAGAAAGCGTCACGGCCTGTGCATCGTAACCGCCGGCCTCCGTGATGCAGCGACTCTGCGCCACCATGTTGGCGTGGCTCACCATGACACCCTTCGGCATACCGGTGGAGCCGGACGTATATTGCAGGTAGGCAATGGTCGACAGGTTCGGCAGCGGAACCGCGACCTCGTCAGTTTTTTCTGCCGACAGCCGCTCGAATGGGATCCATCCGTCTTCGGGAATGATGCAATGAAGATCGTCCTGCTGCCGCACCAAGGCAAGAATCTGATCGGTACAGATGGCCGCCGCACAGCCGGCATTGACCGCGATGCCAAGTAGCCTGGCGGCACTGTGCTTGAGACGAAAGGCGTCGGGTGGAGGCGCCGGCACCGCGATCAGGCCGGCGTACAGCACGCCCCAGAAGGCCTGCACAAAGTCGAGTCCGGGGGGAAACAACAAGAGCACGCGATCACCGGGCTTGAAGCGGTTCCGTAGATACTCGGCGATGGCGTGGGCCTTCGCGTCCACACCCCGATAGGTGAGGGTCTCCTCGACGATCTGCCTATCCCGCACAAAACTGTAGGCCGGCTGATCGGGCTGATGCTCAGCCCGCCACCGCAATACGTCGGGAATTGTCTGTTCAGACGGAGGACGACCGGAGGGAGGTGTGCTCACAAAATCCCGTTTCGTTGCAACCTGCTATTCATCTAACCATGTGGAAGTCGCCGACGCCATGCCCGGGCCTGTATCCAAGGCGAGTCTACGGTGAGGGTAGCTAATTACAAAATGGAATCACCTTTTACGCGTCGCGCAGGCATGGCGATCGGCGGCAAGAAAGTTTCGGCCCAAGCACATGATTTCATTTGAAAGTTACAATGGACCACGTTAAGCTGCACGTCTTTGTCGGCCCCAGCGCGGAGAGGTGCGAGAGCGGCCGAATCGGACGGTCTCGAAAACCGCTACTGGCAGGATGTTAAAACCCCTTGAAATGATGAGAGAAGCCGCATGAACACAGGGGGAGATGGCCTTTTAACGTCTCCCCCACTTTCCTCAGATTTTCCCCGTATTCCCCACTCATTTCACAACGCTTTTCACAACGTCGATTCGCCTACCGATGGCCTTCTATGGGATCTAGATCCGTCGCTATAGTGATTTCCACCGAAGTTTAGGAGGGTGTCTGTGAAAGTACGATTCGCGGTTTTGGCCGATTATGCGAATGTAACGCAAGAGGGCAAATTAAATGTTTTGGGGATGTTTGAGAAAATTCATGTTTCTAAATTCCCTGTCAAACTTCCAGCAATGCAACTGATAATTCGGTTCGAGGCCGATATATCGGAGCGGAACCAGCAAAAGAGCGTTCAGGTGCGTTTGATCAATGGGCGAGGAGAGAGAGTTCTCGAACTCGGTGGTAGCATCGCAATTGGCAATCAAAATCCTGATAACCTCCCATATTTGAATCAGCTTTTGACCCTGCGCGATTTGGTATTTCCTGACGCTGGCGACTACCAGTTCGACATCTATATCGATGGAAGCTTGGCACATTCCGTACCACTAAAAGTGGTACGGCTCAATTCGAACCCCCAGGCATAGCTACGATGTCAAGCGCCCTGTCGTTATTTGAAAAAATGAAACAATCCAAGCATGGATGGCGCTATAATGAGATAAAGACCGTCTATCTTGGATTTGGGTTCGAATATCGGGAGGGGGGGAATCACACAATATTCTTCCACCCGGTCCATCGTCGTCTCGTGGCCACTGTGGCACGACACCGCACGCTTCCCGTGGGCTATGTGCAAAAGGCGATCACTTTAATAAACGCCCTGCATGAACTAGAGCAGGAGTTGGAGAAGGAACATGGCAAATAGTTATACAGTTCATGTCGTACCTGAGCAAACTACAGAAGGCGAATCCTGCTATCTGGCATACCATCCAGAGTTAGAAGGATGCATGAGCCACGGAACAACAATAATTGAGGCGCTTCAGGGCCTTGACGAGGCAAGGCAGTTATATTTGAAAACTTTACTAGAGCTTGGGGAACCTATCCCTGCACCGGCCGAAGATACAGCTTCAGTGATTTGGCAAAATTTCGCTCCAATTTCTGTCCTTCCGGAAAGCTCTATCCCAACTCCGATATTGCCCCGCGCAGAATTACAGCCTACGGGCGAGTGCTAACAATTGTTTAGTTCGAGGCGAAGCCCTAAGCCTTCGAGCCTCACCTTTCTCCTGCCTTAGGTGGAACAAAAAAACGCGCAGTTCTGCCATTTATTGGACAGGACCACCACCACCCCCTCCTGAACCTCTACCACTGGC
Organism: Nitrospira sp.; assembly: GCA_015709715.1. NCBI lineage: Bacteria > Pseudomonadati > Nitrospirota > Nitrospiria > Nitrospirales > Nitrospiraceae > Nitrospira > Nitrospira sp. The sequence continues at coordinate 731,482 of CP054184.1, forward strand.
CCGGCCATGCGCCACACACACCGGCTTTAGAAATCCTCACAAAACAGGGACCCGTCCACAGTTGAACATTTCTGCTGGCCCCAACCTATGGCGAAAACGCTTCCAGGATTTCCCTTGTATCGGGAGCTATGGTCATGCCTTACCGTCAGCCTATGCACTCATGATTTGCCGATCTGGATGTCCCACCGGATCGCCAACTTAATGACCGCTTGGGAAGGCAAGTTACCCAGCTTGCCTTCCCGTCCCTTTCACTTCAGCCCCCATACCGCTCCATCGTCTCCTGCATTTTCTGCATACACGGCCCTGTCAGTAAGCACGCCGTCTGAAACGCCAGACATGCCGCGGTAAACTCTGTCACCGTCACTTTTTGAGGGTCTAGGAGTTCCAGGCGCGCGCAGGCGTTGGCAATTTGCCCGACTGTCGCCCGGATATCCTTGCACACCCGCTGTACATCTGTGATCAAGGCCGGTGAGACATGCTGACCCTCTGGCACCATTTCATCTTGAAAGCTCACAACGATTCCTTTCTTGTGGGTTATTTCACGAGCCGGAGGCCGGTATCCTTAGGTGGTTCTTTTCCTTCACTCGACTCAGACATTCCGGTGTATGAGACTTTGACTTGGCTATGGACGTTGAGCTCTAAAGCGAATGCGTGCAAGGTAGACAGCTTAAAGGCAACATCAGCCTGTCTGCTGATACCTTCCGCGGGAAACTCAATATGAACAAAGCGGCCGGCTTTAGGCTTTTCTTTCTTGGCCATCTGCTACCCCCTTGGCTATCTTTTTCCCTTTGGGCTCTTTCCATAAACTCGCCTTTACGCCTTCCACTTCTTCGGCGAATTTCTCGAATTCTGTTTGGAAGTGCTTTGACATACCCCGGACAAGGCAGTACATGCCTTTCTCATGTTCTACGTCACTCATCACAGCGCCAGGATTCAGCTCGATCTGGTACGCGAAATTATCAAACAGCTTGGCAACTGCACCTGCCTCCTCCGACAAGAGAAGCGCTTTCAGGTTGATATCTGAAAGTTGCGCTCGTACTGATTCAGACATGCTTCACCGTCCTTTTTGAGAGATAAGAGAGTCTCTGTACACACTCAGTTGCCTGTTGCGACAGCGAGATGAACTGGATCGCCATCTCTTTCCAAGGTGAAAACTATGCCTCTGGCGATATCTCGAATCGCATCCAGATCAGACTCGAAGATGCTCATGATGTGTATCAAATCGTCTGATTTCAGAGATGACTTTCCCTCATCATCAGCGGCCTTCACATGCTTTAAGGTGCGCGCCAGGGCCTCAAGCCGTAGAGAATAGGTATGGATGACCTGTGCGTCTGCCAATAATTCTCTCTTTTGATCGCCGTTCATGTTTCACCGTCCTTTCTTGGATGTCTTATTCGGATAACGGCTATATTCCACTGGCGCTAAGTAGGCTTCAGGGTAGTGCCGCCGTACTTGCCTGAGTTCTTCTTGTGCGTCCCTAAGACTGCTTGACTGATAGCCGCACGGGTCGAATGGATAGCCTGGAACATCCCGAACAACCTCGTAATTCACATGTGGTTTCGCCATGAGTCACCGTCCTTTCTGAGTTGAGTTCAAGCGGCATACTTTCCCGAACTTGCGACACCGCGTCTCAAACATGGCCTGTTCGTAGAGGCGGTAATCCAAGTCGTCTATCGCATCGACGTACCACTTCTTCGCAACCTGCAATGATTCGAATGGCCCGTACTTCATAGCCTTCAATCCTTCAATCCTGAGAGTGACATACCAACCGTCTCTGCCCTCTTTGATCGCCTCTTCCATGATGTCTTCGGAAATACTGGTTTCCATAGCCATTCTCTTCACCTGCCTTTCTGGCTCTTCTGAGCCTCTTTGAAATGTTGATTCAGTAAATGCCGGATCAGGCCGGCAGCCGTAGTGCCGGTTGCGCGTAAGGCATCGAGCTTGGCCTTCAATGTTCGGGGGATTGAAACGATAATCCGTGTCATCTCCATAGATTCTCCATATGTGATAATAAGTGATATCAAACTATACAGCATATCATTTGATGTCAAGCATTTTCCGTGGTACCCTCCAGCCCCATGCCTGCCAAACCATCCAAATCAGAAACGCGTGATATTCTTCTCCGTGATCTGCCGGTCAGTTTGGCCGATAAGATCAAGGTTGCTTCGACACTCCACCGATCTTCGATGAAGGACTACATTCAAGAGATTCTGCTGAAGCACGTCGAAGACTTAGAACGAAAAGGGGTGGTGTTGACGTTGCCAGGTGGGAAAACGAAGTCCTAGCTGTGTGACGTGGTAGCCGTGGCTAACGTATCCGCTAGGCTCTGACGGAAAGGACATCGCCATGGATGAGCTAGAGGCAACCAAAAGGCAGCTGGTCGAGACGTATCTATTCCTGCACAACTTTCGTGAGGTTCGGTCGCGTGACGAAATCAACCTCCACTTCTGCATGAATCTAGAAGGCGTGCGCTATGACTTAACGGTTGAGCGTGAGTGGATCGACGTGAGAACGGACAAGAAGACTTCCGACCGGTTAGACGAGCTTCAAGTGGTTCCATTTTTGCTGCAGAACAAGGTCGCGTGGATCGGTGTCACCACGACGGGACAAGAGGTCATCACGCATCTTGAGCCGGATGCGGAAACTTAGCGGAAGGCTCTGGCCGGAGGTGGCTAATGGGAAGGCGAAGGAGAAATTTGACACAATTGCGTTGGCGTGGAACTACCCGAGGAATGGGGAAGTTTCATATAACAGTCCAATAACTAATAGTAGAGGGACTATGGGAAGCCCGAAGAATCATGGGAAGTCTTGGAAATCATCTGAAATTTCAGCCCTTAAGAAATTAGCCAAGGAAAATACTCCGACGAGAGTGATTGGTTTAAAACTTCAACGCACCGAGAACTCCATTCGCGCCAAAGCTTCCGAAGAAGAAATATCGCTCAAACCAACAAATCAGTCGCCATACAATCGAAGGAAAAAATAAGGCCTGACCGACACGCCAATTTCTGCATATTATGGCAAGGGACTCCATGTCAACGATCTACACGTCAGTTATCGACCAAATCACTTGGGAAGACATTGTAGAATTCTGCCGGCAAGGGCGAACGGAGGATGCTTATCTAGACTACAAACGAGATTTTCCCAGTGATTTGGCTAGCACGATATCCGCGATGGCCAACACAATCGGAGGAGTCATCATAATCGGTGTCCAAGAGGACGCCGAGAGCAAGCCAGTCCTACCCGTTGCTGGCATTGATTTCATACGGGGGTTAGAGGAGCGAGTTACCAATATTATACTTGGTAATATTGTCCCTCCCGTTTTCCCAGAAATAAGAGTCTGCCTGAACTCAGAAAACCGCGCACTCGTTTTGATTCGTATCCAGCAAAGCGAAAATGCTCCTCATGCAGTATCCAAGAACACGAAGGTATACCTGCGGACGGGAAATGTTAATAAGCCTGAAGATTTGGCGCAGATTGACCAAATTGATTGGCTTAAAAATCGAAGACAAAAATCTGAAGACCTGCGGGATTCGCTTTTCCTTCGTGCGAAACAGCGTGCGAGTAGACGAGGGAACACATCGGATGAGCCACTTCTCACAATCGCTATCGCACCAGTTTATCCAACTCATCCACTTGCAAATCCATCTTCTCTGAATACAATTCGGTGGGAAATTGAGAGCAAACACGGTATTCACTCAATGCCTGATCCTGATCATAAGGGCGCGGCTTTCGCCCATGAAAGTATAGTGATTGAGGACCACGATATTCCCAGTTCTTCATATACAGAACTCAGTATCTTCGGGATGTACTTCAGTCAGGCATACCTTCTCGATCCTACAGAGTCGAAGAAGGTGATGTATCTTGATCATGTCTTTATCAAGCTATTCCTCCTCCTCACCTCGGGAGCAAAACTCTATTCTCATCTTGGCTATAGGGGGTCAGTTTGGTTCTGCTGCCATCTCACATCCCTGCAAAATCAAGCCATGAGAGGTAGCTACGCTCTGAGGATGCACAGTGAGAAAATGTGTTGCGACTCAGAAATACGAATTATGGACTCAGTTCCGATGCTTCCCAAGGATGTAGACAAAGTTGAATTCTTAGGTCGAGTTGGAAGGACGATTGCATGGGCTTTTGGCTGGGATTTGCCTGAGGAAGACTTAAAGGCACATTTTGAACGCATGGAGAAAGCTGTTAACATGAATTGAAAATAGTTGTCTACCAATGCCACGCCTTCAAAATCCTCGCGTTCTGACACCCCGGCAGCTCTCCTGTGACCAGTGACACTTCGACGAGCTTCCCTGCCCCAAGCGGCTCATTCGGTTGCTGATACAGCAACGGGCAGACATGAGTGAAGATGCCACGCTGAATCGCTTCCCACGCCTTATCGGCGAGTCGTGAGTTGAACAACTGCGCCTCTCCGACCAGACAAGCCCCTTCTACCGGGACATCGACACCGATGGTTTTCAGGGCTTCTGCGGACAGGTCGAAACACTGACTGATACTTGTGAGCATGCCGACAAGAAATCCTCTGTGACCGAATTCCAGGCCACAGGAAGCCGGCCAGGTGATATTCCGCGGCTGATAGCGTGGATTGCCCGATAGGCGGCTTACTGACTCATCCGCGAGGATGAACCTCACCATTCTGGAACTCATGCCGGTAGCATGCGCGAGCGCCTGCCACTGTTCGTAGTAATGCGGCAGGCTCAGTGCCTGCTCCATGGCATGCGCGGCCGCTGTGGCCCGCTCAAGGTCCTGTTCTTGGATCGCCTGAACCCTCACGCCAGGACGCCCCTTGAGCGAAATCGTTCCGTCCGGATTGTGTATGTATTGTTGGATGCTAGAAATCATGCGAGGTCCTTTCCCTGTTTCTCGAGTTGAGGAATGGTGCGACGTGGTAAGGCGGCTGGCACTGGCCCTGCCATGGCCAAATTTCCGGCGAGTGTAATTCCCGCCCCGGCAAACAAAGCCATAGAGCCTGTAAGCCCAATGGCCGGCGGAACGAAGATCGCCAAGGCGAGAATCCCCACCATCGCCACGATCCGGAGGATGTCTTTGCTCTGGTTGCCCCCGCCTTCCGGAATCACCCGCACTGACACCAGGTGATGGGCTTTCGGCTTGACCACATGCCAATAGGCTTTCTCCACCACGCAATCATCGATCAGCACGCGAGCAGGTAGGGTGTCCGGGTTCAGATCGAACTCCCACAGCATGTCGGCAATCGTCATGCCCGGGCGCATCTGTTTGGTCGTCCGCCCTTCCAGGGTGAACGGTCGCGGACAGACAATCATGGGGACGTAGGACGTTGTCTCGTTAGATTCCATTAGCGCCTCGCTGCTTGCCGGTTCGCGCCAAACTGCTTCATCGACTGGTCATACACGCCATCCCGCATCCCTTGTTGCACGGTCTGATGGATTAGTACTTTGATATCTTGTACACCGTTCTTGTTGACCGGGCCTCGCTCCACCGATACAGCCGCATCACTATGGTTTTCGACCTGCACGTTGACGTGGACTTGAGTGGATACCATGCCGCCTGGATTCCCGTAGGGCATCCCTTTCAGTGTCACTGGAATCGATCGGCCGTCCGGCAAGGGTACGGCTGCTTCTGGTCCTGCTTCTCCAAAGATCGCCGGCACATTCGAAATACCTCCGCGCGCGTGGCCACGCAAGGCAAACCCGCCGACATCTCCCGCCCCACCGATGAGCCCACCGATTGAACCGCCCCCACCACTCATGAGCATGTCGAATCCTCCAAGGATCATGCGTGTGGTGAGCTTGGAAGACACATCGGCCAGAATATTTTTGGCAAAGTCGGTCAGGCCGGTCACCACATCTTTGAAGCTCTTGATTCGTCCTTCCATGCCGTCAAAGAAGAATTTGCCAAAGGCCTGCTCCATGCCTTGCGCGACTCTCCGAGCTTGGTCCGCTCCTAACCCAAACACCGACTGATCGTTAACATACCTTCGCATCGACTTCGCAAAGCCTTCAAAGAGATCGTCTGAATACTTTTCCGACACCGCCCGTTGATCAGCCATGGCACCCATCATGATCGCGGTGACTTGATCCCACGTCTTTTGCGTGCCGTCTAACAGTTCCGCCGCATGGATATGATCGTTATTCCGCCAGGCGTTCAGGACCTTCTCGGCCGTCTCCTGGTTCACATCGAGCTGCTTCGCCAGGTTCGCCCGCACCAAGTCAAATTCAGTCGTCATCATATTTTCGCGTGACGTACCGTAGGCCTCCTGGAACTTCAGGAGGTTTTGGTAGTACGTCTGCGTGTCGTCCTGCGCCCTGTGTCTTAAATCAGTTTCGATTTGAAAGTTGGAAATGAGCGCATCTGTCGTCGTGGTTCCATGCGTGGTCTGCTCACGTCCACCAACAACGGACAGCGTAGACATATGCTCTTTTTGTGCGTTCAAGGCTTGTTGACTGAGCGCAGTTTTCTGAATGTCTAAGTCCTGCTGCCGCGCCTTGCTCTGCTCTTTCAATAGTTCAATTTGTTCCTTCGTCAGCCCGCCATACTTCAGGCTTTGATCAAGCCGTTCCGCTTCGATCCGCTTCAGGCCGTTGGTCATCCGGATTTGATAATCGATCAACTCGATTTGGTTGATGAAGTTATTCTCGACCATTTGCCGTTCGGTGATGCTTCGCTGATCAAACGCGTCTTGCCAGAGCTTCGTAATCGTCTGAATCGTTTTCGACTCTAGGGCAATCTGTGCGTCTGCATCTTTGACCAAGATTTGCGATTTGGCATCGGACAGACTGCGCAACTGCCCAGGATCGGCCGGCATGACGAGCGATTTCTTCCCACTCGCGCTTCCAGTTTCCGGCATGGCCGGCAAATCGCGGCCGGTCGCAAACTTATTCATCGCTTCGAGCAACTTGTTGACGTAGGGGAGTACATGCTCACCGATCGACAGCTTCCACGCCTCCAGAATCGTGCTGGTTCTGGCGATATGCTGATTGAATTTCTCTGCGGCCTGTACTGAATCTTCGCCCAAGATCGCATTCATCAAGCGCGCTTCATTCGAAAGGGATTGAAAGCCTTCTTTCCCCACACGCGCCATCTGCTGCATTTCATCGCCGAGCAACTTCGAAATGATGGTCGTCTTGGCTGAATCGTCTTTGAATTCACCCAAACGGCTGACGACTTCTTCAAACACTTTCCCGGTTCCCCGGACCTGCCCATTGGTGTCTTTAACGGAAATCCCCAAGGCGCCGAAGACCCGCTGAGACTCACCGGAACCCTTGGCGGCTTCCTGTAAATTCTCATTCAATTTGCTCATGCCACCGGAGAGTCCGGATAAATCCGTTCCAGTCTGTTTCGCCATGGCAGCAAACATCTGCGCTTCTCGCGTGGACAGATTGGTGGTCAAGGCGAGCTTTTGGATCTCAGCAATATGGGCCGCTGTGGCTTTGGTCGCAGCAACCGCCGCGATGGCCATGGCCCCCACACCGGTTACAAATAAAGCTGGTCCAGTTCCCATGACGCGGCCCATGGTAGAGCCGAAATTCACTACACTTCCATTCATGCCGCTTGCCGCGTCTTTAATGTCGCGCATGATCTGCTTGACGACATTTCCGCCACGGACGGCGGCAGAGGGATTAATCGCTACATCTAATTCAGCCATGGGAATCCTTCTTGATAAGTTTTGACAGCTTTCCTAAATGGGCAATGTTCGCCAAGGCGCCTTCGTCTTCAACGCCTACTCCTAGGGCAAATGAGTAGGCCATGTATGAAAACGCCAACATGACTCCAGAGACTTGGCGCGTCACCTGTTTCTCATCCGAGCTACCGGTTGCCCGTAGGGTCTTGGGCAGTTGATCTGCCAAGTTCTCGCCCATGGAGAGGAGCACAGTTGCAATCACGCTATCCATTTGAGATGGATCCAGGTCCGGAAGGTCGTCTTGATACCGCTTGAGATGACTCAAGACATCGCGAAGACGGTAGGTCTTAGGGTTGTCCTGCGCCGGGACAAGGCCATCTAACCGCTTCGCCAACGTTCGACGGTCCAGGCAGAGTTCTGTAGACAGTGCGTTAATCGACCAAAGCTGACGCTGTAAGGCCATTTACTGTCGCTCCCTGTGGTGGAACATCGAAAAAACATGAAACGCTAGGATTTCACAGCGCAAACACACCGGCGCGTTTGACTTATCCACAGGAGGACCCCAAGACGTCATAACATGACAATCGCGATCGCTCATGACTCACTGACCTTTGCAATCTGTCCAAAGTTCACCTTCACTTCCTCCACCGACAATCGCACCATGCCTGCTGGCGCCTGCTTACTCGTGCCACGTTCGAGAAACGGAATGTAGCGAAGGCGGTTCGTAATCCAGATGGCCGGCTTAAACCCCAACAACGAGAACTTGTAGCTCGCCAGGATGTGGGTGGCTTCAGCCACGGCTAAGGCATAGGCGGCACTGGGCTCTGCATACTGCGGGTAGTTCCCCGGCACGTTGACATTCCGATTCGGCGCTCCGATGGCAATCTGCCAGGACGAGCGAGCTTGCCCCGTCCGGTAGGGTGTTCGGCTAACGATTTTTGCAAACAGAACGATGGCCGCACGCGCGCACACGTTCGAATGCTCTATCGCGACCTCTTCTTCAAACTTGTCGAGCTCCTTTCCGAATGTCGCTAGATCGCTCATTATGTCCCCTCAGACCCGCAGGGCAGGCCGGGCACCAAGTCCCAGCCTCCACTGCGCGGCAGGCCGACGCAACCGTGGGCAAGCTGTCTCGATCCCCGTGCAGCCGGACGAGAATCCGCTGCACGAATTTCTTTCTTGCCCAAAGTTGCGCCCACCGATTCACCACGGCCCGCCAGATGAAAACGCACCGTGGCGCAGCCGAATCGTTTCGAAAGATGATGTTCAGTAGTCTTCATCATCGGCTTACCTGTTTCCGCCTATCTGGATTTCGCATAATGTCGCGCGTCCGGTTTCAAGCAGCCACGTTGCCACGGATTGATGGACGGCCAAAACGCGACCCGCACGCCAGGTTCGATTTTCATGGCGAAACGGTTTCAAGGCTTTCACCAAAACCGCTTGCTCTACCATGGTGCTTTGTCTCCTCGAACCCACCGCGAAGCGGGCAGCCGTACCAACGAGAGATCAATACGGCTGCGCCGCTCCAGGGCTGGCCATGCGCAACCATTGTCTGACAGCCTGATAACGGTTGACTCAGCAGGTCGATTGCGGATGGCCCATGATCGGATCCACGCCATTACGCGCCTATCACTTCCAGGCGGCCAAGTAACACTTCGTCATATGCCGTCTTTGGGGAAAGATCGCCCGGAACGTTGATCAGCGTGTCCTTGCTAAACAGTTGAACGTCTAAGGTGGGATCACCTGGCACAAACCGCTCAAGCTGGTCATTCCAGACTTCCGAAACTGGCGACATCTTCGTGACGCGAAATCCCCGCAATACCTTGGCTTGAAACCGATCGCCTTGAAAGAAGGCATGGAGTGCGCGAATCGCCGACTGATTCACAGAAGGCAATTGCCTCAACAGCGCGAGGAGCACCGATTCACGCCAGCTAACTTCCTTATCCATTCCATTCGCCCATGCCTGCCGTAAGGACCATCCATCCTTCATGGCTTTCAGCGCCAAGTCGCGAATGCTGATAGCGAGCTTGCTGATCTCTTCAGATTGTTTCTCGATTTGCTCATACAGTGCTTTTTGGGCATCGATCAGACTGGCAATCTCGTTGCGTCCATCCACCAATGCCAGTTCGGCCTCATCAAGGGCCAATCGTGCAGTGTCTGTCATGGAATCGAGATACAGCTGTCTACGCCGATCCCGTTCATTTCGTTTTTCCACGGTCCGTTGTTGGGCCGGACCAATCTGTCGGGAAATCTGTCCGACCCTCTCACGAAGCCGCTTCATCTTTTCGTAGGCATCAAGAAAGCTTTGGCAGGTTGCATCTAATTCGCTGACAGCCGGTGTGGTCTTAAACAGATTGAACATGTATCCTCCTATTTTCCGCCCCATGAAACGACAAGTTCTTGATGCTCCGGATCAATTCGGATCGACACTTTTCCTCCGGTAACAATCTCTCGCGGCTGAACCGGCTTGCTGTGCTCGGCATTGGTCTGCTTGGCTGCAACTGTGGCTAGCTTGTCCGTGTAATAGGCTTCCAACTCGCCAAGGACTTCTTCTCGGTCGCGATCGCTGACGCCTATGCTCATAGTGCGAGCCCCTTTCGTTTTCATAGGTCCATCCTGACAGATTCCGCATGTGACCGCGTGACAGGACCTGTCACACTTACTGCAAACACCCGGCCGTCTCGTGTTCGATCGCGAACACATCGGAGTGCATACTCTCCCCACACACCGCAACTTCTGCTGAGCAATACGGACAGCTGATATGCGCCAATCTTCCCCCCAAGACATCGTCTGATGGATCCAAGTAAAAGGCCATTCTGAGCCGATGCGGCGATGACATCGGCTACTGTCCAGTGGGCTTCCCCTAAGTCGCTATGAACGTATCCCAATAGTGCTTCGATCGCCTGTGCATCTGCCCGAGCACGCTCACGTCTGAGGATGCGCACTTCTGTCTCTAGAAGTTCAATTCGGCGCGCCAGGTCTTCGAGGGTCATCGTTATCGCGATCGCTCCACAGCTGGACAATAACTCCGACCCGGACGAGCCGGGGGTTCAGCTTGACGGCTGGCTTCGTTCAACAAGGTGGCTAGATTGGCCGCGGCGCTCCACGTCAGAGTGATTTCCGATCCGGCATCGGAATGAATGGTGACTTGATGTTTTGTGCTGTCCGCTTCAACGTGCATCGTTCTCCCTCCCCTACGCAATGATTCGAAGTTTTGGCAATGTGACGCCTTCAGGGATTGAATAATCGGGCAGCAGTTTCTGCGCGTGCTCCGCCGGAATGCGCCCAAGCCGTACTGCTTCCTCAAGTGCTCCCTGCCGGCCGTGAGGATCGTGCCCTAGAGACACCCGCCATTTTGGAGGACGTTTTTGATCTCGTGCTTCCGCAACCGCTTTGGAATAACTCTCCTTGAACGCAAGACGAGCCGCCACTTTGTCATGAGCCAGATGCCGCGCGACGCCATACGCTTCCGCCATTTCTTCAGTCCAGACTACTGAACGATCTTCATCACCCAGCAAACCCGCAATCATTGCCCAGGCTTCCTCAATTCCGGGATGTCCAGACGGAATGCGATCGATGATGTCAGCCAGCGTGATTTTACGAAGCTCTTTTCGGCAACGCGTAAGGGCCTTGAGCACATCACCTAACGGATATCCCTGGAGTTCGCTGACGATGGTCGCAAGACCAATATCCGGCATTTCTTGTCCAACAACGGCAAAGGTTGCGGCCACTGCTTTTGCCAACTCCACTACGCACCTCCTTGAGGTTGCACCATGGCCGTGACGCGTTTGACCTGTTCCATCACATCGTCTCGTCTTTCGGCATTTCTAGCTTCGCCGGTCGTAGCCTTCACACCTGTCTGCCATTGCGTCTTCAGTCCAGTACAATCCTTTAGCAAAGCCTCAACAGGGTGACGGTTAGAGACGTAAAACGACTTGTTATGCTCGACATAGAAGGCCGCGACATGGGGAGCAATTTCAGGTCCCAGTCGTTCAACGAGCTTCGCTAGAATTCCATTGACCTGCTTGTCTCGATGAGGATTGATCCCATAGCGATTGCGATAGGCTGCTGAGTACGCTTCCCAGGTCGATACGGTTCGACCAGCAGCAACCTCCACCAATGATCGCTCGCCCGCGTCGGGCGCAGCGGAACTCTTTTCTTTCGTTTTCCTTTCTTCTCTTTCTTCTTTAGGAATCGAAGAAGAGGAGGAGGATGAAGAAGAAGAGGCAAATGAAGACGAAGAAGAAGAGTTGCCATTTGGTTCAACCAATTCACCACCATTAGTTAACGACCCTTCAACCAGCCTTGAACGTTCCTTGGATCGCAAAGCCCTTGATTCAGCTGAACGCTTTCCGCCTTCCTGGCTTTTCTTTCTCCATGCCTCCTGTTTTTTCCGTTCCTCCATCAGGCCCATATCGCAAAGTCTTCCTGGCTTCTTTGGGTGAGGGATAAAGCACTTACGCAACTTTTCCCCACTGCCCTTGTGCCAGCTATCTCCAAGGCGTGACAGCATGGCAAGCTCTTCATCATCATCTGGAAGACTGCAATCAGGATCCCGCCAGGCATGGCATTTAAGCCGGAAACGGGCGCCCTCTTCGGCCGGCGTAAGAAGCGCGTTCAGCGTGTCGGCCAGCCAGTCAGCTGCGTAGGTTTGAAAAGCGGGAGCTAAGTTTATCTTTGCCATCAACTATTGCCTCTCCTTCGCATTAGTCAGTGCCTCCTCTAAGGGACACCCTTCCAGCGAAGCTACCCAGGACTCGATTTCATGCCTCACGAAGACGATTCTTCCGCCCAACCGTCGAAACGGAATCAACCGTCTACTCACCTGCCCGCGTATTGTTTTTTCAGTGGTGCCAAGGAACGAGGCCGCAGTGGCTATATCCATTAGAGCGCCGTTTACTCGTCGAGGACCAAGGCCTTGACCAGGCTTTTTCATGGGAGGTATGCGGAGAGAAGAAGTCACGGACTATCGCGACTCCTCTGCAGCAATCTCTTTTCGCCAGCCCTTTAATATATGCTGGTCGATCCATGACCTGGGTATCCTTACTGATCGTCCTCCTATCTTTGTATATGGACAGCGACGCGTCGTAACCCACTTCCTAATTGTGCTTGGTTGCATCCCCAGCAAGGCGGCGGCTTCGCGAACCGTAAGCAACTGTTCTGCTTTGGTCATATGGTCTCCTTCGTTACGCTTGGGTATCCCTTGACCCTTTTGCAGATTATCTGTTACGCTGTGATATGTAAATGGCGTAACGCTATCCTGTTACGCTAACGGAGGCCGAGCAAAGATAATGGCGCAACGACAAACGGATGGAGCGACTAGGAAACCGATGACCAAAAGGATTCAGGATGGGAAAGGTTCACCGACGACCTATGAGGACGTATTTTTTCGAATCGGTGAAAGCGGAGCAGAAAACCTAAAATGGTTGCTTCAGTTTAGCCAAGCCAAACTCAAAGAACTTGGTCTTCGTGAGCGTGTGTGCATGATGGAAAATGTGCATGCCTTCTGCCTACTCAGCGGCAGTACTCCCGCTGCAGTCTATCGAAAGGAACAAGTTAGGAATTTTGACGTGGCCGCTGAGGCCGAGCCGGCTACATTTAATAAACGATTTCGGGAGATTGAAAGCTTACAAACAATTGTCCTTGAAGCCCTCGCCTGTTGCGTTGATAGACGACCGCTGCGCTTCCCCGCCATCAAAATGGAGATGGACATCGACTTTTCTCAATGGGGGCGCAATGACTCTCGGCCGTCATCGGCTCCATTTTGGATCACTCCACCAACGAGGATAGATGAAGAATTCTTCCCTGCATTCATTTATAGGATCGCCTGCATTCTTTCCGTTGATGGAGATCGTATCGGAAAGTGCCAATCAGAAGCCTGCACGCGAGGCATGCGTCTCTTTATCAGGACAAAAAGCGATCAACAATTTTGCTCCAATACTTGCCGATCCAGAGAAGCGATGAAGCGAAAGCGTCTTATTGACAGTCAGGTCAAGCAAAGCTCCAGACGTGAAGCACCGGTCGAGAAGAGTGGAGACGGTAATCATTCACCTACATCGAAAAGGAGAAGCCATGGCAAGAAAAGGTGATGGTCTTTATCAACGAGGAGGCAAGGGCGGGACGTGGTGGCTAGATTTCAGGCATGATGGACAACGACATGTTGTCCGATTAGGTAAAGGCATTTCCCGGAGCGTGGCCGGGGAACTTGCCGCCGTGAAACGTGCCGGCATTCTGAAAGGAGAAGCCGGTATTGGACACAAACGAAAAGATGTTCTATTTGAGAAAGCCGCGGAGGAGTTTCTTGCATGGGTGAAAACAAACAAGAAGCCTCGCACGCTGAAGGACTATCGGCAATGTATCGAACATCTCAAAGGATCATTCGCCGGGAAGCGCTTGGGGCAAATTCTCACACTGGACATTGAACGACACAAACGCAGCCGAGTTGATGCTGGCGCGCCCGTTCGTGCCAATCGCGAAGTCTCAGTTCTTCGTAACCTCCTGAACCGATGCCGTGCATGGAGCCTCTTCGAAGGTGAGAACGCCGCCACTGCCGTGAAGAAAATTAAAGAGCCGCAACGTCGTCTTCGCTTCATTGAACCAGAAGAGGAAACACGTTTGCTTGAACAGACCTCCGACTGCCTTCGCGCCTTAATCATCGTGGGAATCAACACCGGACTCCGAATCCGTGCAGAAGCATTGCCTTTGCGATGGTGCGATGTAGACCTTCAACGAGGCTTTGTAACGGTCACGGCCGCATATGCGAAGAACTCCAAGACCCGCAGCGTTCCCCTGAATAGCCGAGCAAGGGAATCTCTCAAGAATCTTCGCGCTGGGGCAAACGGTGAATTCGTGTTCTGCCAGCCTAACGGCCGCCCGTACAAAAGTATGGACAAGCCCTTTGCCACAGCCTGCAAGGAAGCCAATTTGAGCGGGACGGGTATAACCCTCCATACCCTCCGGCATACCTTCGCGAGTCGCTTGGCAATGGCTGGCGTCGATCTCAGAACCATACAGGAGTTGGGGGGGTGGTCAGAACTGTCCATGGTCCAGCGCTATGCTCATCTCAGTCCAAACCATAAGCGAGAGGCGATCGAGAAAATCGTCCCGGAATTTCACAACGCTATTCACAACACAGCGCTTTCGGCTGTGTAGAAAACGGCTTGCCAATGATCATGCAACTATGTGAATATGCGAGTCCTTTTGGCCTAGCGGAGAGGTGCGAGAGCGGCCGAATCGGACGGTCTCGAAAACCGTAGTCGGGGTAACTCGACCGAGGGTTCGAATCCCTCCCTCTCCGCCACCCCACGCGCGCCCTCTCCTGTGCCACCGACGACAGGGCGCTCCCCCTCATTCAGTGGCCTGTTCTCCGGTCAAATCCCGGCCTAAGCTCTCCCCCACACGGAGGGCGCCATGTTTGAACAATCCGAGTTCGCACTGGTGATGACGCTGCTGGCGGTAGGCGGGATCGCGTTGATGGCCGACGACCAAATCGGAACGACTTGTATGCAGGTGGTCCGGTGGGTCAGGCGCAAGGCGGGACATTAGGAGACTCGGCGTTTCAGCTCACGCCGCAGCTCGACCATCGCCAGCGTGTCCCGTTCGCAGTAACGCAACAGAGCTTCTTCAATCCTGGCCTTCTCGATCCAATCGTTCACCGCAAAGACCATTCGATAATACTCAAACGCAGCCGTCCCGCCGTCTCTTATGGCCAGGTCGTCGTAACGGAGCGACGGCACGACGGCGGGCAGCACGGCTTTGATGGAGTAACTACCTTCGAAACCCGGGTGGTAGTAATGATCCTTGATCACCGCATGGAGGTCCCACAGCCTCGCAATGGCCCGCTTCAGGTCCTTCCGTAGGGCGGGAAACTCTTCGGCCAGGCGCTCCAGGATGGAGCGCTCGTAACTCGAATAGACGCAAATGCTGCCTTCCTGCCCGAGCGATTCGAGTAGGGTCACCGTCAAGGCTTCCCGTGGATCGCGGCCATCACGACAAAGATATTCGGCATGCCGCAGGGTCCCGTCGGCCTCTTCGACGTGATTGGACCACTGCGTGGGAATCACCTGATAGGGTCTGGTCTCCGCGAATTTCGGCACCGCAGGCATGAAGGTCTCAAAATCCAAGTGATGCACGGGATACCGCGCACCCTCCAGCGCCGACCACAAGCCCGCCCCGATCCATTCGCGGTTGTCTCTCACTCGACGTTGCACCGGCGTCAGGCTCACATGTTCTGGAATGTCATCGATGGTCTCGATGCCTTGGTCTCGAAGCAGCACGACCGTTTTGCTTCCGCCTGGCAAGTGATAGATCCAGCGCGCCGGCTTATCCCTCGTGCAATGGGCCCAGAACGGACATTCGTAGGGGCTATGGCAATGCTCGTCCGGCGCGAGGTTCGGCGCCGAGGAGCCCGCCAACATCTCCTGCATACCCGCCAGTTGCTCCGCTACCGTTGCCAGCCGAGGCCGGACAAGCTCGTTCAGCGACCGCACCTCAAAGAGTTTCGTCAGGTCGATCGCACGACCGTCAAAGAGGTACTGCGTATTGACATGCATCAGGCAGATATCGGCAAGCACCAGCCCCGCCCCCTCCAACACGTAACTTTGGATGGCGAGATCGTCGAGGTGGATCTGCTTTACCTTGGTGGACGACTTCACCTCGATCAATCGCCAAGTCGGTTGACCGAGGGCGGTGACGCCCACGCGCTCCAAGACATCGACTCGAACCAGGACCTGATCATATTGGAAGGCTCCCTCAAAAATGGCCGGGACGTCAGGGGCCTGGAGCAATTGCTCCGTCTGCGCCAACGCCTCTTGAGACTGTCGGTATCCGACCTCGACCAACCGACCACCGGGAAATCGGCGGCGCGCCAGTTCGCCCAGTTCCGTCCCCATGTCGAGGATCGCTTGGGTCGCGGCATCCGGCTTGGTCGCTAGGGCCGGTGCATGGACTTCCAGGTACAGGCGTTTATGACATTGCAGACCCGACAAAAATCGAGACTTCGACAGGCGATAGGCGGATCGGGTGACGGACTCCGGCATGATGAGCATGGAGACTCTCAGGCTACCCAACACCCACGCCGCCTGTCCAGCCCCATCGGACCGGAACCTTACCCGACACCGCAGGCAGTTCTGGTAGGATGACGCCCATGGCAAACGGCCTTGCCCAGATCAGACGCTCGGTCATGACGCTGGCCCTGCCCGTGACGGTAAGCAGCCTCCTGCAACGGACGGAAGGAATCGTCGCGGTGTTTCTTGTCGGAGGCCTGGGCGCCATCCCGATCGCCGCCGTCGGCTTGGGTCAGTTGTTGGCCTTCATTGCCACCACGTTGGTGTCCGGGTTGTCGGTCGGCACGAACGTCATCATTGCTCAGCTGTGGGGAGCACGGCGCTACGATGAAGCAGGCCAAGCCGCGCGACATTTTCTGGGACTGTCCGCTCTCGTCTCCATCGGGTTGGTGTTGCTCGGCGTTTCTGTGAACCGCTTGGTGATGGAAATGCTCGGCGCGGTGCCCGATGTCATTACGCTCGCCCTGCCCTACTCCACGCTCATTTTTCTGGTGATCCCCTTCACGGTCTTCCTGCAGGTCTTCTCGTCGATTCTCCAGGGGACAGGCGACACCAGAACACCAATGTACGCCATGATCCTCGTCAACCTACTCCACATTGCCCTGGCCTATCCGTTGATTTATGGGCATTGGGGCCTGCCGGGGCTGGGTGTGAAGGGGGCGGCGGTGGCCGTCGGTGTGGCGGAGTGCCTCGGGTCACTGTATCTGCTGATACGCTGTCGCCCGCTGCTGCGCGGATCGCGACAATTCCGGCCCGATCTGCTTCGCACGATCTGGCAGGTCGGAGCACCGGTATCGGGCGAACGCATCGCGCAACAGGCGGGCATTCTGCTCTATACGAAGATCGTACTGATCTACGGAACCGTCGCCTATGCCGCCCATCAGGTCGGATTGTCGATCGAGTCGCTCTCGTTCTTGCCCGGATACGGGTTCGCCATCGCAGCCGCCACGATGGTCGGCCAGAGCATCGGTGCAGGCAAGTACATGCGGGCCAAGCTGGAAAATTGGGAAGCGAACCGGATGGCCGCGGCCATCATGTCGGCGATGGGTGTGGTGTTTTTCTTCTTTCCTTACATATTGCTGCGAGCCTTCACCGGCGATGAAGCGGTCGTGGAACTCGGCACGCTGTTCCTGAAGATCGTCGCCTTGCTGCAGATTCCGCTGGCGCTGACGATGGTCTTGGCCGGCTCCTTGCGGGGAGCGGGCGACACGCGGTTCATCATGGTCGCCACAATGATCGGCATGTGGGGTGTGCGGCTCCCCATCGCCATCATCATGGGCTACTGGTTGACAATGGGAGTCCTCTACGTCTGGTTAGCCATGATCGCGGATTGGACCCTGCGCATGGTCCTGATGCTCTGGCGCTACCGGTCGGAGCGATGGAGGACCATCCAGGTCCTGCGGTCCACCGCGACGTAAGGCTTACGCCTTTCTGTCACCCGTGCACTCGGGCGGCCTGACAGCGGGCCTGGTGTCTTTTCCAGATCCCACGCGCACCTCGATCCGCCCGACGCCCTTCACATTCGCGCAGAGATCGCCGAGCCCCGGGGTCACCAAGCGATAGGGTCCGCCCTTCGCCTCCGGCAACGGTTGTCCGTCCAGTTCATACAGCAGCAGGCCGAATTCCTGTGCCTGTTCTAGCGTCAATGTCGTAGCGTACTTGCCGTCGAGCGAGTGAACGGTCACGTGATCCGCATCCACGGCGAGGGCCGGAATTTCCAGAAGCCCTCGCACTCGGATCGCGCGCCCGCGCATGGAGGGCATAAGCGAGCTGATGTCGTCGACCTGGTGCTCCTTGGGCAATTGTGCGAGGGCCCTGCCGGTCAGGGACACCGCCTGCACGACCGCCCCATCGATGCGGATGACTCCCGGCCCGGACGGCTCCCGTTCCGTGACCGTTTTCACCATCGCCGTCAACGCCTCGTTCACCGGTGTGGGGATGCCCAATTCACGCCCCATTCGCACGATATAGCCGTTCAGATATTCGATTTCGGTCGGCCGCTTCGCCTTCCAGTCGTCGTACATCGAGGTGTGAATGTCGCGAATCTCCTGAGTCCATTTGACGACCCGCTCGGCCACATCGGGCGCCAGCGGCACCTTCAGCGCCGCCGACACCGCAGCCACCTCGCCGACGATCTGCCGGATTACCCCCATCATCTCCGGATGGTCCAAGGCCTTTGCCACCTTGTCGTCGATCAACACGGTGACGGGATTGAAGACGCAGTTCCAGCACATCTTTTCCCATTTGGTTCGACGA
Organism: Nitrospira sp.; assembly: GCA_015709715.1. Classification (NCBI taxonomy): domain Bacteria; kingdom Pseudomonadati; phylum Nitrospirota; class Nitrospiria; order Nitrospirales; family Nitrospiraceae; genus Nitrospira; species Nitrospira sp. Next base: position 750,409 of record CP054184.1, read on the forward strand.
ATGTCGTCGCTGAGCTGGCAAGAGATCCCCGCCTGTTTGAACACCTCCGCGATCTGCAGGAGGCGTTCGCTCTTGTGGCCCATGAGTTCGCCGATCGCCACAGCCCCACGCTTGTAATGTTCGATGACGCCGGGCTCCACGATCTTCGAGTAAATGTACGCCACCCCGCCGACGACACAATCGCGATGCAGCCGCGCCAGGAGCCGATCCTCCGTATCGATGCCGTTCTGCAGGGTGAGGATCACCGTGCGCTCCGTCAACACCGGCTCCAATTGGGCCATCACCTCATCGAGATCGTAGGCCTTCACGGCGAGGATGATGAGATCGGGCACCGGCAGCTGCCGCGGATCGGAAGCAGCCCGGGGATGCACCGTGAAATTGCCCTTGGCGCTCTTGACCGTCAGGCCATTACGCGACACCGCATCAAGCGTTCTCGGCCTGAGCAGAAACGAGACGTTGGAATTCTGTTTGGCAAGCTGGGCGCCGAAATAACCGCCGACGGACCCTGCCCCTACGACCATGATCTGCTGCATGTCATCCTCGCTGATTGCGTTCGAAAGGCGCGTACTATAGCATGCAGGCGCTTGGCGGAAACAGGGACCGCTTCCTCCCCGGGAGGCACGACGGAACCACAGACAAAGGCGCGCTGGCATGAGTGAACCGACCATTACCTGCCCATCCTGCAAAACGGAAATCAAGCTCACCGAATCGCTAGCCGCACCGCTGCTCGAATCCACGCGCAGAGACTATGAAAGACGGTTGGCTCAGAAGGATGCGGATGCGGCCAAACGAGAAGCGGAACTTCGCGCACGCGAAGAGTCTCTCGCCAAGGAGCGGGAACAACTCGACGAGCAAGTCGCCGAACGGCTCCGGCTTGAACGTGGCAGGATTGCGGCGGAGGAAGCGAAGAAAGCCAGGCTCGCGCTGCAGACCGATCTGGACCAGAAGAACCAAGAGCTGGCCGCCCTCAATGATCTGATGAGGGAGCGCGAGGCCAAACTGGCCGAGGCGCAGAAAGCGCATGCCGACCTGCTGAGAAAACAACGGGAGCTCGACGATGCCAGGCGCGAACTGGACCTCACGATCGAGAAGCGCGTCCAGGATGAACTGACGACGGCGCGGGAACAGGCCAAGAAGGAGGCGGAAGAAGGACTCAAGCTGAAAGTGCTGGAGGCGGAACACACCATCGCCTCGATGCAGAAACAGATCGATGAGTTGAAGCGCAAGGCCGAACAGGGCTCGCAGCAACTCCAAGGCGAAGTGCAAGAATTGGAATTGGAAGCGACGCTTCGGTCGACGTTTCCCCGGGACATGATCGAACCGGTCCCGAAGGGCGAACATGGCGGTGATGCGCTGCAGCGCGTGGCCGGCTCGAGCGGACAGCCCTGCGGCACCATCATCTGGGAATCGAAACGGACCAAAAACTGGAGCGACGGGTGGCTGGCCAAACTCCGCGAAGATCAGCGGGCAGCCAAAGCGGAGATTGCGGTCATCGTGAGCCAATCACTCCCAAAAGACATCGACAGTTTTGGCCTAATCGAGAACGTCTGGGTCACCCATCCGAAGACGCTCCTCCCTCTCGCCCTCACCCTGCGCCAAACCCTGATCGAGGTGGCCTCGGCGCGCCAAGCCTCCGAAGGACAGCAAACCAAAACGGAAATGGTCTACCAATATCTGACCGGCCCCCGATTCCGCCATCGGGTCGAAGCTATCGTGGAAGCCTTCTCCTCCATGCAGGAAGACCTCGACAAAGAAAAAAAGGCCATCATCAAACAGTGGGCCAAGCGGGAGGAACAGATCCACCGCGTGATGCAGGCGACGGCCGGGATGTACGGCGACCTGCAGGGGATCGCCGGAAAGACGATCCAGGAGATAGAGGGCCTGGAACTGCGGGCGTTGGAGGCGCCGCCATCCGACAACGGAAACAAGGACTGCTCCTAACCATGGGAACCGGATCCACACTGAGCCTGGTGCAGGCCAAACTCGCGGCGGCCCGCTCCGTCACCGTGCTCACCGGAGCCGGTATCTCCGCCGACAGCGGGGTGCCCACCTTTCGCGGGCCGGACGGGCTATGGCGCAACTTCCGCGCGGAGGACTTGGCTACCCCCGAAGCCTTCGTCCGAGATCCGAAGCTGGTATGGGAATGGTACAACTGGCGGCGCGAACTCATCGCCACCAAGCGTCCTAATGCCGCACACGACGTCGTCGCGCAGATGGAGCGTCGGATCGAACGGTTCTGGCTTATCACTCAAAACGTCGATGGGCTCCATCGGGACGCCGGTTCGCGACAACTTTCGGAGATTCACGGAAACATCTGGAAGGTGCGTTGCACCACCTGTCGACAGGTGTCTGACAATCGCGAGGTGCCGATCCCCATTCTCCCTTCCTGTGGAAGGTGCGCAGGCCTCTTGCGGCCCCATATCGTCTGGTTCGGCGAGGGCTTGGCGGAAGAAGATCTGCAGGCCAGCGACGCCGCGCTGCGCAATTGCGACATCTGCCTGATCATCGGCACATCCGGCCTCGTCTATCCCGCTGCAGGGTTCGCCGCAGTAGCCAAACGAGCCGGCGCGTTCGTGGTGGAAGTGAACCTCGATCCGCCTCAGCGGTCCGGCGTCGTCGACGCGACCCTCCAAGGCCGCGCCAAGGACATCGTCCCTCTCCTATTTCAGGCCTGACAGCAAAGGCACCAACTCGGTGAGGTTCGTGATGATCGGCCCGCTGGAGGGGCTTGGAGGTGTGCCCCGTGCCAATAGGACGCCGGTGAGCCCAACGGCTTGCGCCCCCTTCACGTCATCCCGTTCGCTGTCACCGACGTGCAAGGCTTCCTCCGGATCGACGACATGTTTCTCGAGCGCTTGCTGAAAGATGCGGGCGGAGGGCTTGGCGGCATGGGCCAGGCTGGAAATGGTGATGGTGTCGAAATAGTCGGCAATGCCCAGGCCCCGTAACAGGCTGAACAGTCGTGAGTCGAAGTTCGAAATGATGCCTAATTCGTACCCCTGCTCCTTCAGGAACTTGAGCACGTCTTCCGTTTCCGGATAGAGGCGCCACGCGTCAGGCTGCTCGAACGCGGCGAACACCTCTTCGAAAAACTCGTCGAACTTATCGAACATCCCGACGCGATAAAACACGTTGTGGACGATATCGAACCACCAGAGGCGCTCGGACTGTTTGATGGCCGCAGGCTCCATCGCTGCGAAGACCGGCGGCGGAGCCTCGCGGAAGGCTCGGCCGAACGCCGCCTTGATCGCCGACAGCGATTCCGGCGTTTTTCGGAACCCGTGGCGCTCGGCATACTGCAGATAGATTTCAGCCACCGACCCCTGCACATGAAAGAGCGTCTCGGCAGCGTCGAAAAACACGACGTGAATGCGACTGTCGGACATCGTGGACTTCCCTTCACCTCGCCGCAGACCAGCGCGACGGCTCGGATTGTAGGCAAGCGTGATCGGGCAAGTCAAAGCCCGACTCGTTTTGGCTTTCCTTTGACAGGTCCCACCCCCTTTGTTAGCTTCGACGGAGGATCAGGAACTGGGAGATCAGCATGGCTTCCACCATTTTCGTGGTCGATAGCAGTCCCGCCGTGCGGCGCATGGTGGAACAACTTTCACCCCCCGACGACTACCATCTCATGGCGTTCGAGGATGGCCCCACCGCGCTGGAGGCGGCCCGCAAACTGAGCCCACACCTGATCGTCGCCGACTACCACCTCGACAACATCACCTTTTCGGGATTCTGCAAAGAGATCGGCAAGGCCGACAATCTGGCCGAGACGCTCATCGTCTCGATCATGGACGCCTCCGCCCGCGTCGATGAAAGCAAACTGCGGTCGCTGGGCGTGAAGGCGATTCTCAAAAAACCCTTTCAAGGCCCCCAGCTCCTCGACACCGTCAAGACCGTCTTGGGCGAAACCGCGGGAGCATCCACACGGACAACGCCGAAGACTCGGGTCTGGCCACCCGCCTCAACCGGGGCCGACGAGGATGCCGCAGAAACATCGACTTCACCGGTCGTCTCCGTTACCCAGAGACCTCGGGAACTGGGAAAGGAGCCGTCCGCTATGCCCACCTCAGCCGGTCATCCCGCCGGACCATCCGTCAGAGCATCTGCCCTGACAGGACAGACCGGGGACGCCCTACTGAAAAGTCTGTTCGATCATCTGGTGCATTTGACCGTGCAACAGGTCGATCGTGCGATCGGCGATCGACTTGCGTCGGTCGTTGCGAAGGAGGTTTCAGGCCAACTGGCCAAGGCCTTGCGCACGGCGGTGCAGGAAGAGGTGCGGGCTCTCGTACGGGATGTGGTTCGAGAGGAAGTGGTCCAGCAAACCTCGGCACACTTACCCGAGTTGACGGATGCCAGCGTACAGCGACAGCTCCCCGAGGCCCTCCAAGGACAACAGGACACCGTCGCGCGTCTCATCAAAAGCGAGGTCGACCGGGCCGCCGCAGACTATGCGCGTCGGATGACTGGTGACATTGTACGCGAAGTGGCTCAGGAGCCGATCCGCGAAGCCGTGCAACGAATCGTCCCGGATGTGGCGGAAACTCAGATACGAGCAGAGATCAAGCGGTTGAGTTCGCCCAACTGACGCCTTGCGGGGTCAGCCCCGCTTCACCTTCTTGGCCGCCGCGCGACGAGCCTTGGCCAGGGCCTTCACCCTCTGAACATTCTTCCGGTGCTTTTTCCGAACCTTCCGATCCTTCTCTCGTCCCCTGGCCATAGTCTCTCCTCTTGGGTTGCCGGTTCTCGGGCGCCCCTCATGAGCGGCGCCTAAACCGCGCGTTGTATAACATAGCTGCTCCATGCTCCACAACCGGGACAGCCGTTCACCTCCCATTACCTTGAGAGCCCGATCCTCACATGTTAAGATGCGCCCGCGTCGCGAGCCGCACGCCTCCAAGCCATGTCCACGCCACAACTCGACAAAACGTACAGTCCCCATGAGGTGGAGAATCGCTGGTACCAGCGCTGGGTGGACGCCGGTCTGTTTCACGCGGAACCGAGTGATTCAGGCGAACCCTATACCATTGTCATTCCGCCTCCCAACGTCACCGGGTCCCTGCACGTCGGCCACGCCCTGAACAATACGCTGCAAGACATCCTGATCCGCTGGCGGCGCATGCAGGGCTGCAAGGCGCTCTGGATGCCCGGCACAGACCATGCCGGAATCGCCACTCAAAACGTGGTCGAGCGGCAACTCCAAGCGGAAGGCACGTCGCGGGAGACACTCGGGCGAGGGGAATTCCTGAAGCGCGTGTGGCAGTGGAAGGAAAAGTCCGGCGGCACCATCATCGGCCAGCTCAAGAAGCTCGGCGCCTCCTGCGACTGGCCGCGCGAGCGGTTCACCATGGACCCGGGCCTATCCGAAGCGGTGCGCGAAGTGTTCGTGCGCCTACACCAAGACGGCCTGCTCTATCGCGGCGAACGACTCATCAACTGGTGTCCTCGCTGCCTCACCGCCCTCTCGGACATCGAAGTCGAACATGAAGAGATCACCGGCAAGCTCTACACGATTCGGTATCCGCTGTCAGACGATCCGTCGCAGTGCCTCCTCGTGGCTACCACACGCCCGGAAACCTTGTTCGGCGACACGGCGGTGGCGGTGCATCCCGAAGATGAGCGCTTTCGGCACCTGATCGGCAAGCAGGTCAGGCTCCCCTTGACTGCGCGAACGATCCCCATCGTCGGCGACAGCATTCTCGTGGACCGCGAGTTCGGAACCGGCGCCGTCAAAATCACCCCCGCACATGACTTCAAGGACTTCGAGGCCGGGGAACGCAATGGCCTAAAACGGATCAAGATTCTGGACCTGCACGCGCACATCACGCCCGAAGATCAATTCCGCCTCGCAACGAAAGCCGACCCCGAGGTGGCGGCAGCCTTGGGTGGATTGCCCGTCCTGAAGGCCAGACCCAAGGTCGAACAACTATTGACCGATCAAAGTTTTCTCGAAAAGGTCGAGTCCCACAAGATGGCGCTCGGCAAATGTTATCGCTGCAAGACGGTGGTGGAGCCATTCTTGTCGGACCAGTGGTTCGTCAAGATCAAACCCTTGGCGGAACCGGCGATCCACGCGGTCGAAGAGGGACGCGTCCGAATCATCCCCGAGGCTTGGAAGAACAACTATCTCGGCTGGATGCGAGACATTAAGGACTGGTGCGTCTCGCGGCAGATTTGGTGGGGCCATCAAATTCCAGCCTGGTATTGCGAAGCCTGCTACGGCGCTCCCTTCCTGCGGCGCAGTTCTGACGGCGCGCCGCTCATTCCGTCGGATGCCGCGGCGATCGTGGCGAAGACGCAGCCGGATGCCTGTCCGAAGGGCCACCGCAACGCCCTCGTCCAAGACCCCGATGTGTTGGATACCTGGTTCTCCTCTGCGCTCTGGCCCTTCTCCACCCTGGGATGGCCGAACCAGACGCCGGAGTTGAAGACCTTCTATCCGACCTCCACCCTCGTGACCGGACTCGACATTCTGTTCTTCTGGGTCGCGCGCATGATCATGATGGGCCTAAAGTTCATGGGCGAGGTGCCCTTCCGCGATGTCTATATCCACGCCTTGGTGCGCGATGCGGAAGGCCAAAAGATGAGCAAGTCCAAGGGCAACGTCATCGATCCGTTGCATGTGATGGAACAGTTCGGCACCGATGCGCTGCGGTTCACCTTGGCCTCCATGGCCTCGCCAGGCCGCGACGTCAAGCTAGCCGAGGAACGCATCGAAGGGTACCGCAATTTCACCAACAAGATTTGGAACGCCGCGCGTTTCATCCTCATGCACCTGAACGGCGAACGTGTCGAGGTCCCGCCCGCGCAACGCTCCTTCGCCGACCGCTGGATCTTGAGCCGTCTGAACGCCACCATCCAGGCCGTCAACCAGGAACTGGAACAGTACCGGTTCGACCGTGCCTCCAGCGCGGTCTACCAGTTCATCTGGCATGAGTACTGCGACAAGTACGTGGAGATGGTCAAACCGGATCTCAAAGAAGGCTCATCGGAACAGGGCGCCCGTACCAGACACACATTGGCCGAAACCTTCGAAACCGTGATGCGGTTGCTGCATCCCTTCATGCCGTTTATTTCGGAGGAGATTTGGCAAACCCTGCCGCATGAAGGAACCAGCATTGTCCGCAAACCCTATCCGACGCCTCAAGCTGAGTGGAATGACCAGGAAGCGGAACAGGAGTTTTCGTTGTTGGAGGAATGCCGCGAGTTGATGAACCAAGAACGGGCTATCCTCGGCTATCAAGCGGGAAAACGACTCCACTTCAAGGTTCACGGGAAGACAGAAGAAATTGGGTCAGCTCTTGAGAAGCATAAAGAGCTGATTGAGTACATGGAGAATGTTGATGACCTCTGGGTGGCAAAAACCTTTGACGTGGCTAACCCGGGCGGCCTTCTGATCTTAACGGGCAGCTCAATCCAGGTGCGAACGTCGATGGAGGGGGCGGATCTTCAGAAGGCCAGAGAGAACGTCCTCAAACAGATCACCACACTTCAAAAGGAAGTCGACCGCACCCAAAAGAAACTCGGCAACCCCGAGTTCGTTGCCAAGGCGCCACCGGATGTGTTGACCGAACACCGCGAGCGTCTCGAACGGGAATCTCAGATGATTCAGTTGCTGGAGCAGGCAGGGGGACAGATAGAAATTTATGTCCGTGAGCGAAGCCGTACTTAGTCCTCCTAATATTCAAGCCATCCACAAAGCGGTTCAACTCGCCCTCGACGAAGACCTGGCCTGCGGCGACGTCACCACCAACGCCCTATTCCCCCGCGCGCTCGCGGCGCGAGCCACCATCATCGCGCATCAGGTCATGACGGTCGCCGGAATCGCCGTCGCGCGGGAAGTCTTCCTCACGGTCGATCCTTCATTACGCATCACCGAGCCCCTCGCGGATGGCACCAGGGTCAAGGCAGAAACCGCGATCATGGAGGTGGACGGAGATGTCCGCTCACTGTTGATGGCGGAGCGAGTGGCCGTGAATTTTCTGCAGCGGCTCTCTGGCATCGCCACGCTCACCGCGCAGTTTTGCTCGGCCGTAGGGACCTCTGCCGCCAGAATCCTCGATACACGCAAGACCACGCCGGGCCTCAGGGCGCTCGAAAAGTGGGCGGTGGCGCTGGGGGGGGGAAAGAATCATCGATTCTCGCTGGGCGACGGGATTTTGATCAAGGACAACCACCTGGCAGCCTTACGCTCCCAAGGTGTCGACGTCGCAGGCGCCTGCCGTCTAGCCAGGGCTGGCGCACCCCATGGTCTGCGCATCGAAGTCGAAGCGAAGACGCTCGAAGAGGTGAAGGAGGCCCTCGCGGGAAAAGCCGACATCATTCTTCTCGACAATATGTCACCCGCCCTCGTGCGCCAGGCCGTAGACTTGATCAAGGGGCGGACTCTCGTGGAGGTGTCCGGCGGCATCACGCTCGATACGGTTGAAGCGATGGCCAAGGCCGGTGCCGACTTCATCTCCGTCGGGGCCCTGACACATTCCGCCCCTGCCGCCAACCTCAGCCTGGACCTCTCCGCTCGTCGAGGCCGCCGTGGCCGCCGACGCTGACAACTCTTCTGTGACGCAACGAATCGACCTCGACCGGCTCCAGAAGCTCTTGCGAACCCGGGCCTTCGGCAGGACGGTGCAGTACCGCTCATCCACGGCTTCGACGAATGCCGACGCCCTCGCCTCGCTACAGAACCTGACGGCTCAAGCCGTGCCTCACGGCATGGTCTTCTTGGCCGAACAGCAGACGGCTGGCCGAGGGCGGCGTGGCCGGACCTGGCATTCGCCTGCTGAAGGCAATATTTACTTCTCCGTGATCGCCGTCCCCCGCGCCGAGACTATGCGCGTCGGGCCCTGGCTCTCTTGGGTTCCGCTCTGCGCAGCCCTCGCGACCGCGGACAGCCTGACGGCCGTCACCGGGCGCGCGGTGGACGTGAAATGGCCAAACGATCTTCTGATCGGCACCAAGAAACTCGGCGGCATCCTCTGTGAACAGACCACGCTGCCCGACCGGACGCTGGCGATCGTCATCGGCATCGGCCTCAACGTCAACGCCGATGTCGGCCGGTTCCCGTCCGACCTGCAAACAACCGCCATCTCGCTTGCGGCGGAACTCGGTCGGCCGCTGGATCCTGTCTCCCTCCTGGCCGAGCTATTCCTGTATCTGGAGCAGCGTTTGGAGCGTTTGTTTCAGGAGGGACCGGCGGGGATGGTCGGCGAATTCACGCGACGCTGTTCCACTATCGGCAAGGTCGTTCGCGTCAATCTGGAGGCACAGGGCGTCGTGGAAGGCCTGGCCGAATCCATCGGTCCAGACGGCTGCCTCTGCCTCCGGATCTCTTCAGGAAATTCCCCCGACAATCCGCCGCTCCTGGAAGTCAGAAGCGCGGAAGTCGTGCACCTGCGAGGGTGAAATCCTGCGCCGGTTAGGCTATCGTAGAGACACCATGCTTCTGACCATCGATATCGGCAACACCAATGTCGTCTGGGGCTTGTTCGACGGGAGCGAGCTGAAGGGCCATTGGCGTTTGGCCACCGACTCGCGCCGCACCGAGAATGAATACGGCATGCTCCTGCTCGACCTGCTCCGCCACACAGGCCTCGCCCCGGAGCAGATCACCGGATCGATTCTTTCCAGCGTCGTCCCCGCGCTGACCTCGACCTTCGATGCCGTGGTCCAGACTTACTTTCACCTGACGCCGATCATCGTGGGCCCGGAGATCGATTCTGGCCTCACCCTCCGGTATGCCAATCCGAAGGAAATCGGCAGCGACCGGATCGTCAATGCCGCCGCCGCCCATGCGCGGTACCGCACCGACTTGATCATTGTCGATTTCGGCACGGCCACGACATTTTGCGCCGTGACCAAGGCCGGCGAATATCTCGGCGGCGTGATCGCCCCCGGCCTCGGCATTTCCGCCGACGCCCTCTTCTCGCGCACGGCCAAATTGCCCAAGGTCGAAATCATCCGACCCAAAACCGTGATCGGGACGGACACGATCGAGGGCATCCAAAGCGGCCTCCTGTTCGGCTATGTGGGGTTGGTCGATGGCATCGTACGCCGCATGGAGCGCGAACTCGGCCACACCTCCAAGGTCATCGCGACAGGCGGCCTCGCGTCGGTGATCGCGGCGGAAACCGAATCGATCCAGGACGTTCTCCCCTTTCTCACGCTGGAAGGTCTCGCACTCCTCTACCGTCGCAGCCATCGAGGCTGAACCGCTCACTTACCAAAGCGAAAAAACGAGGTTTTCTTCTCATTCCCCGTTGACTTCCCTTCCACGGTGGCTATCTGACTGCGGAGTAAAGGTGCAGACCATGGTTGATGACGATAAGAACTCTCAGAGTATCGACAACTTAGACGCTTCCGAGACACCGATCGAGACGTCCGCCGAAGGCGCAGCCGATCTGCAGCTCGCGCTGGAGTCGAAGACCGAGGAATGCAAGGGCCTGAACGAAAAATACCTGCGGCTTGCGGCGGAGTTCGACAACTACAAGCGTCTGGCACAGCGCGACCAGCGCGAGCAGATCAAATTCGGCAACGAACGGATTTTGAAAGAGCTGCTCCCGGTGGTCGACAACTTGGAGCGGGCGATCAAGTCGGCGAAAGATGCCGCGACCGTGGATGCCCTGACCCAAGGGGTGGAACTGACGCTCAAGCAACTGCTCAGCGCGCTGAACAAGTTCGGCGTCACACCGGTCGAAAGCGTCGGATTAGCCTTCGATCCGGCCACACAACAGGCCGTGGCGCAGGTGCCGTCGGAGACCGTGCCCGAGAACCATGTCGTGGAAGAATATCAGCGCGGCTACCTTCTCCAAGACCGAATTCTCCGCGCCGCAATGGTCTCTGTGTCGACCGGAGCCCCGAATTAGGGCCGCATCACTGCGTCCCGCTGGAATGCATCGCTTACGACGAATCGTTCACATCCTGATATTTTTTGCGAAGGAGCCAACCCATGGGCAAAGTCATTGGAATCGACCTCGGCACGACGAACTCCTGCGTCGCCATCATGAGCGGTGGTGACCCGGTCGTCATCGCCAATGCGGAAGGAAGCCGAACCACGCCGTCGGTGGTGGCCATTACGGACAAGAATGAGCGTTTGGTCGGACAAATCGCCAAGCGGCAGGCCATCACGAACCCGGAAAACACCATCTTCTCGGTCAAACGGTTGATGGGCCGCAAGTTCAAGAGCAAAGAAGTCCAGGAAGCCATGAAGCGGCTGCCGTACAAGGTTGTCGAGGCGGATAACGGCGATGCCCATGTCGAATTGCGCGGCAAGCGCTATAGCCCGCCCGAAGTATCCGCCATGATCCTGCAGAAAATGAGGCAGACGGCGGAAGATTACCTGGGCGAGAAGGTCACCGAGGCCGTCGTGACGGTCCCGGCCTACTTCGACGACAGCCAGCGCCAGGCGACCAAAGATGCCGGCCAAATCGCCGGGTTGAACGTTCTGCGCATCATCAACGAGCCGACGGCCGCCTCGTTGGCCTACGGCTTGGATAAGAAAAAAGATGAGCGCATCGTCGTCTACGACTTAGGCGGCGGCACCTTCGACGTCTCCGTGCTGGAAATCGGCGAAGGCGTGTTCGAGGTGAAGTCCACGAACGGCGACACCTACCTCGGCGGCGACGACTTCGACCTGCGCGTCATGGACTGGCTCGTCGAGGAGTTCAAGAAGGATCAGGGCATCGATCTCCGCAAAGATCGCATGGCCTTGCAGCGGCTGAAAGAAGCGGCGGAACGGGCCAAGATCGAACTATCCTCGTCGCAGGAGACTGAAATCAATTTGCCCTTCATCACGGCGGATGCGAGCGGGCCGAAGCATATGGTCACGAAGCTCTCCCGCGCCAAGCTGGAGCAGCTCGTCGATGACCTCATCCAACGCACCATCGATCCCTGCCGAAAGGCCTTGTCGGATGCGGGTGTAAGCGCAAAAGACATCCATGAAGTGGTCTTGGTCGGCGGCATGACCCGCATGCCGAAAGTGATCCAAATCGTGAAGGACTTTTTCGGGAAGGAGCCCCATCGCGGCGTAAACCCTGATGAAGTCGTCGCCATCGGAGCCGGCGTACAGGGCGGCGTCCTCAAGGGCGAAGTCAAGGATGTGTTGCTGCTCGACGTGACGCCTCTGTCCCTGGGTATCGAAACCCTGGGCGGCGTCTTCACGAAACTCATCGAACGGAACACGACGATTCCGACCAAGAAGAGCCAAGTGTTTTCGACCGCGGCGGACAATCAAACAGCGGTGACCATTCGCGTGTTCCAGGGCGAACGGGAAATGGCGAATGACAACAAGCTGCTGGGCCAATTCGACCTGGTCGGCATTCCTCCCGCGCCGCGCGGCATGCCCCAAATCGAGGTCGCTTTCGACATCGACGCCAACGGCATCGTCCACGTCTCGGCGAAGGACCTGGCGACGCAGAAGGAGCAGTCCATCAAGATTACGGCCTCCAGCGGCCTCAGCAAGGAAGAAGTCGATAAGCTGGTGAAGGATGCTCAGGCCCACACGGAAGACGACAAGAAGCGGCGCCGAGCAGCCGAGGCCCGCAACCAGGCGGACTCCCTGCTCTACAGCACCGAGAAAAACCTGAAGGAGCACGGCGACAAGATCGGCGAAGACGACAAAACCAAGATCACGGATGCAATCGCCGCTTTGCGCAAGGCCATGGAGGGCGACGATCCTGCCGCCATCGAGTCCGCGACGCAGAGCTTGACTACGGCCTCCCACAAATTGGCCGAAGAAATGTACAAGAAGGCCTCCGCCGCCGCATCGGGACCTGGTCCTGACGCCGCCGCGGGCGCATCCGCGGGCGCCGACGCCCAAGCCAAGACCGACGAAAAGGTCGTGGATGCGGAATTCGAGGAAGTGGACAAGGACAAGAAGTAAGACTTTTTACCCCTGTGCGCACGACCGGATGCCGCCGACGCGGTCCATCCGGTCGTGCAGCATAGTAGATCGGACACCCATTTTCCGTGGCCAGACGCGATTACTACGAAACGCTGGGGGTTGAACGCAATGCCTCAGAGGACGAGATCAAGAAGGCATACCGCAAACTCGCTCGCCAGCACCATCCTGACCTCCACGCGTCACCCGAGCACAAAAAAACCGCGGAAGAAAAGTTCAAAGAGATCAACGAAGCCTACGAAGTCCTCGGCGATCAGGAAAAACGCCGCCGCTATGACACCTTCGGCCATGCCGGCGGACCGCAGGGGGCTGAAGGGTTCGATTTCGGCGGACAAGGTGGGTTCGGCGATATCTTCAACGACATCTTCGAAGATTTCTTCGGCCAACCGCGCGGCCGCGCCAGGGCCGAGCGTGGCAACGACCTGCAATACAATCTCGAACTGACGTTCGAAGAGTCGGTGTTCGGCAAAGAAGCGAAGCTCAAGATTCCCCGGTGGGAAACCTGCTCGGACTGCAAGGGCACGGGTGCCCGCTCAGCCACGGCCATCAAGATGTGCCCGGCCTGCAAGGGGCAAGGACAGTTGCGATTCCAGCAAGGATTTTTCAGCGTTAGCCGTCCCTGCGGCCAGTGCGAAGGGGCCGGCCAGATCATTACCGAACCCTGTCAGGGCTGCGGCGGCCGCCAGCGCATCCGGAAAGAGCGCATGTTGTCCGTTCAGATTCCGGCCGGCATCGAGTCCGGGATGCGGCTCCGACTCGCCAACGAAGGTGAGCATGGCATTCAAGGGGGCCCGCAGGGCGACTTGTACGTCGCCATCACGGTCAAACCCCACCCGTTGTTTCACCGCGAGGGGCAGGATATCGGCTGCGACCTTCCCGTCAACCTCGTCACCGCCATCCTCGGTGGCCGCGTCGAGGTCCCAACCCTCAAGGGTACGACTTTCATGAAGGTGCCGGCAGGGACCCAGCCAGGGAAAGTGCTCCGTCTGAAGGGCCTGGGCTTCCCAAGCCTCAAGGGCGGCCACGCGGGGGACCAGGTGTTCACCATTAAGGTGGAGATCCCCACGAAACTCAATCAACGCCAGAAGGAACTCCTTGAGGAATTCGCCAAGGAAAGTGGATACGCCCGAGACAGCGACAGCGAAGGCTTCTTCGACAAGATGAAGACGTTCTTCGAATAGCCCGTTCCCGATTCCCTCCTGAGACGCCGACAACCATGCCGGCCTTCTTCATCAACTCCACCGAGATTCACGAGAAGCACATCACCCTGACCGGAGACCTCTGTCACCATTTGCAGGCAAGTCTCCGCGTCACGCTCGGTGAAATCTTATGGCTCACGGATGAGCGACGACGCCGTTACCGCGTCGAGGTGAGCGAGCAGACAAAGCAGTCCTTGACGGTTTCGATTCTCGACCAGCAAGAAGCGCCATCGGCCGCCGGGCCCGCCTTGCTGCTCGTGCAGGCCATTCTGAAAGGCGACCACATGGATTGGGTGGTGCAAAAAGCGAGTGAACTGGGGGTGCAGACGATCGTGCCTCTCGTCGCACGCCATGGGGTGGTCCGCCCACAGCCTGATCGTATCGCGGCGCAACGAGCCCGCTGGCAACGGATCGCCGTCGAAGCCGCACAACAGTCGGAACAGTGGCAACCGCCGCAGGTAACCGATCCAGTGGAGTGGCGTACCTACCTGGCCGCTCTCCCCGCACCCTGTTCCTTGATTTTGACGGAACGCCGCGAAGCGATGGCACTCCACCGCATGAGGTTGCCCGAGGATCCGATGCAGAGTCTCGCGCTCATCATCGGCCCTGAAGGGGGGTGGAGCGAAGAGGAAGTCTCGCTGGCTGTGGGAGCCGGCTGCCAGGCCGTCGGCCTGGGACCGATGATCCTACGGGCCGAAACGGCAGCCTTGGCCGCCGTGAGTATCGTGCAGAGTCGATTAGGACGATTGGGTTAGGCGGCGGGTCAGCGGCGCGCTTGGGTAATGGAGATGATCGTGCCGCCCTCGCCGGCTGCCCAGCCTGACGCAGCCTGTGGAAAACTGAGCGCCATCAGCGAACGTTTTACCGGACTTGCCTCCTCCGTCCAGTTGTACCCGGCATCGCTCGTACGGAGAATCTGGCCCCGTTCACCGACAATCCATCCTTGCTGCGCATCGGTAAACCGCACCCGAATCAAGTCGGTCAATTTGTGGCAGGTCCGCCCACAAGGCAAGGTCCGGTCGATCCAGTGAAGCCCGCCATCCGTGGTCTGGAAGAGCGCGCCGGCGTTGCCGACCGCCCACCCATTGGCCTCGTCCGCAAAGGCGATGTCGAAAAAGGTCGCGGAGCTCTGGGTCTGCTGAGTCGACCAGGTGCGGCCCCCGTCGGAGGTCGTTAAGATCGTCCCAAGGGCACCGACAATCGTGCCCTGTTGTTCGCTCGTCACGGCGATGGCGTGCAGCGCGGCGTTCGTCCCGCTTGCCTGATCCGTCCAGGTGGCGCCGCCGTCGGCGGTCTGCAGAATCGTGCCGTTCCCGCCCACCAGCCAGCCCTTAGTCGGAGTCGCAAAGGCAATCCCATACAGGGGCGCCTGGGAGGAGACGATCTTTGGGGTCCAGGTTTCGCCCCCATCTTGACTCATCCGGACGGTGCCGTTGGCGCCCACCACCCACCCGTGACGCGCGTCCTGAAAATAGACGGCGGTCAACAGGGCCGTAGTGCCGCTGGCGACCTTTTTCCATTTCTTGCCGCCGTCGGTGGTCTTGAGAATCGTCCCACCCGAACCGACCGCCCATCCGAGCTGCGCATCACGAAAGAACATCCCCAGCAGCGTGGCTTCCGACCCGCTCTTCTGCATGGTCACGGATACCTGGGCTTCAGCAGGAACCACCCACAAGTGGGCGGCCAACAGGATCGACAGACAACAAGCACTCAGTACACTACGCAAGGTCGGGCGCCTCATTGTTGATGGTGAGTGTGGTCGGGACTCGGATTGCGCCAATAACTCGCATCAGGCAATCCCTTGGGCTCGATCGTGAAGGGTCCGGCTTCCAACGTAAGCCATTTCTTCGTAGTGCAACATGTGCCGTCGGGATTCACGTCCCAAGACCCACGGCGAACCACCAGCGGTCCCGACGTAAGATCTGGATTGAATATTCCCGGCTTGCCTGCGCCGAACGGATGGCGCCGAGGAATGCGAACCTTGATCTCCGTGTCCGTCCAGGAGAGCACGACCGCGCCCACCCCGTTGAACAGCACTTCCGTTCGGGAGACATTCTCGCCCAGTTCGGCCGCGTCCCTCGCGTATACACTATCGGTGATGCCCACCTTGCTCGGCTCGGCGGTTTTAAGGAATGCTCCGAACCCGCTGCCTGTGATGGTGACCGTTTCATCCAACCCACCGGTCGTGGGGCTGTAAGAGTCGATCTTGGGAGTAATCAAGGTGAATGACCCGATTTCGGTTTCCAAAACCCGGCTGTCGGCGCAGCAGGTCCCGTCCGGCTTCGGAGTGTTGGCGGCGCGTTTGACGACGACCGGACCACTCTTGGCGCTGTAAGGGACCCATACATCGATCCGGTCATTGCCCCAGCGATAGACGATGGCCTGCACCCCGCCGATCTCCACGGTATTCTCGCTCTTGGCAAAATCGATGTAGTTGAAAGGGGTAGAACCGGCTTCCGAGTAAAACCCGAAGTTTTCTCCCGTGATCTTCAGCAGAGTCCCGATCGGCGCTTGAGCCGGCGTCACGCCCTTGCCGCGCGGAATCTGTACCTCATAGGTCCCGACCTTTCGCTCCTGGCCATTGCGTTTGATGATGACCGGGCCGGTTTGGGCATCCAACGGCACATGTACGACGATGGTCGTATCGCTCCATTGAGAAACCGTCGCAAGGTGGCCACCGAAGAGCACGCCGTCTTCCGGGTTCCTCGTCGCGCCGAAACCCTTGCCGAACAACACGACTTTAGTACCGACTGGTCCGCTCATGGGATCCACCCGCACCGAGGCCAACACTCGAACGGGCATGGCATTGCTCACGACATGCGTGACCGCCGCGCAACAGGAACCATCCGCCAGCGGGTCGGACGATGCCATACGCACCATCACGTCCCCAGTCTGCACGTTGCCCGGCAATTCCACCTCGATCTTGTCGTCCCGCCATTTCCGCACGCGGACCGTCACATCGCCGACGACCACGCTATTGACGCCGAAAATCGTATTGGGGTCGCGCGGCCCCGGCGTGTTGCCGAAATGCTCCCCGTTGATCTCCAGCACGGTGCCCGGCTCCGCTTCGGCCGGTGACACGGACAGAATCTTGGGTTGTAAGCGGGTGAAGCTTCCAGCCTTCAACCGTTTTTTGCCGATGAAAACCTCGACCGGCCCATTCACGGCTTGCGACGGAACCCGCACCTCGATCAGATCGGGCTCCCAGCGCTGGATGAGCGCCGAGCCCCCCTGAAATTTGACTTGGTTGACAGTCGTGGACTTGAAAAGACCGAAGCCCTTTCCTGTGATAGACAACACCGCGCCGGGGACGGCGGCGTTGGGCTGAAGGCTCGGCGCTTCCGCCCGTACCTCAGGAGAAACGGCTAGGCTGGCCACCGCAAAGATGCTGGCGACAAGTTGCGTCATGGATTTCATGGGATGGTGTTTCCTCCCGATACCCTGCAAGCGGTCCGATCGGAATTCCGAACGGGCCGAGATGAGTTCATGATGGATGAACGCCCTGCGCGTGGTAGAGACCCCACGCAACTGAGCAAAAAGGCCGGACTCACGGACTATAACAAGCTGTTTTTTTTGCTGTCAAGGCGAGTGCAGCACGGCAGGACCATCCGATGACACGTCGACTATGAGGCCTTCACCTGAACCAGCAATTCCAACTCGATCGCGGCGTTGAGGGGGAGTTCTGCCGCGCCGAGTGCCACCCTGGCATGGCGCCCCGCTTCGCCGAAAATCTGAACCAACAGGTCGGAGGCGCCGTTGATGACGGCCGGTTGCTGAACGAATCCGCTTGCCGACGCCACATGGCCGACGACACGGACGACCCGCTGCACTCGGTCGAGGGATCCCAGTTCATGTCGCACCACCGCCAACGCATTCAGCAGGGCGAGGCGGGCCGCATCCATCCCCTGCCCCACCGTCACCTCTCGGCCCAATTTTCCGGTGACGGCCACCTGTCCGTCGCGAAACGGCAACATCCCGCTGAGGTACAGGATCTCCCCGACTAAGATTGCCGGCACATAGCTGGCGACCGGTTTGGGAGGCGGCGGTAAGGTGATGCCGAGGCGGAGCAATGTGGAGTCGTATGACATGCTGGATTCCTTGCTTACCGGGAACGCAGGGCGTCCAGAAAGCTGTCGCCCCATGGCAGTCGCGTGGCCTGCAGCGCTTCGCCGATCGTCTGGCCGAGGTCGGCTGCCGTCGGCCTGATACCCAGATCCACGCCTCGAGCGAGCCGCGGCCCTGTAATCAGACAGGGCACATATTCCCGCGAGTGTCCCGGAGCTGGCCGGGCGCAATCGAACCCATGGTCGCCGGTGATGATCAAGATGTCGCCGATCTTGAGCCGTTCCTGCAAGTCCCGCAAGCGCCGATCGAACTGTTGTAAATCGGCGACCGTCGCCTGCAAATCCGTGGTGATGACGGGCACGGTGGCGTAGATCAAGCCGCGCGGCACCTTGCTGAACATTCCGATCATTTCGTCCATCACGGCATTCGGCTGATAGAGCGGAATCGATCTGGTGACGCCGCGCATGCTGAATAGATCGCCGACCTTGCCCACACCGATGACGAGCTGGCTCGCGCGACTCAAGTGATCCAACAATGTCGGACCGGCCGGTTCCACCACGAAATCCCGGCGACGGTCGGTCACCGTGAACCGACCGGGCTGCCCGGCCAACGGATAGGCCACGATCCGAACCGTCGGCAACAGATCCTTCAATCGCTTTCGGGCTTCGCGCGCCAACCGATAGAGCTCTTCCGCTGGAATCACCTGCTCATGCGCGGCCAAGACAATCGTTCCGGTCGTGTCCACCCAAGCGATCGGGGCGCCGCTTTGCTGATGTTGGCCGCCGAATTCGTCGATCGGCTCCAGCGCGGCCGCGCGGCTGTTGCCCACGGTCTTCTGTCCCAAGGCCGCTTCCAAAGCCGTGGCCAGTTCGGAGGTGAATGTCTCGCACGTCGGCACGTCCTGTTCGATGACGTAGCCGGCCAACTCCCAATGCCCGGTGAGGGAATTCTTCCCCTTGGTCGCAAAGCCGAGTTTGCCGAAGCAACCTTCGGGCTGAACCATCGGGCGGATGCCTTGAAACTGGCCGAGGTGTCCGAGGCCGAGCCGTTCGAGATTCGGAAGGGTGAGACCTTTGCAGATGGCTGCCAGACGTTGAAGGGTATTGCAGCCCCCGTCGCCGTACGTGTCCGCATCGGGCAAGGCGCCGACCCCGAATCCGTCCAACACAAGGAGAATGACGCGAGTCACCATGGGCGCACTATACCAAATTCGCAAAAACGAGCAAGGGTGTCAGACTCTGTTGGAGATACGTAGTGCATGCATCGACAGGGCCGCCCCGTTCAGCGGGTACCGGCCCGCTGCGATTGCCACTCATCCACGATCTTCAGGCTCACGCTGGTACCGATTCGGTCGGCGCCCGCTTCCAACAAGGCTTGTGTCGTTTTCCAGTCCCTGATCCCTCCCGACGCCTTGACCTTGGCACGACCGGCGACCGCTTCTTTCATCAACCGGACGTCGTCCACCGTCGCGCCCGCGTGCGAGAACCCTGTCGAGGTCTTCACGTAATCCATCCCCGCCTCGACAGCCAGTCGACAGGCGGTGATTTTCTCCTCGCGCGTCAACAGGCAGGTCTCCACGATGACCTTGTGATTGACGCCCGGCGTGGCCTGGATCACCGCAACCATATCGTTCCGCACGAAATCATGATCTCCTGACTTCAGCCGGCTGATGTTGATCACCATATCGAGCACCCTGGCGCCGCGCGCCACCGCCTCGATGGCTTCGGTTACCTTCGCGTGCGTGGAATGGCCACCGAGCGGAAATCCGACGGGAATCCCGACCTGAATCTCGGTTCCTGCCACCGCCGCAACGGCTTCGTCGATATAACAAGGCGGCACAAAGATCACGATGAAGCCCTGCACCTTCGCTTCGGCGCACAATCGCAAGACATCCGCCTTGGTCGCATCAGGCCGCAAGACGGTGTGGTCGAGGTAACGGGGCAGGCATTCATTCCACGGCAGCACGCCCATTGAGGGATTCCTTTCCGTCGGTGACATGAGGTCGTAACTCCGAATCGCAGATCAAGCGCCGTGGGCGACGAGGCTTCCCTTCAGCCGTTTGCGGAAGGGCTGCTTTTGATACTTCTCCACGGCCTGGTTGTGTTCGGCGAGGGTCGAGGAAAAATGATGGGTCCCGTCGTTTCGCGAGACAAAATACAGGTAGGAAGCCCGGGCGGGAAACAACGCGGCTCGAAGCGAATGGGCGCCGGGGCTCGCGATCGGTCCCGGCGGCAAGCCCCGCACGCGATAGGTGTTGTAAGGACTCTGGCTAGAGAGATCGCGCTTGTGAATGTTCCCATCGAAGGCGGGTAGCCCATAAATCACCGTGGGGTCACTCTGGAGCGGGATATTCTTCCGCAGTCGATTGTGGAATACGGCCGCGATCAATTCCCGCTCGTCCTTCACTCCCGTTTCCTTTTCGATGACGGAGGCCAGGGTCAACACCTGGTGCAGCGACAAGTTCATGCGGGTGGCCTGCTGCTGAAGCTCGCCGTTCCACACGCGACGCAACTCATCCACCATCGTCTTGATCACGTCCTTGGCCTTCGTGCCCTTCGCGAACGAATAGGTTTCCGGGAACAAATACCCTTCCAAGGACTCCGCATCGATCTCCAGCTGTTTGATGAAGGACCGATCATAGATCAGCCTCGCGAACTCTTTGTGGTCGGTGATGTGCTGATCGGCCAACACATCCGTAATTTGCGCCAGCGTATACCCTTCCGGAATCGTGACGGGGTGCAGGACGACACGCCCGGCCAGCAGTTTGTTCAGGATCTCTTGGGGTGTCATACCGCCGTCCAGCTCATACTCGCCCGGACGTATTTTGCGATCGATATCCTTGGTCCGGCCGAGCAACATGAAGGCCGAACGGCTGCGAATCAGCTGTTCGCTCTTCAAGAGCGCCGCAACTTGCTGAAAGGTACTGCCTTCGGGAATGAAGACCACGCGGGAAGGAGGCTTCGGTTTCCCGCTAGCGACGGGGCTTTGCGCCCATCGCAGCACGAGAAATCCCGTGATGCCCGTCAGCAGCACCGCGGCCAGGATCAGCCCTACCATCGTTCGTCTCTGCATCATCGACTCGTTCCCGTTCTCCCGACACGGATTCGAACGCGTCACACTCGTTGGGGATCCCTTCCGATACGGAAACGGACGGTTCCTCCACACTGGCCAAATAACTCTGCAGCAAAATCGCCGCCGCGACACGATCCACGATGCCTTTTCGTTTTCGGCGGCTGACATCGGCGGCGATCAACACCTCCTCCGCCGACCTTGTCGTCATCCGCTCATCCCACGTCACCACCGGGACGGGGATCATCGGGGACAGGGTCTGTATGAATGCTTCGACGACCTTAGCCGCCGGACCGAGTTCCCCGTCCAACTTGAAAGGCATGCCCACCAGGACCATCCCTACATCATGGTCCCGGACAAGCTGTTGGATATGGCGGAGGTCGGACTCGAGATTCTTCCGGTGGAGGGTTTCAAGCGGTTGGGCCGTCCACCCAAGTTCATCGCTCAAGGCGAACCCGATCCGTTTGGCCCCATGGTCGATCGCAAGAATACGCCGGCCCTTCATTACTTTACCGTTCCAAGGCCTTCTGGACCAACCCAAAAACTTTTTCCAACGCGGGTCCGAGGCCTTCCGGATTCTTGCCCCCGGCCTGCGCCATTTCCGGGCGGCCTCCGCCGGTTCCGCCCACCTCGACCGCCATCTCTTTGATCAGCTCCCCCGCCTTCAGCCGACCGACGAGATCCTTGGTGACGACCACCAACAACGAGACCTTGCCGTCATTGGCAGCCCCGATGGCCACCACTCCGCTCCGGAGCTTATCGCGCAACTGGTCCGCCAGCGCCCGCATCCCGTTCACATCCAAGCCGTCGGCACGTTGCGCATGGACCTGCACGCCCTTGACCTCGCGGGTCTGGGTTTCGCTGGACGAGCTGCCGGCCAGCTTCAACTTCACCTCCGACAACTCTCGCTCCTTCTCTTTTAACTGCTCGGCCAATTTGCGCGTACGGGTCACCAATTCGCCCGGCGCGACCTTCAGGAGATCCGACAACTCGCGGACGTCCGCCTCCAGCCGTTTCACCGAATCCAAGGCGCCGCTTCCGGTCAAGCACTCGATACGCCTGACCCCGGCCGCCACCCCAGCCTCCGACAGGATCCGGAACAACCCGATCTCGCCGGTCCGGCGACAATGGGTTCCGCCGCACAATTCCTTGCTGAAGGTATCGATGCTCACCACCCGCACCTGATCGCCGTATTTATCACCGAAAAAAGCCAGCGCTCCACCCGCCACGGCATCCTGCACGCCCATCACGTCGGTTTGGACGGATTGGTCCAACCGGATCTGCTCGTTCACGATCCCCTCGATTTCATCGATGTCGCGGAACGACAGGGGGCGGAAGTGGGCAAAGTCGAACCGCAGGCGATTCGGCGCCACCAGCGACCCATACTGTTTGACGTGCGGTCCCAAGAGATCCCGTAGCGCGGCATGCACCAAGTGCGTCGCAGTGTGATTCCTGGCCGCATCCTTCCTGGTTCGCTGATTGACCGTGAGCTGCAGCCGCTCTCCTTCTCGGATCGATCCGGACTGCACGACGCCCTTGTGCACGATCAGGGTCGACACGGGTCTGGTGGTTTCGTGAACGTCGACTCGCCCGTCGGTCCCGATCAGGGTGCCTTGATCGCCGGCTTGGCCACCCCCTTCGGCATAGAAGGGCGTCACATCGAGTACGATTTCGATTTCATCACCCTCGCGCGCCTCTTTGACGAGCGCGTCGCCTTTCAGGATGGCCTGAACAATGCCCTCGGAGTTCAGCTGTTCATAACCGACGAAGGTGGTGCCCTTCACGCGGGCAGCGACCTCACTGAGCGTGGGTCGCTCCGTTTCCGTTTCAAACCCGCCAGTCTTCCTGGCACGGGTGCGCTGCTCTTCGATGGCCGCCTCGAAGCCCGTCTCGTCCAGCTTGATCTCCTGTTCACGGCAGGCTTCGACGATGAGGTCCATCGGAAACCCATAGGTGTCATAGAGCTTGAAGATGTCGGTACCGGCCAGCGTATCCTGCCCGGACGACCGCACTTTGGTCAGCATCTCGGTCAGAATCGGCAGGCCTTGGTCAAGCGTCGCGATGAAACGTTCTTCTTCCCCTCGCGTGGCCTCCTTCACCGTCTCGGCCGCAGCAGTCAGTTCATGGTAGGCCACGCCCATATGGGAAACGACCGCCGCAGTCAGGTCGTGGAGGAATGGCTCCGTAATGCCGAGCAGGCGCCCGTGGCGAGCGGCCCGCCTAAGAATCCGACGCAATACGTAGCCACGGCCTTCATTCGACGGCAACACGCCATCAGCCATGAGAAAGGTGATGGCCCTGAGATGGTCCGCGATCACCCGCATGGACCGATCCACCTGTTCTTTCGTGCCATATTGCAACCCGGCCCTTTGGCCGATGGCCGCCAACAGTGGAGCGAACAGATCACTGTCGTAGTTGCTCAGTTTGCCTTGAGCCACCGCCGCCAGCCGCTCCAACCCCATTCCGGTGTCGATGCTCGGTTTGGGTAACGGATTCAGCGTGCCGCCGCTGTCGCGGTTGAACTGCATGAAGACAAGATTCCAAATCTCGATGACTCGATCACCCTCGCCGTTCGGGGTGTCGTCGCCCGGCACCGCCGCGCCTTGGTCGAAATGCAGTTCCGAACAGGGTCCGCAGGGTCCTGTGTCCGCCATCTGCCAGAAATTATCCTTTTCACCACAACGGACGATCCGGCTCGGCGCAACGCCGATCTTTTTCCACAGCCGATCGGCTTCGTCGTCTTCGCGGAAAATCGTGACCCACATCCGGTCCTTCGCCAGCCCCACGACCGACGTGAGAAACTCCCAACCGAAGCGAATCGCCTCTTCCTTGAAGTAGTCACCGAAGGAAAAGTTGCCGAGCATTTCAAAGAACGTATGGTGCCGTCTGGTGTAGCCGACATTCTCGAGGTCGTTATGTTTGCCGCCGGCCCGCAGACACTTCTGCACCGACACGGCACGACGGTAGGCGCGGGTCTCCTCACCGAGAAACACCCGTTTGAACTGATTCATTCCGGCATTCGTGAACAGCAAGGTGGGATCGGCCTGCGGAATCAAGGGAGCGCTGGGCACCGCCCGATGTCCCTGCTGCTCGAAGTAGTGAATGAAGGCCCGCCGAAGATCGTTCGCGCTCTGGCTCATAACTCGTCCAACCCCGCCTCTAGATCGACTTGCGTGACTTGCTGAATGGTCTCATCATCGAACCCGCGTTGCCGCAACAACCGCACCCACTGCAACGGCCCGGTCCGGCTCGTTCGTCCTTCGAGCACCTGGCAGGCCAACTCCTGCTCGGAGATCGAGCGATAGGCCTTTTTCAAGGCCCGTTCCACGACCGGTTCCTCGAACCCGCGCTGCAGTAATTCGGCCTTCAGCCGCTCACGGCCCATCGGCCGGCGGGCCAGCCTGGTTTCGGCCCATCGAACGGCATAGGCCTGATCGTTCACATAGCCCAACCGCTCCAACTCGCGCACGACGGCGGCAGCCTTTGGTCGTGTGGCGCCCTTGTCCCGGAGATAACGCTCCACCTGCGCCACGGTTCGATCGGTTCGGGCCAGATACCGCACCGCGAGATTGAGGTAATCAGGAACCGCCACCGCCCCCACCTACGTGGCGACCCGGGCGCCGTGCCCCCGCTTCTCGCCCCGCTCCTCCTTCGCCTCTTTGGCGTCGGCCTTTTTCTCCGTTCCCGAGCCAGGCAAACCGGCTTGTTCCCTGATCTTCCCTTCAATTTCTTTGGCGATACTCGGGTTGGCCTTGAGAAAGTCGCGGACGGCTTCGCGGCCTTGCCCCAGCCGCTCACCCTTGTAGGAGTACCACGCGCCGGCTTTCTCCACCACGCGCTTTTCCACGCCCATATCGACCAGTTCACCGGCCTTGGAGATCCCTTCCGCAAACATGATGTCGAATTCCGCCTGCTTGAACGGCGGCGCCATCTTGTTCTTGACCACCTTCACCCGGACGCGGCTGCCGGTCACATCCTGTCCGTCCTTGATCGATTCGATGCGCCGGATATCCAACCGCACGGAGGAGTAAAACTTGAGCGCATTACCGCCCGTCGTCGTTTCAGGATTGCCGAACATGACACCGATCTTCATCCGAATCTGGTTGATGAAGATGAGGGTGGTTTGGGATTTCGAGATGGCCGCGGTCAACTTGCGGAGCGCCTGGGACATGAGCCTCGCCTGGAGTCCCATGTGGGCATCTCCCATCTCGCCTTCGATCTCCGCCCGCGGCACCAGGGCCGCCACGGAGTCGACCACGATGATGTCGATGGCGCCGCTCCGCACCAGGGTCTCGGCGATTTCGAGCGCCTGCTCGCCCGTGTCCGGCTGCGAGACCAGCAAATCGTCCGTCTGCACGCCGAGTTTCTTCGCATACGAAAGATCCAACGCATGTTCGGCATCGATGAACGCCGCCACCCCGCCCGCCTTCTGCGCCTCAGCAATCGCATGCAGGGTCAGGGTCGTCTTACCGGACGATTCCGGACCGAAGATTTCGACCACGCGGCCACGCGGCAAGCCTCCGACACCCAAGGCGATGTCCAACCCCAGCGACCCGCTGGAAATCGCCGGGACATCTGCGGGACGGTCCTCCGCCCCCAGCTTCATGACCGCACCCTTCCCATATTGTTTTTCGATCTGCGCCAGGGCTAGGTCCAACGCGCGCTTCTTCTCGTCTTTTTCAGCCATTGATGACTCCTTCTCGCAGCATCCGTGTGACGCGCCTTTTGTCCGAAGCGCCTGGGGAGACAACGCACCAGCCGATGCTGAGTTGACCGACTGGAGGCGGACCAGACTCAGACCAGGAGCCGGTGGAACGGAGGATTATACCGGACTCCTCATGGGGAAACCTAGCCCGGACGGTTCGAGCAACGACGTCTCTACTGCAGCGGTACTTCCCAGAGCGTGCTGTAGATCGAACCGGTCGGTCGCAGTTCGCTCTTCATGAGGAGGATGGCATCGACCGGTAGCTCACCCAGCTCGACCGGACGATCCAGGACAGCGCCTTGGGCCAGAGCCTGCCCGGCCTGTCGTTCACCTTCTTTGATCCGCGCCACGGTCAGGTGTGGACTGAACGGCCGCTCTTCCGGTGCAAACCCAGCCGATCGGCAACAGACTTCGACGGCACGATGCAGCGCCGCCAGCCGTTGCGCCTCCGGTCCCCGCTCCCAGCTCTCGGAAGGACCAACCCACAACACGCGCGGCTGTTGAGGACGCGGGAAGGCCCCCAGCCGTTGGAGCGGAACTGTCACGGCTCGCTGTCCCTGCGCCGCCTCTTCAACCCCCAGTCGAAGGAGGTCGATCACGTCCTCCGGCGTATCGCCGAGAAATCTGAGCGTCAGGTGCATGGCGTCCGGCCGCACCCAGCTGAGACGGACTTGCCTCCCGGCCACCGGATCCAGCCGTTGCTTGAGGTCCTGCTGCAGGGTGGAGAGCGCCCGGCGAATCGTCGCCGGCAATGCCACCGCGAGAAACGTGCGAATCATCCCTGCGTCCTCGTGATGAGCCAGCGCCGCAGCAGATCCAGCGCCGCTTGCGAAGATCGTTGTTTGATCACGTTGCGATCGCCGCCATGGAATCGAAACTCCTTGGTCGTCGCATCGTTCGGCCCGCCGTCCAATCCTACATAGACCAACCCCACCGGCTTGGTTTCCGTCGCGCCACCCGGTCCTGCGATGCCTGTCACGCTCAACCCAACCGACGTTCCGCTCCGTTCACGCACGCCGCGAGCCATGGCCGCCGCGACTTCAGCGCTGACGGCCCCATGCCGCTCGATCAGGTCGGACGGGACCCCCAACATCTCGCGTTTCGCGCGGTTGCTGTAACAGACGGCCACGCGATCCAGATAGGCGGACGAGCCCGCCACCTGCGTCAACCGGTGGCCGATCAACCCGCCGGTGCAAGACTCCGCCACAGCCAACGTCAGGCGTTGCCCGGCCAGCAGCCGCCCCACCACCGCTTCCATCGTGTCGCCTTCTTCGCCGTACAGAATGTCGCTGAGCCGCCGCTTGGCTTCTACCGCCAGGCCGTCGACGGTTGCCGCTCCCCGACGCACCGTCACGGGTCCCGCCAGGGACACCATGATTTCCATCGATGAGGCATAGATGCCAAGCTGGACCGGACTCCTTTTCGGGATGAGGCCCTTCAGCTTGTCATCGACCCAGGATTCCGGCACTCCAGACGTATGGAGCACGCGGCGCACCATCGGAACGGCCTGAACTGCCTGCGCGCGTTGCATCCATTCACGAAGTATAGGCAGAACCCCCGCCGTCAGCATCGGTTCCATTTCGCGCGGAACGCCCGGCAGAGCGGCAAGCAGCGTTCCCTTCCAGGTCAGAGCGAACCCCGGCGCCGTGCCCACCGGATTGGACAGCACCTGCGCGCCGGCAGGGATCAGGGCTTGGCGAAACTGGGACCGAGTCGGCGTCCGTCCCCAGCCGGCTAGACGCGCCGTCATTTCATCTAATGCCGCCTTTCGCCGCACCAGCCGGTAGCCGGTCGCCCGCGCCACCGCATCACGCGTGAGATCGTCGATCGTCGGCCCCAAGCCGCCGGTCATGATCATCACACGCACTCTCGCGGCTGCAGTCCTGACCGTCTGCGCGATATCGGCGAGATCGTCCCCGACCGTCGTCTTGTAACGGAGCGCCACGCCGCACTCCGCCAATCGATCGGCGATGAAGAGAGAGTTGGTATCGAGCCGCCCTCCTACGAGAAGCTCCGAGCCGACCGCAATCGTTTCCGCAATCCAAGGTCTGGTGGTCTTCATCGCCATCGGGTTCGTATGGTTAGGGGAGTGGACTGAGGCAGGTCTATTCAATATGGGCGAAATCCAGGTCGAAGCCGACCTCGCCGCCCCCTGATGGGAACACCAACAATCTGGTTTTGGCCAGCGGATCAAGCTCCGCATAGGGAAACTGCGCGATCACCTTGGCGCGATAGGCCGGCTGTTGGGGCCAGACCGCCGTACGATCACCTCTGGCGTCGAACCGCACGCTGGCCGGTTTGACGGTTCGCCCCCCCTGTTCGAGCACCACATAACTGTCGGCGGCGAAATTCAACCGCTCGCCATAAATGACGATACTGACCAACAGCTGCTCATTCGCCATCACTTGGGCAATATCCTGCTCGGTCGGGGTGAGGTCCCGGAGGGCCAGGTGGTTGGCCATGACCAGGAGGCTGCCCAGCTTGGTCATGATAAAGCCGCGCGGCGCGAGGGCATCGGCGGCACCAAACCAGGTGTGGAGCTGATCGGGAGAGACACGGTCCCGTGCTGCGGTACGCCCCCGTTCCACCGTGGCCTGGATCTGTGCCGCGCTGGGTTGCAGCTCAATGCCATAGGCGTAGCCGGTGACGGACCCGGCCAAGGCCAGTCCCAGACAGCAGACCGTTCCTCCTTCCATCGCCAGGCTGCGAAGCCCTCTCATGGCGCAGGCAGTACCAGAACGGCTGGGCGCTGTCAATTCGCAGCCGGAGCCTTCTTGGCTCTGTTGACAGTGTACGAGACGAAATGCTAAAGACGACGAAATCGTATTCTTTCACATTATCAAGAAGTTGCCTGGAGGGTCCGTTATGTCCAGCCCCGAACAACCCCGCCGTCAATTTGTGAATTTCACGTTCTACAAGGTTGATCCTGCATGGCGCCGGCTCTCCGAAGATGAGCGGACACGCGGCAAGCAAGAGTTCCTCCGCGCCGTCGAAGAATATCAGGGCAAGGTGCTGGTCATCGCCTATACGACCGTGGGCATCCGGGGCGACTGCGACCTCATGCTGTGGCGCATCAGCTACGAGCTGGAATTGTTCCAGGAAATGAGCACGAAGATCCTGGCTTCAGGTTTGGGCAAATATTTGAGCAACCCCTATTCCTACCTGGCCATGACCAAGCGGTCGATCTATGTGGACAACCACACTCACGAAAACCAGGAGAGCAAGCGGTTGACCGTGGTGCCCGGCAAGGCCAAGTACATCTTCGTCTACCCCTTCGTGAAGACCCGCGAATGGTTCCTCCTCACCAAGGCGGCCAGGCAAGGCATGATGGACGAACACATTGAAGTGGGCCATCGGTTCCCGTCGGTCAAGCTCAATACCACCTACTCATTCGGACTCGACGATCAGGAATGGGTGGTGGCCTTCGAGAGCGACAAGCCGGAAGACTTCCTTGACCTCGTCATGGCCTTGCGTGAAACCGAAGGGAGCCGCTATACCCTGCGCGATACGCCGATCTTCACCTGCATTCGCAAGAGCCTGAAAGAAACGCTCGACACGCTGGGGGGATAACCCCTCCCGTCAGGCGCTCGACAGCTGCGGCCTTCGGTCCCAGGTGATCGAAGGCCGTGCCGTTTCTGACTCCGGTGGACAAGCCGAAAACCCCTCTTGCTTCCATGTCCGAGCCATCGCCGTCAATGTCCCCCCTCGACCGAGGCGCCGCCTTCTGGTCGGCGCTCGTTCCCGGTCTGGGACAGATGATCCGAGGCCGCTATCGATCGGGTGTCCTGTACGGGTTCGGCACAATCCTGCTCGTCTTGCTCAGTGTTGCGTTGGGACGGGTCTCGGGGCGCGCGGCGGAAGTGTTTTTCTTCATGCTGCTCGCGCTGCCCTGGTGGGCTCTGCAGAGCTACGACGCGGCCTTAGGGCCGTCCGCAACCGGCTCGGACTTGCTTCGAACGGGACGAACGGCCTGGGCCCAGGCCCACGACATCCGCTTCCTGGGACTGCTCTTCCTGGTCAGCGCGGCCAACGACACCATCATTATCCTACAGAACCCCGAGTACCTCCTGCCCTTCTTCTGCACCAAGCTGGACGGACTCCCCGGCATCGTTACGAAAGCCCTGTCCCCCTTCCTCCATCTGCTGGTCGGCTATGGGTTTCTCTACATCAAGAAGTGGTCGCTGTTGGTCTACCTCGTCTATGCCGCCTACGGCACGACCAATGCGCTCGTGAACTTGACCTGTTTCGGTCCCGGCCGCATCCGCAACACTCTGCTGATCGCCTTGCTTGCCTTTACCAGCTATATCCTCTGGCGGCGTCGCGTCTTTCGCCGCTAACGCTCGCACCGGCCGGCTTTGACAGTCGCCTCGGCCCTATGTTACCTGTAGTCATCTATTGTCACCCACATCGGACGGAGCAGCTGCCATGGCCGATAACAATGCCGTCTATGCGATTCGCTTTCCCGACGGGTCCGTCAGTCTGTATATCGACGAAGAATATGCCATCGACCGTGGCGTAGACCCCGCCAAGCTGGTTCGCGTGGAAATTCCACGCGAGATGTTCATCAGCGGAAGTATCCAGCAAATTCGGGAGTACGTGGCGGTCTACCTGGAAAATATCCACCAGGGCACGGCCTAAGCATACCCTTTTCACCGCACGAGGGGCCCACACGATGTCCGGATTGCTTACTCAAGACCTCATTGTCTCCACGATCGACCAGGCCCCGATTCAAGGGCGCATCATGCTGAAGCTTCTGTTGCTTCAGCACTTCGACCTGACACCCGAGGAAATCGAGTACATCGCGGCCGACCGTCCGGATCCTCGCTGCGTGGCCGGCAGCAAACCGATTCACCAGACCATCACGCAGGATGCGATTCGCGACGTTACCAACCGTCGCGATGAATATCGGCGGCGGGTGCGAATGCGCCGGGAGCGACTGTGGCTGCAGATGGAAGCCATGAAGAGCATGATCGCGCTGGCCGAAGGCATGGTGCGTGCCGCCGCCGATCTACTACAGAACAAATTCAACATCGACGCCGACAGCGTCAGCAGCATCAAGCAGCAAGCGCGTGCCGCGGTCCCGCGACCGGCGATCCGTATGCTGGAACGGCGCTGGGAAGAAGACGACATTACGCAGGAGGCCTACCAGGAGGCCAGACTGGGCCTTGAAATGCAGGCCCAATTACGGCTCTTGGAAAAGTACCGCAAACGACTGGAGCTGTCGGAACGGGAGTGGAAGACCATCAACGCCGTACCCCTGCAGGACCACGAGATCGGTCATATTTGGGGAATCCCCGCAGGCAGTCTCGCGGCCCGCAAGGTCAAACACCTACACCACTATCTTCAAAGCCTGCAGACGGCCCTACAGCGGTCGTCGGCAACCAATACGCCTGCCACCGGCCCGCTCGATTTGTGGAAGGCAACCCTGGATGTCTTGGCAGGACGACCGGTCGAGCGCTCCATTGCCGTCTATGACGGCCTAGAGCGGACGGAAGAAGCCCTGACGGAAAGGTTGCGTCAATTCGTCTGGGGGACGTTGGGGGAGGACCTCGAGGCCAAGTTCTGGCTGTCGCTCGTGCATGGTGCCAGTTCGAGAGCCGTACATTCGGAAGCCACGCGATCTGTATTCGGGCTCCAACGCCTGATGGCCGTGCTCTCGGAAGTCGACCAAAGCCCAGACGCCCTTGAGCAGGAATTGCTGACAAGGACCATGCCCGTCGCCAAAGATCTCCCGGCGCTGCCGGATGAGGCTAAGCCTCAGACCGAAGAGATAGACCAAATGAAGGAGCATGTGCTGAAGAGCTTCATGGGCGAATTGCATAACGATCTCAGCCGGTAAGACCTCGCGTGTGGCCTCGCGTTCGGAGGAGGGCTTGATGGCACACAACACATTTTCCAACCTCGTTCTCAGCCGTCTGCTCCTGCCCCTTGGAGTGGCAGTGATCATGACCTGGGGCTTTGCTCCCACGCTCCTCTCGGCCGCCTCGATGGTGGAAGTGACGGAGCTGCTCGCCCACCCCGACCATTACGACCATCAGGTCATTACGGTCAGCGGGCGAGTCACCAGCTTTCAACTGGCCACGAATCGTGATGGGCACCCGGCCTTTGGATTTCTTCTGCAGGATACGGCGGGGACGGTGAAGGTCGTCGGACTCGGCAAGACCGAAATCCGAGAGGGCGACTACGTGGTGGTGGAAGGTGTTTTCAGTCGCCTTCGCCAGGCCGGTCGGGCCATCGTCTACAACGAAATCAAAGCTACGTCCGTCCAGTCGATGACCAAGATGAACCCGGACTTGGTCGGCTGACCCCCTCCAGGTGCTCGGCAGCCTACCAGAAACGGAAGGGGCCTGAGTCCAAGTGCACGAACCGACTGCGAGGATAGTACCCCACCCCACCCCGCCCTAAACGTAGCGCGGCATCCCGGACCGTCCTGAGCGGCACGCCGGGAATCTGGATGTCTACGGCCTGCCCAGAGACGTGATAACTGTGCCGCGCCGCGCGCTTGCCGATATCGATGAGGTGGGCGTTGTATTCGGGAGAGCGATAGCCGGAGATGACATGCACTTCCCGCCGACCTCCCAACCGCAATTGCACCAGGTTGAGAAACTCGATCAGCTGCACATCCATCATGATGGACTGATTGGTGTGGTGGCACCGCAAGAGGTAATTGAGATCGTTAAGGGCGCTCTCATCATAGCGGCCCTCCTCGTTTCGATAGACCACTGAAAGCCGTTCGTCCGTCTGGAGATTCAGAAGGGTCAACTTTCCAACGGGACCTCCCTGTGCCCACACCGCCTGCGGGAGAATCAACCGCGCGCAGACCAAAGCTGCGCCGACTGCGGAAGCACGCAAAAATCCACGCCGACTACATGAAGGTTGTGGATGAGGTCTCATCACTGTCATCCCTGGGTTATCCTGCCTCCCCATCGGGCGCCGGCAGGGACGGTCCTCGGACTGTTGAGAGGACAGGACCCTGCTGTGCCTCTTGCGGAGGATCGACCACACACCGAAGGTGGAAATCGGAGAAGGCGTGAGGGTGCGAGATCGTGCTGAATCGAACAGTCTCTACTTAACAAATCCTTTTTGAATGGTCAATCCTTTTACCCGTTCACCGTCGAACCGGACAACATCCGAGCAGCCGCGCACCTCTACTGGGCCGTGCTGATCTCCCGCCACTAGGAGATCGCCGCTCACTGTGACACGTTCAACGCACGTCGCACGTCCAGTGCGCGATCCATTCCGTACTGGCGCAACCGACGATAGAGCGTCGAACGGCTGATGCCCAATTCGTGAGCCGCTCGGCTCAAATTGCCGTGAGAGAGCGTAAAGGCTTTCATGATCAGGTCGGTTTCGACACGCTGCTGATTCACCTTGAACGAAATCGATTCCTCGCCCTGCCCATCCGGGTGATAGGGAATATCCAGATCCGCCGGCGTAATCGGTGTCCCATCGGACATGATGAAGGCACGAGCGACCCGATCAGACAACTCGCGCACATTGCCCGGCCAATTGTACGCGCGCAGGGCCGCGACCGCTTCGCGACTGAAGCCAGGCATAGGCACAGCGGTCTGTGCGGCCGCTTGGCGGAGGAACCGCATGCTCAAGACCACGACATCGTCGCCCCGCTCACGCAAGCGCGGGAGATTGATGTGGACCGTGCCCAGGCGATAATACAGATCCTCGCGGAAAAGCCCCTTCTCCACCGCATCCTTCACACCGATGCAATTGGAGGCAATGATTCGGACATCACAGTCGACGGGTCGATGTCCGCCGCTCCGAATGCAGGTGCGTTCTTGCAAGAAGCGTAACAGCTTGGCCTGCAACGCGGGAGGCAGTTCGCTCACCTCCTGCAAGAGCAAGGTCCCTCCATGCGCCGATTCCAGCTTTCCTGGCTTGATCCCGCTGCTCCCGCTCCTCGCTTCGCCTTCTTCCCCGAACAATTCCGAATCCAAGACCCGCTCCGGGATAGCCCCGCAATGCATGATCACAAATGGAGCGTTCCGCCGCGCCCCTCGATCGTGAATGGCGCGGGCGATCAACTCTTTGCCGGTCCCGTTCTCACCGGTAATGAGGAGCGGCACATCCGTGGTCGCAACTTTCCGGACCGCTTCGAGGATCCGCTGAAAGGCCGGGCTCGTGCCGAGCAATCCCGGGGCGACGACTGTATTTGTGGCTCGGCCCTCTTGGCGCGCCTCTCGCTCTAACCCCGCCGCCCGCGCGGCGCGCCGTACAACGGCGCTCAAGAGTCGTAGGTCCAGCGGCTGTGACAGCACATCGTAGGCCCCCTGAGCGATGGCCTGCGCTGCCAACCCCTGATCGTCACCGGCTGTGCAGGCGATGATTCTCAGCCCGGGTCCCGCCTGACGCGCCGCACCTATCAGGCGTAGCGCCGCATCTGCCGACCGACCGTCTGCACGAGGGCCGAGGAGCACCACCGCCGGGGCCTGCATCGCAATCGCATCGAGGGCGTCGTCTTTCGCGGCCGTCGTCTCTATGTCGAATTCCTCGCCGAGAGCCGCTCGCACGCTCGAAACATCAAAGGATTCGTCCTCGATCACCAACAGTTTCGGTTTCGCCACGATTCGGCCTCCTTTCGTCTTGTTCGACAAAACAATGGCCTCACGCCACTGTCGCCGATTGGGGGTGATGATTCAACCCGGACCCATCCAGGCTGCAGGCCTATTGCGCCCTACGGCACATCGAGCGAACGGCACAAGAAGACATCCGCACCGATACCGATCGATCCCCCTGATCGGCGCGGCATTTCGTTCGGTCGACTCTCGTTGGGCATCATGGCGATGATCGGGACCTGCGGCCAGAGACTACGAATCCGAGGCACAGCCCCAGACCGAGACAGCGCGGGATCGACGAAGGTCATGATGACGGCATCCGGATGCAGGTCCTGCAAGTCGCGCTCAGCCTGTTGAGGGCTTGACGCCAATGTGGCTTGGTAGCCATGCAACGCGCATCGATCGGCACATTTGAATCCTGTGACGACATCTTCGTAGAGTACGACGACCTTCGGTCGCCTGCTCACTCGACGGCTGGTTAGACGCTGTGCTGGTGGCATCATGACCGTCACCTTCCTCTCCGATTCAATGTCTTGTTGATACCTACGAGGTGAGGGGCGCTCCGTCCGCTCCTCAGGGTAGGTCTGTATCTGGCACGAAGGGTCGGAGCAGCGGAACCGCCCGGATGGGTAGGCGATCTTTTTGTGCTCCCTATGAAGTGAAAGATAGGGCGGATGGGGCAGCGACACTATCGGCAGGGGTCGGATTCACCTGTCGCAGTCGGCAGAATGAAGTTGTCGTCATTTGTCCGACAGGGTGACCGACGGCAGCGGCTGTCACACGACCAGCCCATGTTGCAGGGCGTATCGGGTCAGTTCGGCATTGTTCTTCAGATTCATCTTTTCCAAGATCCGGGCCCGGTAGGTGCTGATGGTAGTGACGCTCAAGTTAATGCTCTCGGCAATCGAGCTCACTGTTTTGCCCGAGGCGATCAGGCAGAGCACTTCGTATTCCCGGTCTGAAAGGCGTTCGTGCGGCAGTTTATCGACGCCGGTCCGCACCGTCACGGCCAAGGCCTCACCGACCGAGGCACTCACGTAATGGCCGCCGGCTAAGACCTTCTTCGCCGCCTGCACCAATTCTTCCGGCGCACTGGCCTTGGTCAAGTACCCGGCCGCCCCGGCCTTGAACATCCGAATGGCATATTGGTCTTCGGGGTGCATGCTGAGGATCAAAACCGGCAAGTCCGGTGCCAATTGCTTGAGTTCCTTGAGGACTTCAGGCCCGCTTCGACCCGGCATGCTGATGTCCATGATGACCAGGTCGTAATGGCGTTCCCGCACCTCGTCCAGCATCTCTTGCGCGTTGCCGCATTCCGCCATCCGAGCCCCTTCAAACCCCTCTTCCAAAATATCCTTCACGCCGCGGCGAAAGAACGGATGATCGTCGACGACAAGAATGCGCACCGTGCTCGTGGATCTCATGGTTCTCCCTCCCCATTAACGCGGGAGACGCAAGACGATGGTCGTCCCGGCACCCTCCCTGGTCTCGATGCGCACCTCGCCGCCGAGCAGGCCGGCGCGCTCGTGCATGCCTAACAGCCCGAACGATCGGGCATCGACCAATCGCTCCTGCGGAATACCACGCCCGTTATCGCACACCTGCAGGACCACGTCCCGGCCTTGATCCTCCAGCCGCACCTGGACCTCGGTAGCCTGAGCATGCCTGGTCACGTTGGTCAGGGCCTCTTGACAGATGCGAAACACCGCCGTCGCATGTTCGGGATCGATGCGGAGGTCTTCATGACTGACCGCACAGCGACAGGTGATACCCGTGCGACGCTGGAAATCGCGGCACTGCCACTCGATCGCCGCCACCAGGCCGAGATCGTCCAACACGCCGGGCCGCAATTCCGCTACCAGTCGTTGCACGGACGTGATGGTGCTGTCCACCTGTTCTTTCATGCCTCGAATTTTCTCGTCGATCCTGGCGCGTCCACCCGGCGCCACTCGTTCCCCCAGCAACCCACCCAATCGAGAGAGATCGATTTTCAGGCACGTCAGGCCCACTCCCAGTTCGTCGTGCAACTCGCGCGCGATTCGTCCGCGCTCCTCTTCCCGAATCCCCTCCATGCGGCGAGACAATTTTCTGAGCCGCCGCAGCGAATCCTGTAACTGTTCCTCGGCGCGTTTGCGGTCGGTGGTATCCTTGAACACAACCACGGCCCCGACCACCTCTCCCCGCTCACGGATGGGCGTACTCACATATTCGACGGGGAAGCTGCTGCCATCCTTGCGCCGGAAGGCACTGTCGGCATGCTCCGTCACCACTCCTCCCACGATCGTGGCGTTCATCATGGCGCACCGTTCGGTGTACGACATGCTGTTCACGTCCGCGTCCGGAATCAAGGCATGGAACGATTGCCCGATCAATTCGTCGGCCTCCCATCCAAACATCTTAGCCGCCGCCGGATTAACGAAGGTCAAGCGTCCCTCTCGATCCACGCCATAGATCCCTTCGCCGGCGGAGTTCAACACCACTTGGTTATGACGATGCAGGCGGTCCAACTCTTCTTCAGCCGCCCGACGCTCGCTGATGTCCCGCATGATGATCGTGAAGAAGAGATCGGCCTTGCCTCTCCAGGGCGTGAGACTCAACTCCAGCGGAAACTCGCCGCCGTCTTTTCGGCGCCCGACCAATTCCAAGGTTTTACTGGTCATCTGCATCTGTTCAAGCACGCGAACCCGCTGCACCGTTCGCGACAACCGTTCCTGGCCCGTCTCAGCGATGATCATAGTGACCGGTTGTCCGATGATTTCTTCGGCCGCATATCCGAACGTAGCCTCCGCTCCCTTGTTCCAAAACGCGACCTTCATCAACGCATTCACCAGCACGATGGCGTCCTTCGTGGACTGTACGATGGAACGCAACCGCTCTTCGCTGACGCGAAGCGCATCCTCGATCCGCCTGCGCTCGGTCACATCCCGAATGATCCCCAACACGCCTACGACCCGGCCTTGCCGCAACTGGGGTGTCCCGACGAACTCGCCCGTCACGTAGCCGTCCGGATTGCGGCTGAGCTGCATCGAACAGGTCAGGGGTGCTCCCCGTTCCAGAATGGCCTGCACAACGTCCCGACAAAATCCGGCATCGTCCGGATGCAACAGCGCCGTCAGCGGCTCTCCGAGCCATTGCGACCGTCCCCAGTTGGTCACGGTTTCGAAGGCTTGATTGAGAGAGGTGATGCTGCCCTCTGAGGACAGCGTGAAGATGATATCCCGCGCGCCCTCGACCAAGCTTCTGAAGCGATACTCCGATTCGAAGAGCGCTTCCTGCGCCCGCTTGAGCCAAGTAATGTCATGGAAGACCGCCACGGCGCCACGCAGGGCGCCATCCTCCTCCGTGACCGGCCGCGCATTGATGCTGACCCACCGGCCCGGCAGTTCCGGTGAGACCTGCACGTACACCTCGAGCCAATCGATCTTTTCCCCGCGCAGCGCGCGCGCCAGCGGCCACTCGGCCCGCTGAAACCCCGTCACGGTGTCGGCATGAAAGAGCTGATGGCCTCCGCCCCATTCAGCCGGAGAGATAAGACTGGGGGGAAATCCGAGGATGCTTTCGACCGCCGGGTTAGCGACGACCAACCGCCCCTCGCCGTCGATCACCACCACTCCGTCGCCCATGCTGCGCAGAATCGAGTTGACGATCCGCGTCTGTTCCCCCAGGGCCTGTTCGGACCGCTCCAGCGCCTCCGCCCGCTCGCGGAGCGCCCGGTTGGCCTGGTCCATCCCCGCCGACTGAGTCCGCACCGCATTCTCATAGACCTGCAGGAGTTGTTCGGTGACGGAGAGCCTCGCATGGTGTCGGGCATGAGTACCAGCATCCGCGGCTGCACGATCCGATTGATGCCGCGCGTCTTCCGTCGTGGTGACGCCCGTATCGTCAAACGCCAGCAAGGAGACCTTCATGCTGAGCGCGAGTGATTTGCAGAGGGTGGCGGTCGTGCGGGGAATCGGCGTGCGTGAAAACAGGATCACGGCGAACAGGTCTCGCGACGGCAAGATGCCGCCGAAACACAGCACCGACTTCACGCCATACTTCAGCACAAAGTTCTGCTGCACCGGCACATAGGGACTTCCCACGGCATCAGGCACGTAAAACACGTTGTAGGTGCGCTCCTCCTCGTCCATGAGCCACTCCACTTCCGGCGCCACGTCGAAGAAGGTGGGCGACCCAAACTGGCGCAACAACTGCGAGAACATGGGGAACTGTTTGACGAAGTCGTCGCTGACCATCGGAATGGCCCGATAGCGACGAGACCGTTCGACCACATTCCAATCCGGTTCGTCTCCCGCCGTGGACAAGAGTGTGAGGCATTTGAGATCGGGCGTGGGAAGGATGCCTCCGAGCATCCCGCAAGCCAACTGCTGACTGTCCGAGTCCAATCGGCTGAACGGCGCGGTTTTGAAACAACGAACCAACACGCAGTCACGTGCCCCGGTGGAGGAGTCCCCGAAGGTCGAAAACAGGTAGGCAACGGTTCGACCGGCAAGGTCTCGGAACGAGGTCGCTTGCTGTCCCAGCCGCCGAAGAACGGCTGAACATTCGGTCATTTCCAATAGGGAGAAGCGTGCCAGACTATACACGGCGGGCCCTCTCGTGAAGAACGGATGGGGTGCCGACCGCGCCGCAGGGTATTCGTCGAGCTGGATTCCGAGTCAGGGGGAAGGCGCGCACCCGCAGGTCATGCCCGGCAAGACAGGGCACAGCGTTGTCCTGCTCGCGAGTCTAGTAAAGGGGTGACGCCATGTCAAGGCGAGGGCGTCGCACCTTGCGAAGCTTTTCCGGCGATGACCTCCAACAGCAATGTCACGTCCGATGGATAACGGAGTCGCTTGATGGCCTCCTGGTGCTCCACCCACTGGACCTCTTCCACCTCTCCGTCCGGCTGCCCCGCCTGCTCAAGCGGCGTCATCTTGAACCAGACGACGGTCTTCCGGAACCGGCGTCCGACCCGCTGAAACCAATATTCCGTTCGGCAGAGTTCCACATCGATCCGACATCGCCAGCCCGTTTCCTCCAGCACCTCTCGTAGAGCCGCCTGGGCCGGAGTTTCTCCGGCATCCAACCTGCCTTTGGGAAACGACCAGATCGGCCGGCCTTTCTGATCCGACACCCGAATCAGCAGCACCTCCTGTCCGCGAAGCACGATGCCGCCCGCGGAACGTACGACGGTCGGTTCAGACATGATCCATTCCCACGTTCGACGTGCCTCCTTCATTCCGGCAGAGACCCGCTTTCGGCTTGGAGGCCGGCAAGCCCAAGAACCAGGCGAGCACCCGATCCTGCGCACGATCCGGCAGAAGCCACTTCAGCAGCGCACGGAACCGAGCATCCTTTCCGACCACATACCGGGTCCGCGGCCGCTTGGCCGTCAAGGCATGGGCCACGGCACGCGCGACCCATTCGGCCGGAATCGCGCGATTCTCCGCCCTCGTGATGACCTCCTGCATGCGCAACAACGGCTGTTCATACAATCGCAACGCTTCCGGATCGACCCGGCCGAGCATTCGGTTGACTGCCAGCCCCGCGCGCCGCCAGATCTCGGACTGAATCGCTCCCGGTTCCACCAACGCCACCTGCATCCCCCAGGGCGCCAGTTCCAGCCGCATCGCATCACTCATCGCCTCAAGCGCGTACTTGGATCCACAATAGGCACCGAGGAACGGCGTGGCGGCCAAACCCGCGATCGAGCTCATGTTCACAATGCGCCCCCCGCCCCGGCGAAGCAGCGGCAACAACGTCTGCGTCACCGCGAGCGCTCCGAATACATTTACCTCGAACTGCGCCCTGATATCGGCCAAGGGCAGAAGTTCGAGCGGACCGGCCACGGAAATGCCGGCGTTGTTCACCAGCCCCGACAACCCTTGGTCGCCGACTGCGTCGGTTAACGTTCGGCCGGCGGCGGCGATGGATGCGGCGTCGGTCACATCCAGCATCAAGATACGTAGCCGGGAGGAAGCCCCGCCTAGCAGGACTTCGCCGTCTGCCTGCCGCCGCACACAGGCCCACACCGTGAGGCCCAGACTATCGAGATATCGCGCGCAGGCAGCGCCGATCCCGGTGGACGCACCAGTGACGACGACCCTACGTTCCTCTGTTGCCGGCTGTTGTGTCATGCCAATTCCGTCCTTGTCGCCAAGGAGACCATTTCTATCGACGGCCCACAGGGTACCATGCAGAGGGGTGCAACGGCAGCAGCGGAGTACAGGCGATCATCGCGCCGGCTCTCCGTAGGTGATCCCCCTCGCCCTCAAGTGGAACGGGGAATGGACCGATGGGAAGGGGTGACGGCCTCCAGGAGGTCGATTTGACAAACCCCATCCCTCAACTAGACTTGACCTATGCGCAAAAAAACCATCACCAACGGAACACAACGGCTTCCCGGTTACACAACCTTGACCTTGGCCCTGTGCGCAATACTCGTGGCTGTCAGTCCATCGCAGGCGCGGGCCGATCGCCAGCTGACCGTCCCGATCTCTGTCGCCGCCTACACGGACCAACAAGTAGGCTTTCCCACGTTTGTGCTGAAGTGGGATCAAGGCGTGCAGCCCGACCCGCTGTCTCTACGATGGGGGCGCAGCCAAGTCCCGGTGAGGGGCGCAGGCATGGGTTCGATCCAGCGCGCATTTCAATTCGCCGTCGAGCGACTCGCAGCGAGCCTACACCCGACCGGCACCATCTCCCTCTATGCCACATTCTCGGGACCACTGACTGCGGAAGGCACGACCGCTGAGGCGGCGTTGGCCATTGGATTTCTGGCCCTCCTCAAAGGAGACCCCCTGCTGAAGGAAATCACCATCACCGGCACGCTGGAGCCGGATGGGCGGATCGGTCAGGTGGGGCAGGTCCAGGAAAAGACTTCGGCCGCCGCCCGTGCGGGTTATCGGGTGTTACTGGTACCGCGAGGCCAGTTCTATGCACCCAGGGTCAACCTGATCAAGGCCACGTCTGAATCGAACGTGTTGGTGCGGGAAGTGGATACGATTGAAGAAGCCTACGAACTCATGACCGGCAAGAAATTGTAACTCCGCCGACAGACCCCTTCCGTCACATCCAATTATTGATCAACAAGAACGGGGCCCAATAGCTGGGGTGGGTATGTCCCGGCTGCGCGAGCATTTTCTGCTGTGCCCGTTGCAACGCTACGGCCTTGGAGACGGTGGAATCCTGCAGCTGCCGGTAGAACTCCGCGACGAGTTCAGGAGCGGCCTGATCACCGGCCACCCACAGACTGGCAAGCGCACTCCTGGCGCCGGTCTTCACGGCAATGCCTCCCAAGCCCAGCGCGGCACGGTCATCTTCGGCGGCCGTTTCGCAGGCACTCAAGGTCAAGAGTTCCAGCGGCTCTTTGCGATATTGCAGAAGACCGACCATCTGGGCGAGGCGATCCATCGAAATCTTATCGTCGTAGGCAAGCAGGAACGAGTTGGTCGCGTCATGTCCGACTTCGCTGTGTGAGGCCACATGCACGATGTCGACTTGTTGCGACTTGATCTGTTGTTCGACGGACGGCACAGAGAACTCGCTGTTCACCAACGCCGTGCCTCCGTAAATCGTCTTCACCGCCTGCACCTCGTCACCCCGCTCGGCTTCGGCGGGAAATCCCTGGCGCGACTCGGTCAACGCCATCGAGAGCACCCCACCTCGCCCCCGTTGCGAGGCACGTGGGTCGGTCAATTCCATCGCCGGACTCACCGCCACCGCGTAGCGATTCACGACGAATTCACGACCGTCATGTAGGGCCGAGATGGGAATCGTCCGCAGCGTGCCTTCGGGCACCATGACCAGTGTGGTGATGCCGGCAGCCTGGAAATCCTGTTGCAGCGGAGCGAGCAACCATCCGTAGAGCGTCTGTGCCGGCCCCAAATAGTTCTGCGAACGG
The DNA here is from genome assembly GCA_015709715.1 of Nitrospira sp. Classification (NCBI taxonomy): domain Bacteria; kingdom Pseudomonadati; phylum Nitrospirota; class Nitrospiria; order Nitrospirales; family Nitrospiraceae; genus Nitrospira; species Nitrospira sp. The sequence goes on from CP054184.1 coordinate 792,800, forward strand.
CGGTCCTGCACGAGGTGCCGGAAGGCCCGAACCTCGCGGGTCAAGGTGTCCCCTCCCACGGGCACGGGGTAGTGTTTGAGCCCCGCGGCTGTCTCGACTACCAATTCCAATCGGTCCGACAACGAGATGGGATACAGCACCGCGGTACCCGCCGGAATTCCGCTCACACCGCGTTGTTGCTTGGCCGTTGCCACACAGTCGTCACGGAAATAGTCCTGCAACTCGGCCCTGTGCGAGGCTTCCACCGCATCGCGCACACGGACCAGATACTGCTGGTTCTGTTCAGCGGACGTGCTCGCCGCCGTGCGCCGCAGTAACGCATCCTCATACTCGCGATAGAGCGGCAGGACGGATTCGCGGAACGAATGGTGGCGATTCTGAAACCCACTGGAATATTCGTATCCGATCGGCTGGAGTACCGCGAGAGCTCGCTGGTAGGCGTCCAACGCTTCCTCTTCCTTGCCACTCGCGCGAAGCAATCGTGCCGTCTGCCATTGCCAACGATAGAGGGAATCCGGAGCGTTGACCTTCTGTGCGGCAAAGATCGCCTTTCTGGAGTATTCAAGCGCCGCGGCGGAATTCTGCTCTGTTTCTCGGAGGCTCCCCAGGTAGCCCCAGGCGTACGACTGGCCCCTGGCGTCGCCGATGCGGCCGGCCGCTTCAGCAGCATGGGTGAAGGCCTCGGACGCCTGACGCAGTAACTCCGCGTCGCCGGAAGCCGTCGAGGCCGCGGTGGCAGCCTCAGGCCTCTTCCCCGCGCCCGCTCGGGCCGCCGCCAGGGCCTCGTGCAGATCCTGATATCCTAGGCCGATGTTCAATAACCCGGCCGTCTTCGCCTGGTCATCCTCGAGGGCCTGCACTTCTTTCAATGCCTGGTCGAATTCTCGCTGCGCCTCGGGGAGTTGTCGGTTCTGCATCCGCGCCACCGCCCCGTTGACCTGAGCCGTGGCCGACAGTGCGGGCTGCTTCGTTTCGGCAGCCAGGCGACGGCTCTCCGCATAGACGTCGATGGCTTCGGGAAATTGGCCGCGAGCAGCCAAGGCATTGCCCAAGTCGTTGAGGAGGCCGGCAACCAATGCCGGTCGCTGCTCCTCTCTTGCCAGATTCAAGGCCTTGGTGAGGTGCTCGGTGGCGGATTCGGCCTTGCCCAGCGATAGGGACGTAGTTCCGAGCTGCCCGAGGATCGTCGCCGTCAACAGCCGGTGGCCCGCCTGTTCCGACAGGGTGAGCGCTGTCTGCAGGACGTTCTGCGCCCGGCGAATTTGGCCTTCCCGCTGAAGGGCATAGGCCACGTTGATCAAGGCCTGACATTGCTCCTTGGCCTGCCCGATTTCTTCGTATCCACGAGCGGCCTCCATCCAATGCACGGCCGCTTGCGCAAAGGCGCCACGCTCAAACTGGACCTTACCATGCCGCATCTGCTGATCCGCCTGGTCCTTCCCTGCGATCCCGAGCGGGCTCTCGGCCTGGACCGTCCGAGCATCCCACCCCCCGCCCAGGAGAAGGACGGCGCCAATCACAACCCTCGGCGCCAAGCCACCGATCGACTGTCTCCATGAGTCTCGACGCAACGGCATAGTGTTCTCCTTGGCCCCTAGCAGCCTTGCCACCCGTCACCCAGTCGACCCTGTGAAAGCATGGATGACCGGATCGTCGGCATCGTCGATGGCGCTCCCTCCGCGACCATCCCTCCGACCTCTTCCAGCACGACCGGACTGGGAAGGAAGGCGCCCGGTTGTGTCGGAGTCACATCCCTCGTCGCCTGCACGAAACTGCTGAAGGTGCCGTCCTTTCGCGAGGCACACCGGCTGGTGACCAAGGCCACCGGCGGGGCTGGCGACTGTTGCGGCAGGATCGTAGCGGCACGGTTGACGACGGCAACGGGATCGATCGGATTGGCCAGTGCGATCGGCGCCGTCGAGGCACCGGAAGCCAACGGAATTGGCGGCAAGCCGCCAGTGTTCTGTCCGATCACCTGGATCTGGGTGATTCGTTGCGTGAAGGGGTTCGTAGTCGTCACCACCTGCGCCCCCGAGGGTACCGTGATCGTAGACGGCAACACGTCCACGGAAGCGGGAATCACTCCTCCCCCCCCGGCCTGGAGCACCGTTCCAGGAGCAGCCTGGACATCACCGGCCTGGGTCACTCGGACAAACGGATTACTTGCGAAGGGCTCCACACTGACATTGCCGCCGGAGGCCCCGTTACTGCCGACCACGACCCGTTGTGCGGAGATACGCGACCCGTTGATCTGCACCGTGCCGCCGACCAAGCCGATCACGGCATTCCCCTGTAACACCGTCCCGGACGACAACACGACGGGACCGTAGGGTGCGGGGCCCAGAAATCCAAAGGAAGCCGGCGGGGCCACCGACAGCGTGTTGTCGAAGGCGAACTGGTTGGCGGAAAACACTCGTTGGTCGCTGAAGAGAATGGCATTGGCCGTTCCGAAAAAGGCCGAACCCGTGACATTCAATCGCGCCGAGGGTCCGAAAATCACCCCGGATGGATTGATAAAATACAGATTCCAATTCAACGCTTGAATCGTGCCGTTGATATTCGAAGGGGATCCGCCGATCACGCGGCTGATGACGTTGCTGGCCCCGCCGGGATTCACGAAGGCGGCGACATCGCCTGCCCCCACGGAGAATTGATTGAAGCTATGGAAGACGTTGGGCCCGTTGCCCGGCCTGGTCCCGCCGGTGATATTGGTGACGTTCCCGGACGTGCTGACCGAAGTTCCAAGCCCACCGGTGCCCACGGCACCAGGCGTCGGAACGATATTGGTCGACTGTGCGCGAGCTAGTTGAGGGGTCAGGGCGGTCAGCACTGTCAAGGCAACAGCCGCACCGGTCAAGAGCCGCACAGGTTGGAACGTCATCGTGATCCTCCTCAGCCGGTGTGGGGCAGGCATCGCGCTCTCTTACTCTACTTTCACAAAGAACTGCAAGGCACGTTGAACCCTGTACGGTTCCGCACTAGAGCCATTCGGTGGAAGCTCTGGGCCCGTCGGACCGATGCCGCGCCTAGAACGCTTCCACGACCAATTGCAGGTGCACGCCATGGTCTTGCAGGTTGCCGCGCTCCGTGTCGAACTTGCGCAGTTGTTTCCCCCAATAGATTTCGAATCGGCTCCCGCGCCAGAAATTCCAAATCCCGCCGATCCCCACGCTCGCAAGCGTCTTGGGAGGAGAACCGGGCGTCTCCACCGTGGTCTGCCACCCATGGCCCAGATCGACAAAGGGCGCCAGAAACGCCCTGTCCACTCCCGCCTTGTCTTGGTACACCGGCACCCGCGCTTCAAGGGAGCCCATGGCCGCATTGTCACGGATCAAGGTAAACTCACGATACCCGCGCACGCTGTAGCGTCCGCCGAGGGCCATTTGTTCCAGCGGAAACAGGTGGTCGTTGGACAGTTGTACGACGCCACGGCCCACCAGTTGTGTCCTCATCCAAGGCAATTGACGGATGACCTGCGCCTGCCCCAACCAGGAGAAGAAACGCGAATCGGGCAAGTTCCGATCACCGTTGGCGGTCGCCCCCAGTGCGCCGACGCCGACAGAAAAGCGTGAGGAGGCCAACAACACCTGGTTGGAGGAACGTTGAGAATATTCCTGGCCGAACCGCAAAGCCGTCACGCGGAATTTGCCGCCCGGCGAGCCCGCCACCAACTCCTGAGGGACCCCGCCGATCGAACTCTCGTTGGTTTCATGTTCACCCATGAGGTACAGAGCAAACTCCCGATCGAGCCGACGATAGACGGGGTGTCGCGCAGAAAGACTGAAGATCTGCGCTTTGTTCCGGATGTCCAGCTCTTCGAACGGGTCTTCCGTCACGCTGAAGTCGAAGCGGCGGTATTGGAAGGCCACCGTCGTGTCGTGGGCGTTCACCGGCACTTCATAACGAAAATTCAGCATCGGGTTCACGCCCGCCGAACGGCCGTATTGTAGGCTGAGCGTATCCCCGAAGCCGAGGACGTTCTGGTGCGCCAGGGTCACGAACCCCTGCTCGGCACCGACGTTGGGAGACTGGTAGTTGTTGAATTCGAGCCAGGCCTTGACGGGATTGGCTTCCTTCACCCGCACGTTCAGCGTGCTCTCACCCCTGACGAGGCCGGGCAGCAGTTCCGCATTCAGCCTCTCGATCCTAGGGTTGGCCTGAATGAGCTGCAAGCGCTCCTCCAGGTTCGCCACATTCAACGGAGGCCCGGCCGCCAGATTCACGCGATTGCGGAAGTAGGAAGGGCGAAACCACTTGGTGTCGTCGACATTCACCTGCGTCAATGTGCCTTCCACGATCTGCATTGTGAGCACGCCGTCGGCGACGTCCTGATCCGGGATCACCGCCCCTGACGTCACATACCCGTGATTGATGTAGTAGTACGTAAGCGCCAGACGAAGCGCCTCCAAATCCTCCGCCGTCAACTCCCGATTGGCATAGGGGGCCGTGACTGCGGACAGCTGTTGCTGTGTGAAGGCCGTATTCCCGACCAGCCGAATCTCCTTCACCATGATCCTGGGGCCGGTCACGGCTTTTTCCAATTCACCGCGCGACGGAGGTGGAACTTCGAGCGCCGGCGGCTGAACGGGCGGAGGTGCCGTCGGCAGTTGGGGCGGCTTGGGCGGCAGCGGAGTCGTTTGTACCTCCGGCGGCAAAGGAATCGTCGGTACCTGTGCATGGGCCGGCGAGAAGGTTGCGTTCACGAGCAGAAAGCAGGCGGCTGCAACGGCGGAGACTCGTCGGCAAGCGGACCACCGGGGACCGAAGCTCTCCTTACCGTGAACGCATGATGTCTGTTTCCCCGCTTCATCCGCACAAGCCATCAAGGCCCTCCTTCTTGATGACAGGACGCAACACCCGTAATGCAGGTCCCGCAGAATCATCCCGGACTGTTGCACAACTGCACAGTCGTCGTGTTACGTATCTCTCCTAGGAACCTGTTCTCTGAGCCGGTGCTTATAACACGTCTGGAGAGAAAAAACTCGGCGCGGGAAAAGTTTTTTCGGGAGATGTCGATGGGGTGCGGAGCGCAATTTGGATGGGGGATGCCGGAAGGCGCCTTGCTAGGGCCATACGGATAGGGCCGCCGATCGACGCGGCCTTTTCATCCGATGGCCTGGCGCGGGACTACAGGGCCGGGTTGGACAGCTCACGAAACGACACTATGAATCGCTCACGTTGTTCGTGGAACGGAAGGGGGCTTCGGTACTCGAACACATAACGGGTCATGTCGAACAACGGGGCAGGATCCAACGCGCGAACCATGTCCGGCTTCCAGGTGATCTGCAATCGATTGATCATCGTGATGGGGATGGGTGTGCCGACCATGCCGAGCGGAACCGTTCCGTAGCGCTGCGAGAAGATCAACACTTCGCGGTCGAACATCGCGGCATTCATGTCCTCCGCAGCCCCATACGTTCGAAAATCATCCTCCAGCCGCTGAAATGTCGGGGACTGCACCAAGTCCTCCCGAAACGCATAGAAAATCTCGATGCCCACGCGACGCTGGTCTTCCATGACCTGAACGGCATCGGCCACCGTCGCCTGCTCGTGCATCTGCGCTGCGGTCAGAATGAGCAGCCGACGGATTCGAACCTTTCGCCGCACCGCCGCCTGATTGGCGAGGAGATAATTCGGATAGAGCGCTTCACCCTTTTTCCAAATGTTCCATCGTTCCATCAGGGCATCGATGGAATGTTCCGCCGTCTCCACCAAACGAACCGCCTCGGCATTCGCCGCCGCTCCTTCGTAGGTCAAGCTCTGGGCCTCTACCTGCTTCAACTCCTGTCCGATGGCTTCGACCTTCTTCGGGAGATATCGCGGACGTTTCGGCACATGCAACATGACGTCCACCGCGGTCAGGGCCAGTGTCCAATATTCCTTCGCGCGGGCCGGGGCCTTGTCCCGCTGGGCGATGAGCAACAGTTCGACGGGATTCCGGTCGAGCAGATGGGCGATTTTGATGCAGAGCTCCGGCCTCGGCACCTTCAGGCCGCGCCGGATGAGATTCGCCTCCGGCTGAGCGATGCCCAACTTATCGGCCAACGCATAGTCACTGGCGAGTTGATAGCGTTCCTTGATCTCGATCAGGTAACGCGCAATTTCGTAGGAGCTGCCTCCCTTGGCCTTCTTCACACCCTTCCAGGACCTCCTGTCTGACGGTCACCATACGCCGCCGCCAGCGCTCCCCCGTCCGCTTGCGGCCGCTCCTCCTCAAGCCCCATCCAGAATCCATAGAGGAAATCCAACACCGCCCGGACGCCCTCCCGAAACGCCTGTTGTTCCTGCGAGGACAACCCGCCCGCCGAGCCATCGATGATCTGCACCGCCTGCTTCATGGCGGCCTCATGGCTTTCTTCGAGGGCTCGATGGAAGGTGAAGTAGGTCAAGTCCATGGCGGGATAGCGTGACGCGCGGAGCGCCGACAGGCCGGGGATCAATTGATCCCACATCGGGATCGCCATGTGTTCCAACCCGAACGAAGCTCCCAAGGCCATCGCATGGTTGCCGCCTCCGTACAGGGCATCCATGCCGTCGATGTACGCGCGGGTAGAGGGTCTCATGGGGGTGCCCAGCGCGTCGTGAACGGAAATCCCCACCGAGCGTAGAAACTTGCGATACAACAGCTCATGCCTGTGCGCCACGATGCCGTCGCCCAATTCAGAGTACAACACTCGGGTCAGTTCGTCGGCCACTGCTTCATCTTCCGTATTGACTAGTTGCGCAGCCAGGATGCGCGGAAAAAATCGCGCGAAGTTATAGAACTCCACCGCGAAGGCTCGAAACTCCCGATCGGAAAGGGCCCCGCATTGAAAGCGGGCGAGATAGGCATTGTGGATCGCCCCGTGTCCAAGCACCAACGCGCGAGTCTCCTCATAGAACGACATGGGACACCTCCCTGATGCGCCCAGTGAGCAAACGGTTCGCGTCCCGACGGTGACCGTCGATTTCAGCCCGCATGATATAAAAACTCTATCACTCGATGCAATCGGTATGTTATAGTGCGTCGTGCATCGGCGTTCGAATCCCAGACCCCAGGCTCCCACCAAGCCGTACAGGAGGGACCGTCATGAGCGAGACCGCCGGCATTGACCACATCACGCTGTGCGTGAAAAATCTTCCCGCCGCAGAACACCTCTTCACGAAAGTCCTTGGATTCCACATCATCTGGTCGGCGCAGGACGTGGGCAGCGAGCGCTCCAGCATGGACACCATTGTCGTTCAGCGCGGAGAGGCCAAGATCGCCCTCATGCAAGGCCGCAACAAGACTCAGCGCTCACAGATTTGCGAGTTCATCGACCGCTACGGCGAAGGGGTACAGCACATCGCCATCGAGGTGGACGACATCGATGCCGTCTGCCGCGAGTGGGAGCAACAGGGCGTCCGTTTCTGCGGGGAGACGAAGAACGGTCGCGATGGGTTCGGCCCCCTGCGGCAGCGTTTCACCTATCCCCTGTTTCCCGATTGCGGGCTCTTTCTCGAATTGACCCAACGCCAACACGGCCACGAGGAATCTAAAACTTTCGTCCGCGCGACGGTCGAAGCCCTCTATCGGGATATCGAGCGAGCCCAGGGAACCGGAGTCCAACGCACGATCATCGATTACGAGACGCTGCCGCTGCCGTTCGGGGAGGAAGAGGCCGCAACCGCGTCGTACCGACAGGCATCGTAAGACCTCGATCCGCACCCGACTCCGCAGGAGGTGCACGATGTATCTGGTCACGAAAGGCAATGCTCCCCGCCAGGCTCATGTCGGGATCCCCGACGGCCTGTACGAAGAAGAACACGGCCGCCAAGGCTTCGCCGGGCCCGCTTCACACCTCTACCACCGTCACCCCCCCACCGGCTGGAGCAGAATCGAAGGCCCCTTGCGCCCGCGCGCCTTCGCCTGCCGCGACATGCCCACGCCGGACTGGCACGCGGTCGAAGCGCAGCCAGCCACGCTCTTGCGAAGTCCCGACGCCACGGTCTCGCTCTCTCGACGCCAGGTGACCATGCCTTACTTTTTTCGGAATGCGGACGGCGACGAAATCGTGTTCGTACATCAGGGGCGTGGGCGCTGGGAAACAGACTACGGATGGCTCACCTACGAGCCGGGGGACTATCTGGTGGTCCCGAAAGGCACGACCTACCGGATGCATGTAGAGGAAACGGATGCACCGAGTCTCTTGCTGATCATCGAAACTCCCACAGCGGTACAACTGCCGGAGCGAGGCCCCCTCGGTCGCCATGCGCTGTTCGATCCCGCAGTGCTCACAATCCCGGACCTGGCTGCCCCTCCTCCCGACGCCGGAAGCCGCCGCGAGTGGGAGGTCCGCATCAAACGGCAGGGCGAGCTCACCAGCGTCTATTACCCCTTTTATCCCATGGACGTCGCAGCCTGGAAGGGCGATCTCTGGGTGGCCAAGCTCCAGGTGCGAGATTTCCGTCCGGTCACGAGTCCCCGGTACCACCTTCCACCCAGCGTGCATGCCACCTTTCAGGCGGGGCCATTGCTGATTTCGACCTTTGCCCCACGGCCGCTCGAACAGGATCCCGAAGCGCTGCGTCTGCCCTTTTACCACCGGAACATGGATTACGATGAAGTGCTCTTCTACCACCAGGGCTCGTTTTTCAGCCGAGCCGGCATTCAACCCAGCATGTTGACGCTCCATCCACAGGGCATCCACCACGGGCCGCAACCGCAGGCGGTCGCTGCGGGCCAGACGAAGACCGCCACCGAGGAAATTGCGGTGATGATCGAATCACGCGCCGGTTTCACCGTGATGCCGGACTTCGAGAGCGCCGAGATCAAGGACTACGCCATGAGCTGGAGCCGGCCATGAAGCTTGTCAGTTTCCAGGTCCGCACCCCGGTAGGCACCTTCACCAGAGTCGGTGCCGTTCACAAGCTGGGCATCGTGGATCTCAACATGGCCTGCGCCCGCGAGCTCACCGACCGACAGGAAGCCCAGCCCTATCGGCTGGCCAACGCGCTGCTCCCCCCGACCATGCTGGAACTACTGGAAGGGGGCGAGTCCGCCATGGCTGCGGCGCGCCGGGCCATGGAGCACGTGGCGGGGCTCGGGCCGGAGGCCAAGGGGCCGGAGGGGGAAACGATCTACTACGAGCCGACGGACATCGGCCTGATCGCCCCGCTCCCCAATCCTCCCTCGCTGCGGGACTTCATTGCCTTCGAGGCGCACATTGCCGCCACGTCGAAGCGGAGGGGTCAACCGATTCCGCCTGAATGGTACAAGGCCCCGGCCTACTACAAGGGCAACCCGCGCACCGTCATCGGCCCGGATCACGAATTGGCCTGGCCGCTGCACACCACCAAGTTGGACTACGAACTGGAGCTGGCCTGCGTGATCGGTCGAACCGGCATCAACGTGCCCGAGCGGGAGGCGGCGGCCTACATCGCCGGCTACACGATCATGAACGACTTCAGCGCCCGGGACGTTCAGTTTCAGGAAATGGCCTGTCGGCTTGGCCCGGCGAAGGGCAAGGACTTCGCCACCGCCATCGGACCCTGCCTGGTCACAACGGACGACCTCCCTGACTTGGCTTCATTACGAATGGTGGCGCGGGTGAATGGAGAGACCTGGTCGGAAGGACGGTTCGGCACGATCCATTGGTCCTTCGCCCAGATGATCGAGCATGTGTCCCGCGACGAGCGGATTTATCCCGGCGACATTTTCGGGTCCGGCACGATCGGCGGCGGATGTGGTTTGGAACAGGACCGTTATCTGCAACCGGGAGATCTGGTCGAGCTCGAAGTTCAACCGATCGGTATCCTGCGAACGACGATCGCGTCCACGGGGCGAACGGAGGCCCGTCGATGAATCAGACCGTCGCGCCCCTCACGGAGAGCGCCGTACTGGCTCTGGCGGCACGGCAACGGGCATTTTACGACCAGCCGTCGATCGACGCGCGAATCGCGCAACTCATCCGGCAAGCTCCGGATCAGAACCTCCCCGAGGCGCAGTTGATCACCATGCTGCGCGCCACCCGAGCCCTGTATTTCGACTGTCACGTCCAGGTCGTGTCGGGCCACCATACCGGGCTCTACCTGCGATTCGAGTCCATCGCGCGTGCTCCCGACTCCATCACCGTGATCGCGTCGAGCATGGCGGACTGGATCAGACGGACCTTCCCTGCCTCTCCACCGACAGGCATCGTCACGACCTCGTCCGACGCCCGCCTCCTCGCCCTGCGCACGGCCGACCTCTTGACCGACCTTCCGGGGTTCCAAGTCGTGCTGACGCCCTTCGATTACCAGAGCGGCAAGATCGGCACCGACGTCGTGCAAGGCGCGATCGAAACGGGAAAGTCGTACCTTGCGCTCAACGATGTCACCACGCGCGGCATGTGCGTAAGCAAGCTCGGGAAGGTCGTGACGGACCGTCGCGGGCGGCTGGCCGGCATGATGGTGTTCGCCAGACGAGACAGCGGTCAATTCCCCTTGATGGACGAATTGACGGCGACCCATCCGTTTTACATCAGCGCGGATCTGAACCTGCCCCAATGGGAACCGGCCCAGTGCCCGCTCTGCACGGCACAAGAACCCCTATGGCAGTGGAGCAGGTTGCCCGAATTATGACGGAGACCCTGTACGAGGAGGATGTTATGGACCAGGCCGTCGTCGCGAAGGAGATCAAGCGAAGCGACCTCCTGACCATGTATCACTACCTTCGGTTGACGCGGGCGCTTGAGGAACGGATCACGGCCCTGTACCGCCAAGGCCGCATCGTGGGCGGTGTCTATACGAGCCACGGCATGGAGGCCATTGCCGTCGGATACGCCACGGCGCTGCGGCCGGAAGACGTCATCGCGCCGTTTCACCGCGACATGGGAGCCTTCTTGATCCGCGGCTTCTCCCCCGGCGAAATCATCGCGCAATACCTCGGCAAACGGACCGGGCCGACCAAGGGCAAGGACGGCAACGTGCACATGGGCGATCTGAAACGAGGCATGATCGGCTTCGTGAGTCACCTGGCCGACAACCTGCCGGTCGCCGCCGGCGCGGCCCTCGCGTTCAAGATTCGCGGCGAGCCGCGGGTGGCCTTCGCGGGGACGGGGGACGGGGGCACCAGCCGCGGAGATTTCCATGAGGCCCTAAACTTCGCCGCCGTGCGCCGGCTTCCCGTCGTGTTCTTCTGCACCAACAACCAATATGCCTACTCCACGCCCCTGCGGTATCAGATGGCGATCGCCGATGTGGTCGAGCGCGCCAAGGCCTACGCCATACCGGGTGAAATCGTCGACGGTAACGATGTCGTCGCCGTACACCTGGCCTGCCGACGGGCCGTGGCCAAGGCCCGGGCGGGTGAGGGGCCGACGTTTCTCGAATTCAAGACCATGCGGATGCACGGCCATTCTGAGCATGACGCGGCAAAGTACGTCCCAAGAGAACTGTTGGATGCCTGGAAGGTGAAGGACCCGATCGTTCGGGCCGAACAACTGCTGATCCAACTGGGTTATGCCGATGCGGCCTACTTTCAGGAGGTCGGGGAACGGGTGAAAAAGGATGTCGACGCAGGGACGGACTTCGCCGAACGGAGCCCCCTGCCGGAGGGGCACGAAACACTGGAAGGCGTCTTCGCCACAGAGAACGAGGTGTTGCCATGACGACTGCGAGCGCCACGGGGGAGATCACCTACGTCGAGGCCATTTCCCAGGCCTTGGACGAAGAGATGAGCCGAGACGAGCGGGTCTTCCTGATGGGCGAAGACATCGGCCACTATGGCGGCGCCTTCAAGGTGACGGAGGGCTTCCTCGACAAATACGGTGAATGGAGGGTGTTGGACACGCCACTCTCGGAATCCGGCTTTGTGGGCGCCGCGATCGGCGCGGCCATGATGGGGTTGCGGCCGGTCGTCGAGATGCAGTTCGCCGACTTCATCTCCTGCGCGTTCGATCAAATCACCGAAGTGGCGGCCAAGAACCATTACCGGTGGGGCGCGGCGGTACCGCTCGTTATCCGGGCGCCCTTCGGCGGAGGCGTCCACGGCGGGCCTTTCCACTCAGAATGCCCTGAAGGCTGGTTCTTCCATTCGCCCGGGCTGAAGATCGTCGCCCCCTCTACACCCTATGACGCCAAGGGCCTGCTCAAGGCCGCTATTCGCGATCCCAATCCAGTGCTGTACTTCGAACACAAGTTTCTGTACCGGCGGATCAAGGCGATCCTGCCACAGGAAGATTTCATCGTGCCGCTCGGCAAGGCCGAGGTCAAACGCCCCGGGAGCGACCTCTCGCTCATCACCTATGGCGCCATGGTCCATCTGGCCTTGGAAGCGGCGGCCCTGCTGCAGCAAGAGGGCATCGACCTGGAAGTGGTGGACCTCCGCACGTTGATGCCGCTCGACAAGGACACAATATCCGAGTCGGTGCGCAAGACCAGCAAGGCCATCGTCCTGCACGAAGACAACAAGACCGGCGGCATCGGGGCCGAAATCGCGGCCCTGCTGGCGGAAGACTGTTTCGATTGCCTGGACGGACCGATTCTCAGAATCGCCCCTCCGGACACCCCGGTTCCCTTCAGCACACCGTTGGAGGAATTTTTTCTGCCCAAGGTCGGCGACATCGTCGCAGGTGCGCGCAAACTGGCGGCATATTGACAATAGGGCACAGGACCAAGACGTGACGTGATGGCAACCGACATTCTCATGCCGCAGCTGGGTGAAAGCATCGCCGAAGGCACGGTGGTCAAATGGCTGGTGCCTCCGGGCGGAGCGGTGGAGCGGGATCAGCCCCTGCTCGTGGTGGAAACCGAAAAGGTCGCCCTCGACATTCCTTCACCGGGCACGGGTTTCCTCACCGAAATCGTGGTGCAGGAAGGCGAAACCGTGCCGGTCGGGACGCTCCTGGGCAAGCTTGAAGACCAGCCGCGGACCGGCGTCGTCAACCGAGTCGGCGGCGTGGTGGTAAGGCCGATGGATGCGCCGGCCGGCGACGGACCACACCTCTCCCCGGCTGTGCGGCAGCTCGCCAAGGAACATCACGTCGACGTGGCTTCGATCGTCGGCAGCGGCGAAGGCGGACGGGTCACCAAAAAGGATGTGTTGGAGTACGTGGCGGCGCGCAAGAGCGATCGCTCAGCGGCACCGGTCGCAACCCCGGCGGTTCGTCTCCACAGCCAAATGCGGAAAACGATCGCGGAACGGATGGTCCTCAGCCGACGAACGGCTGCCCACGTCTCCACCTTCTTCGAAGTCGACATGACCGGCGTGGTCCGATTCAAGGAAGGCCGTAGGCTGACCTTTCTTCCGTTCGTCATCGATGCCGTCACCCGGGCCATGCGGGAGGTCCCGGTGGTGAACTCCACCTGGCGTGACGACGGGCTCCTGTTGCACCAGGACATCCACATCGGCATTGCCGTGGCACTGGAGGAGGGGCTGCTGGTCCCGGTCGTCCGCCATGCCGATCGCAAGGACCTCACCACCTTGGCCAAGGAGGTGGCCGACCTCGCGCAGCGCGCCAGGGCCAAGAAGCTGGATCCCGAGGACGTGGTGGGCGGCACCTTCACGATCACGAATCACGGCGGCATGGGCAGCCTCTTCAGCACCCCGATCATCAACCAGCCCCAGGTCGCCATCCTGGGCGTCGGATCGGTGCAACAACGCGCGGTCGTCATCAACGAGGCCATCGCCATCAGGCCCATGTGCTACCTGAGCCTCTCGTTCGATCATCGCGCATTCGATGGGGCGGCGGCCGACAGCTTCATGAGCAAGGTGAAGGCGAATTTGGAGCAGAGCGACTGGGAGAAGCGGTGATGAGCGACAGACCCCAGGCCGTCATCGTCAGTGCAGCCAGAACCCCGATGGGCAGCTTCACGGGCGCCTTCAGTTCCATCCCCGCGACCCGATTAGGAAGCCTGGCGATTCGCGAGGCTTGGGCCAGAACCGGTCTGCCGGGAGACCGCATCGACAACGTGCTGATGGGTTGCGTGCTCAGCGCGGGGCTCGGACAAGCGCCGGCGAGACAGGCAGCCATCGGCGCGGGCCTGCCACAGGGGGTGGGCGCGGTCACGGTCAACAAGGTCTGCGGCTCCAGCCTACAGACCGTCATCATGGCAGCCAGGATGGTGGCGCTGGGCGAGGCGTCGGTCGTGATCGCGGGCGGGATGGAGAACATGACCCGCGCCCCCTACCTGCTGGAGAAGGCCAGACAGGGATACCGCCTCGGCCATGGGGAACTGACCGATAGCCTGATCAAGGACGGACTCTGGGATGTCTACAATCAGTTCCACATGGGCAACGCGGGAGAACTCTGCGCCGCCAAGTTCCGCTTCTCCCGACAGGAAGCCGACGATTTCGCCCTGGAGAGCTACGCGCGCGCGAAGCAGGCTATCGCGGAGGGTCGGTTCACGAGGGAGATCGTGCCGGTCGAGGTCCCGCAGAAAAAAGGACCGCCCCTGCCGGTGCGCGACGACGAAGAGCCTCACCGTGCCGACCTGGCGAAACTCCGACAACTCAAACCGGTCTTCCAGGAGGACGGCGTGCTGACGGTCGGGAACTCGCCCTCCTGCAACGATGGAGCGGCGGCGGTGGTCGTGATGGCCGAGGCGGAGGCTCGCCGCCATGGACTCACCCCCATGGCCCGCATCGCAGGGTATGCCGGCGCAGCCCTCGCGCCGGAGTGGTTCAGCCTGGCCCCGGTGGAGGCCATCAGCCGGTTGCTGCGGAACACCACCCTGTCTATCGCCGACATCGATCTCTTCGAAATCAACGAGGCCTTTTCCGTCGTCTCGCTGGCCATCACCCGCGAGTTGGGACTCGATCCCAAGAAGGTCAACGTCCATGGCGGCGCGGTCGCCCTGGGCCATCCGATCGGGGCCACGGGCGCCAGAATCCTTACGACGTTGCTCCATGCGATGGAGTCGCGCGACGTCCGTCGCGGCGTTGCGAGCCTCTGCATCGGCGGCGGAGAAGCCCTCGCACTCATGGTGGAACGATGAACGAACGGACAACTACGACCCTCGACGACATCTCCACGATCGGGGTCATCGGTGCCGGACAAATGGGGCACGGGATCGCCCAGGTCCTGGCGATGGCCGGTTGGCAGGTGCTGTTGGTCGATATGACCGACAGCCTCCTTACCGCAGCGGTCCAGCACATTGCGGCCGGCGTCAAAAAGGCCGTGGAGAAGGGTCACTTGAGCCGCACCCACGAGGAGGCGGTCATGGGGCGCATCCACCCCTCGCGGCAACTTGAATCGTTGCGTGATGCCCAGGTGGTGATCGAGGCCATCCCGGAAGATCGCGACCGTAAACAATCCCTGTTCGCCCGCCTCGGTCAAATCTGCCCCGGCTCCGCCCTCCTGGCCAGCAACACCTCGTCGATCTCCATCGCCGGGTTGGGAATGGCGTCGGGGCGCCCCGATCGCACCATGGGCCTCCATTTCATGAACCCGGTGCCGGCCATGCGGCTGGTGGAAGTGGTCCGGACGATCCAGACGGCCGACCCTACGCTGCAGTTGGCGCTCGCCTTGGTCCATCGGCTCGGCAAGACGGCCGTGGTCTGCAAGGACTCGCCCGGTTTCATCGTGAATCGGATTCTCATGCCGATGATCAACGAAGCGGTCTATGCATTGGAAGAAGGCGTGGCGTCGGCCGAGGCCATCGACCTGGCCATGGTGGAGGGCACCAACCAGCCGATGGGCCCCCTCGCCTTGGCCGACCGCATCGGGTTGGACACGGTGCTGGCGATCTGCGAGGTGCTGCATCAAGACCTCGCCGATCCCAAGTTCAAGCCCTGCCCGCTCCTGCGCACCTATGTGCAACATGGGCGCCTCGGCAGGAAGAGCGGACAGGGGTTCTACCTCTATGGAGCGCAGCCGGCCGTGACGCAGGTCTAGCCTCGGCGCCCCATGACGGAGGAACGGCGTATGGCCGAACGGAAGCCGCAGTTCACTTCTCTCTCCGGCCTTGTCACCGACAGGGTCTACGGCCCGGCCCATCTAAAGGGCTGGACTCCGGAACAGGACCTCGGCGAGCCCGGCGCCTTTCCCTACACGCGCGGCATCCATCCGACCATGTACCGCAGCCGCTTCTGGACCATGCGGCAGTTTGCCGGCTTCGGGTCCGCGGAAGATACCAACCGGCGCTTTCAGTATCTCCTGACGCAGGGACAAACCGGCTTGAGCGTCGCCTTCGACCTGCCGACGCTGATGGGACTCGACTCCGACGATCCCCGCGCCCGCGGCGAAGTGGGCTACTGCGGCGTGGCCGTCTCTTCCCTCGCCGACATGGAGCGCCTCTTTGAGAACATCCCCTTGGATCAGGTCACCACCTCGATGACGATCAACGGCCCGGCGCCCGTGCTCTTCGCCATGTACCTGGCGGTGGCGGAGAAACGCGGCATCCCGTTCGATCACCTCGGCGGCACGCTCCAAAACGACATCCTGAAGGAATACATCGCGCAGAAAGAATGGCTTTTTCCGCCGGAGCCGCACCTCGCGCTGACAGTCGAAACGATCGGGTATTGCGCCCAACATCTGCCGAAATGGCACCCCATCAGCATCAGCGGCTACCACATCCGCGAGGCCGGGGCGACCGCCGTGCAGGAGCTCGCCTTTACGCTCTATGATGGCCTGACCTACGTCGACGCGGCGGTGAGGGCGGGACTCGATGTGGACAGCTTCGCCCCGCAGCTTTCCTTCTTCTTCAATGTGCACAACGACTTCTTCGAGGAGATCGCCAAATTTCGTGCGGCCCGCCGCCTCTGGGCCCGTGAAATGGAGCGACGCCATCATCCCAAGAATCCGCGTTCGCTGCAGTTGCGTTGCCATGCCCAAACGGCCGGCTGCTCGCTCACCGCACAACAACCGGTGAACAACGTCGTGCGGACGACGCTGCAGGCGCTGGCGGCGGTGCTCGGCGGCACGCAGTCGCTCCATACGAACTCCATGGACGAGACCTTGGCGTTGCCCACCGAAGAGGCCGTGAAGGTCGCCCTGCGCACTCAGCAGATCATTGCGACCGAGAGCGAGGTCACCAACAGCGTCGATCCGCTGGGGGGCTCCTACTTCGTCGAGAACCTGACCAATCGCCTGGAGGAGGGGGCGCTGGACTACTTCCGCCAATTGGATGCACGGGGCGGCATGGTCCGCGCGATCGAACAGGGTTTTCCGCAGCGGGAGATCCTCGACGCCGCGCAACGGTATCAACGCGAGATCGAGCGGCGGGAACGAGGCATCGTGGGGGTGACGGAGCAGGTCGAGCAGGATGAACGCTCCATTCCGATTCTGCGGATCGGGCCGCAGGTGGAACAGGAGCAGGTCGCCCGCCTGTCCGACTTCAGGAAGGCCCGCGATCCGTTCAGGATGGCCGGGGCGCTTGAGGAATTACAGGAGGCGGCATCGTGCCATCAACCGGTCATGCCGGCCTTGATCGAGGCCGTAAAGGCCAAGGCCACCGTGGGCGAAATTTGCGCGGCGCTGAAAGAAGTCTACGGCACCTATCGAGAACCGGTGGTGTTGTAACACCGCCCTGGATCACTCGGAGTCACGACCATGAAGCTCGGTGCGCTTGAGCTCTTCCCCCTTACCGACGGACGATTCCGGCTGGACGGCGGGGCCATGTTCGGCGTGGTGCCGAAGGCCTTGTGGCAGACCTGTTGCCCGCCGGATGAGCTGAACCGTATTCCCCTCACCTTGACCTGTCTGTTGGTGCGCGCACACGGAAAACACATCCTGGTCGACACAGGATTGGGCAACAAGGAGGACGCAAGGTTCCAGGCGCGGTTTGCAGTGGATCGACGCCCCTCCCTGCGCGATTCGCTGCACCTTCACGGCCTCGCGCCGGACGACGTCCACGCCGTGATCAACACGCACCTCCACTTCGACCATGCGGGCGGCAACACGGTCCTGGACAAAGCGGGACGCCTGCGCGCGGCCTTTCCCAAGGCGACCTACTTCATCCAGCGCGGCGAATACGAGGACGCCACCCGAGCCAACGAACGGACCAGGGCGAGTTATCGCCCCGACAACTTCGTGCCGATCGCCGAGCACCGTCGATGGGAGTTGCTGGACGGCGACACGGAACTATTTCCAGGGATCACGGCAGTGGTCACAGCAGGCCACACTCGGCATCACCAATGTGTGAAGGTAGAGTCGGAAGGCCACATCGCCTTCTTCCTCGGCGACCTCATTCCGACCGTCGCGCACCTGCCCCTGCCTTACATCATGGGGTACGATCTCTACCCGCTCGATACCCTCGCCAGCAAGCGAGCAATTCTCGACCGCGCCTTCGCGGAACGGTGGTTGTTGATCTTCCAACATGACCCGGTCATTCAAGCCGGGTATCTCACGAAACAGACCGAAGGCCGCTATGCTATCGACGAGGTGCGGCTATGGCAGTGACGGCGCCTCCCATCAGGGTGTTGCTCGGCAAGGTGGGGCTCGACGGCCACGACCGCGGCATCAAACTCGTGGCGCGGGCGCTGCGCGACGCCGGCATGGAGATCATTTACACAGGCCTTCACCAAACGCCGGAACAGGTCGTCTCGACCGCGATCCAGGAAGACGTCCAGGCCATCGGGCTCAGTATCCACTCCGGTGCCCACAATTCGCTCTTTCCACGCGTGCTGGAACTCCTGAAGGAGCGGGGCGCGGAGCAGATCACCCTGTTCGGTGGCGGCATCATTCCCGACGAAGATATGCCGCGCCTCAAGGCCGCCGGGGTCCGAATGCTGTTCCGTCCCGGCACAGCGATGCAGGACATCGTCACCTTCGTGAAGAGCATCCGCGTCGAACCGTGAAGGGACTCAGCCATGCAGGTCCTCACCACCTCGGTGCAGCCCAACTCGGAAACCTACCGGCGTAACCGAACGCAGGCGGAAAATCTGGTTGCCGACCTGCGCAAGCAGCTCGAACTCGTGCGGGGCGGAGGCCCCGCCGACGCCGTGGCCCTCCACGCTCAACGGGGCAAACTCACGGCCCGGGAACGCATCGCCGCCCTGCTCGACCCTGCGTCACCCTGGTTGGAACTGAGCCCGCTCGCAGCGTTCGGCCTCTACGACGGGCAGGTGCCGGCCGCCGGGCTGATCACGGGAATCGGGTCGGTATCGGGACGCCACTGCGTCATCGCCGCGAACGATGCGACCGTCAAGGGCGGCACCTATTTCCCCATGACCATCAAGAAACATCTCCGCGCCCAGGAGATTGCCTGGGAGAACCGTCTGCCGATCATCTATCTGGTGGATTCGGGCGGGGTGTTCCTGCCGTTGCAGGCCGAAGTCTTCGCCGACCGGGACCACTTCGGACGCATCTTCTTCAATCAGGCGCGCCTGTCCGCAGCCGGTGTGCCGCAGATCGCCGTGGTCATGGGCATGTGCACGGCGGGCGGAGCCTACGTCCCGGCGATGTGCGACGAGAACATCATCGTCAAGGGAACCGGCACGATCTACCTGGCGGGCCCCCCGTTGGTGAAGGCCGCGACCGGTGAAGAGGTGACGAGCGAGGCGTTGGGCGGGGCCGACCTGCATACGCGCCTCTCCGGCGTGAGCGACCACCTGGCGGAAAACGACCGCGAGGCCTTGAGCCTCTGCCGCTCCATCATCGCGACTGTGGGCCGCACACCTCCCAGGTTGCGGCGGAAACCGGTGGACGAGCCGCTGTATCCGCCGGAAGACCTCTATGGCCTCATCCCGGACAGTCCCCGTCAACCGTGGGACGTGCGGGAGGTCATCGCGCGGCTGGTGGACGGCAGCCGCTTCCAGGAATTCAAGGCGCGGTACGGCAGCACCTTGGTCTGCGGCTTTGCCTCATGGATGGGCCATCTGGTCGGCATCGTCGCCAACCAGGGCGTGCTGCTCTCGGAGGCCGCTTTGAAGGGCGCGCATTTCATCCAGCTCTGCGCGCAGCGGCGGATTCCGCTCATCTTCCTGCAAAACATCACCGGTTTCATGGTGGGAAAGGACTATGAGAGCCGAGGCATCATCAAGGACGGCGCCAAGATGGTGCAGGCGGTGGCCACGGTGGAGGTGCCGAAGTTCACGGTCATCATCGGCGCCTCGCACGGAGCCGGAAACTATGCCATGTGCGGCCGGGCCTACGGACCGCGCTTCCTCTTCACCTGGCCCAACGCGCGCGTGTCGGTGATGGGCGCCCAGCAGGCAGCCCAGGTGTTGGCGACCGTGAAGCAGCAACAACGGGAGCGAAACAACGGCACGCTGTCGGAATCGGAACGCCGACGGATCGTCGAGGATACGCGGGCGCAGTATGAGCGGGAAGGAAGCCCCTATGTCGGCAGTGCGCGGCTGTGGGACGATGGGATCCTCGATCCGTTGGAGACGCGCCGGGTGCTGGGCCTATGCCTCGACCTCGCCGCCGTCGTGCCGACCCGCGAGAGCCGAGCGCCGGTATTTCGCATGTGACCCGGATGGAAGGAGTCCCTGATGGAGCAGTACAGGACCATCGTGGTCGATGCGCAGGAGGCCGTCGCCCGTGTCACCCTCAACCGGCCGGAACGGCGGAACGCCCTCAACGACATCATGGCGGCAGACCTAGAACGGGTCTTCGACCGGTTCAAGCAGGATGCGTCCCTCCGCCTGGTGGTGCTAACCGGCAACGGACCGGCCTTCTGCGCCGGCGCCGACCTGCATTGGCTGCAGGCCCAGGGCCTGGCCACCGAGGAGCAAGCCACGGCCGACGCCCTGCAGTTGGCCGCCATGTTCCGCGCCGTCGAAGACTGCCCCTGCCCCGTCATCGGCCTGGTCCAAGGCCCGGCTTTTGGAGGCGGCGTCGGCTTGATGGCGGCCTGCGATATCGTGGTCGCGGCGGAGGGGGCTACATTCACGCTCAGCGAAACCGCGTTGGGATTGGTGCCCGCCATCATCGCCCCGCTCTTGCTCCGAAAGGCCGGCGAATCTTTTTTTCGTCGCTACGTCCTGACCGGCGAACCCTTCGACGCCCGGGCCGCGCAGCGCTTCGGCCTTGTCCATGAGGTTCTGCCTCGGGAGGCGCTCGACCAACGAGAGCGCGACCTGACCGAGCGCATTCTTCGGTTGGCTCCCGGCGCGACGAGGGCCAGCAA
This sequence comes from Nitrospira sp., assembly GCA_015709715.1. Classification (NCBI taxonomy): domain Bacteria; kingdom Pseudomonadati; phylum Nitrospirota; class Nitrospiria; order Nitrospirales; family Nitrospiraceae; genus Nitrospira; species Nitrospira sp. The sequence continues at coordinate 813,815 of CP054184.1, forward strand.
ATCCTTGCTGCGGCGACTCTTGCCGCTGCGAGAAGAGGACCGACTCGCGCCTTCCATCCAAGCGAACGTCGCGGCGCGCGGGACGCGGGAAGCGGAGGAGGGCCTCCGTGCCTTCCTCGCCAAACGGGCTCCTCGTTGGATCGAACGCGAGGGGCGACAGGCGGCGCAGGGAGCGCAGGAGATGCACGATGCTGCCGCACAACAACCATGACCGTCGGCGCTCGCCGATCCGCATCGTCGAGGTAGGACCGCGGGACGGTCTGCAGCATGAACCGACCTTCGTACCGACCGCGCGCAAGATTGATTTCATCAACGGCCTGTCGCAAAGCGGCGTCGCCGAGATCGAAATCGGCTCGTTCGTCTCGCCGATGGCCGTTCCCCAGCTGGCCGACAGCGACGAGGTCGCGCGCGCCATCGACCGAATTCCCGGCGTGACCTACTCCGCCTTGGTCCCGAATCTCCGCGGGCTCGAACGGGCGAAGGCGGCACGGCTGGATAAGATCGCCGTCTTCACGGCGGCTTCGAATAGTTTCACCCGCCGCAACATCAAGGCGACCATCGACGAATCGTTCGAACGGATGGCGCCGGTGGTGTCGCTGGCCAAACGCGAGGGGCTGGTGGTGCGGGGTTATGTCTCGACCGTCGTGTGGTGCCCCTACGAAGGTCGCGTCGAGCCGGCCCGCGTCGCGCAGGTGGTCACCCGCCTGCGGAATCTCGGTGTAGATGAGATTTCCTTGGGCGAAACCATGGGCAAGGCGGCGCCGCCCGACATCCGTCGCCTCCTGGACCGCGTGAGCCCCCTGGTCGAACCGACGCAGTTGGCCCTCCATCTCCACGATACCTATGGCATGGCCGTCGCCAACGCCCTGACCGCCTGGTGGGACTACGACATTGCGACCTTCGACACGTCGGCCGGTGGACTCGGCGGCTGTCCCTATGCACCGGGGGCCTCCGGCAATGTCGCCACCGAAGATCTCGTATTCGCCCTGAAGGCGTCGGGGGCCGCGGTCCCGGTCGATGAATCGGCGATCGTCGCCTGCGCGCAAGGACTCATCGACCTGTGCGAGCGGCCGCTGCAGTCCCGGTTGTCTCGATTGCATCCCTCGTCTCAAGGAGAAGGGCTTCGAAGGGGCTGACATGCTTCACGATCACCAGAAGGGAACGGCAAGGCGTGACGATGCGGCCTCCCTGGCTGCCGGAGTGATGGCCGGAGACATTCGCGCCGTGGCGCGCGTGATCACGCTGCTCGAGCATCGATCCCCCGTCGGAGCCGCCGTGTTGGAGCAACTGGAGCAGAGGCCGCCCGAAGCCATGGTCCTCGGCATCACCGGGTACCCCGGGTCTGGCAAGAGCACGCTGATCGATCAACTGATCACGGCCTATCGTCGGCTGGGCAAACAGGTCGCGATCCTGGCGGTCGACATCAGCAGCCCGGTCACGGGCGGCGCAATCTTGGGCGATCGCATCAGGATGCAGCAACATGCGGAAGACCGCCTGGTTTACATCCGCAGCATGGCGACCAGAGGCCACCAGGGCGGGCTTGCGTGCGCGACCGGCGAGGCGGTGAGGGTGCTGGATGCCGCTGCCTACGACGTGATCCTGATCGAGACGGTGGGTGTGGGGCAGGGCGACATCGAGGTGCTACAGGTAGCGCAGACGGTCGTGGCCATAACGGCACCGGGCCTGGGTGACGGGATTCAGGCGATGAAGGCCGGCCTGTTGGAAGTCGCGGATATCGTGGTGGTGAACAAGGCCGACCATCCCGACGCCGACCGCACGTTGCGCGACCTGCGCGAACAACGGAGCCTGGTCCTGCGCACCATCGCGCTCCGGGGCGAGGGAATTCCCGAACTGGTCGCAGTGATTGCGGAACAGCAGCGGGTCAAGGATTTGGAGCTGCCGGCAGGTCAGGACAGCCGACAACCGGCCTTGACCTGGACGGAGTCCGGAGGCTGACATGGCCCAGCCCCTCGTCTGTGTGATAGGACCGATCGCCCGCATCACGCTGCGCAATCCCCCGGCCAACGTGCTGAGTCGAGCCTGCCTGGAGGAAATCGAGCGCAGCTGGGACGAGGTGTCGGCAGCTCCGGAGGTGCGGGTGGTGCTCCTGACCGGCGCCGGTCGATTCTTCTGCGCCGGCGCAGACATTCGGGAACTGTCCGATCTCAACGATCCCGCGGAAGCCCGTGCCTTCTCACGGCGCGGCCAAGCCCTACTCCACCTGATGGAGCGATCTGAGAAACCGGTGCTGGCCGCTATCAACGGCACCTGCGTGGGCGGCGGACTCGAACTGGCCATGGCCTGCCACCTTCGCCTGAGCGCCGCCGATGCGCGCGTGGGACTTCCTGAAATCCGGCTCGGGCTGATTCCCGGATTCGGCGGTACGCAACGGCTGCCGCGATTGGTCGGACGGTCCAAGGCGCTGGAACTCATCCTGACCGGCCGTCTGCTGACCGCGCAGCAAGCGCTCGACATCGGCCTTATCGATCACATCTGCTCTCCCGGCGAGTTGCTGTCGGAAGCGGAGCGGCTCGCGGACACCATCGCAGCCAATCCGCAGCCGGCGGCCAAGGCCGCCCTCCTGGCGATGACACAGGATAACGACGTGGCGTCAGCGACGGCACAAGCACGGGAGGCGGAACTCTTCGGCCGACTCTGCGCCACGAAGGAAAAGCAGGAGGCAATCGAGGCCTACTTTCACAGACGCCGGCAGGAATCCTCCGCCGGAACGAAGGGGTAGAGGCGACCACCATGTTGGCAGACCGTCTGGCTCGATACGGCAGGGCGCTCTGTTACGACGACCTTCCGTCTGCTGTCGTGCAGGAGGTCAAACGGAGAATCCTGGACAGTCTGGCTTGCGCCTTCGGTGCGTGGAACGCTCCCCCCTGCAAGATCGCCCGCGACCTCGCGCGCACCGTGCCCCTGCCCGGCGGCGCCACCCTCTGGGGCACGGTCCACAGAACGCTTCCCGACCTTGCGACCTTCGCCAACGGCGCGCTGGTCCGTTACCTCGACTTCAACGATACCTATCTCTCCAAGGAGCCGGCCCATCCCTCGGACAACATCGCGGCGGTGTTGGCCGCGGGGGAAGTGGCGCACGCGTCCGGCGCACGCGTCATCCAGGCCGTGGCGCTCGCCTACGAAATCCACTGCCGGCTCTGTGACGCGGCGGCGCTCCGCCCACGGGGCTGGGACCACGTCACCTACGGATCCCTCTCTTCCGCACTCGGCGTCGCCAAGGTGATGAAACTTTCCGAATCCCAGACCGAGCAGGCGGTGAACCTGGCCGGCGTGGCCAACGTTGCGTTGCGGCAAACCAGAATCGGCGATCTGTCCATGTGGAAGGCCTGTGCGTTTTCCAACGCCGCGCGCAACGGGCTCTTCGCCGCCCTGCTCGCGCAACGGGGGATGACGGGGCCGGCGCCGATCTTCGAAGGCGAGAAGGGCTTCATGAAGCTGGTCTCCGGTCCGTTCACGCTGCCGCAGTTAGGCGGAGAACGATCCGACGCTCAAGAACCGGCGCCGTTCAAGATCCTCGACACCTACATCAAACATTTTCCTGTCGAGTACCACGCACAGACCGCCGTCGAAGCCGCGCTGGCCTTGCGGCAGACCTTGCTTGCCGCCGAGGGGGAGCAGGCGATCGCGCAGCTGAAGGACGTTGAGATCGGCAGTTACGACGTCGCGATCGAAATCATCGGCCGAGACCAGGAAAAGTGGCGGCCCGCGACGCGAGAAACCGCCGACCACAGTTTTCCCTACTGCGTGGCCGTGGCGCTCTGTGACGGTCGCGTCACTCTCCACTCCTTCAGCACGAGACGACTTCAAGACCAGGCCCTGCATCGGCTCATGCAGCGGATTCGCGTGGTCGAGCGGCCGGAATTTGTCGGCTGCTACCCCGGCTCCATGCCGACGCGCATCACGGCGCAGACCGGCTCGGGCCAATCCTATGTGGCGCAGGTAGACCTGCCTTCCGGCCATCCAGCCCATCCCCTGACGGACCAGGAGGTGGAAGAGAAGTTCCGTCGGTTAGCGGCGCGCCGACTGACTCGCCCACAGATGGACCGGCTGATCAACCGTATCTGGAAGCTGGAACGAGAACGGGACATCGCCGCCCTCATGCCGTTGCTCGCGACCGGGAAGGGGTAAGAGCGCATGTCGCAGCCGGAACGCCACATGCCGCAGGGCCAAGACCAGCCGGCTCGACTGCGCCGACTGTTGGCGTCCGGCCCAGTCGCCATTCCCGGCGCCTTCAATCCCCTGACCGCCATGCAGATCGAACAGGCCGGGTTCGAGGCCCTCTACGTCTCGGGCGCAGCCCTGTCCGCCGCGCGAGGCCTGCCGGACATCGGGTTGATCCCCTTACGGGTCATGGTTCGTGAAGCGGGTGCTATCGCAAAGGCGGTCGGCATCCCGGTGCTTGTCGACGCCGACACAGGGTATGGCGCTCCCGCTCTTGTGAAGAGGGCCGTGCGAGCCTTCATGCGCATCGGTCTGGCCGGCATGCAGATCGAGGATCAAGAGGACGACAAACGCTGCGGTCACTTGCCGGGGAAGCGGCTGGTTCCCGCTGCTGAGATGGCCGCCAAGATCCGCGCGGCAGTCGAGGCCAGGGGTGAGTCGGCCTTCATGATCGTGGCGCGCACGGATGCGCGGGCCGTCGAAGGCCTGGAGGCGGCCATCCACCGAGCCCAGGCCTACGCGGAGGCCGAAGCCGACGCGCTCTTCCCCGAAGCCCTCCAGTCGGCGGAAGAGTTCAGCGCCTTCGCGCAACGGATGGCACAGAAGGGAATCCGCCTGCCCCTCATCGCCAACATGACGGAGTTCGGCAAGAGTCCCTACTTGAACATCGGTGAGTTCGGCGCCTTGGGCTATCACGGCATCCTCTTTCCCGTGAGCACGTTGCGGGTCGCCACGCGGGCCGTCGCGCAACTGTTGGCGGATCTCAAGACGGACGGCACCCAACAAGGCTGGGTCGAGCGCATGATGCCGCGGCAGGAACTCTATCGGTTGCTGCGGTACGACCCCGCGCAGGACCAGAGAGGGAGGCCCCATGAACGACATGATGTCACCGGCAGCCACCGCTGAACGCACGAGCCCTGCCGCCTACAGCCCAGGGCTGGAGGGAGTGATCGCCGCCGAGTCGGCCATTTGCCAGGTGGACGAAGGGGCGGCGGGACTGCGGTATCGCGGGTATGCCATCGGCGACTTGGCCGAGCACAGCTCCTTCGAGGAGGTGGCCTTCCTGCTGCTCTACGGCCATCTGCCCTCCCGGGGGGAGTTGGACACGTTCTCCACACAGCTCTCGCGCGAGAGCGGTCTCCCCGATGGGGTTCGGCGATTCATCGACAGCCTGCCGCCCAACGCGCACTTGATGGACGTGCTGCGCACCGGCATTTCGTGGCTGGGTCTGGTCGACTCGGATGCGGACGACGGCTCGCGCGACGCTAATCTGAGGAAGGCCGTCCGGCTGCTCGCTCAAATTCCTTCCCTCATCGCCGACAGCTACCGAACCATGACGGGCGACAAGCCGGCGCCGTCACCGAACGGTGGGTTCGCGGAGCACCTATTGCACCTGGTCGGCACAGCCGCCAGGCAGGAGGCCACCGATGCCATGGTCCAGGCGTTGAATGCCTCCTTGATTCTCTATGCGGAACACGAGTTGAACGCCTCCACCTTCGCCGCGCGGGTCACGGCCTCCACCATGACGGATCTCCACGGCGCCATCACGGCGGCCGTGGCCGCGCTGAAGGGCCCGCTTCACGGCGGGGCCAATGAAGCGGTGGCGGCGATGCTGGCGGAGATCGGTCGTCCGGAGCGGGCCGAAGCCTGGCTGCGCGAGGCGCTGGCACACAAACGACGCGTCATGGGATTCGGCCATCGCGTGCTGCGGCAGGGCGACGCGCGCAGCGATATCATTCGGCGCCATGCCGAACGTCTCAGCCGGCTCTGCGGCGACCATACCTGGTACGACATCGCCTCGACCCTGGAACGCATCATGCTGGAAGAGAAGGGCCTTCGCCCCAACCTCGATTTCTACACCGCGGTGGCGTACCGGCTGATGGGCATTCCGCAGGCCCTGTCGACGCCGCTCTTCGTCTGTTCGCGAATCACGGGATGGTGCGCCCACGTGATCGAGCAACAGGACCACAATCGACTGATTCGACCGCGCGCAATCTACCGGGGACCGACTCCGAGGCCCTATGAACCTCTCGACCGACGTGGCTGACAGGATCGGGCAGGCCCGCTGTGCTCCCGACGCGGCGACCGACTTGCCTTGGACCTCGTTCGCGGAGTTTTTCCGTTCACGGTTCTATGACCCGCGGCTGGTCACCCGCAACTTTCTGACCTACTGCGATGACGATCGCCGACTGCGTCGCACCTACAGGTATGCGGAATTCGGCACCCTGGTGGAACAAACCGCCGAACGTCTGCACGCCGAGTTCGGCCTGCGCCGCGGCGACCGGCTGGCAACGCTGCTGTTCAACCATGACTTGACCCTGCTGTTCTATTTCGCCGCCTGGACTCTGGGTCTCACCGTCGTCCCCCTCAACATCGAGGAACCGACGGACAAGAAACGCTACATCCTGGAACATTCGGAAGCCGCCGCCGCCCTCTGTTGGCAGACCGGGTATGAGGAACTCACAGACCTGCAACGTGACCTGCCGAACCTCCGCAACGTGATCGCCGTCGGAGACGGAGGCATCATCGAGCGGCAGGGCGCGGGCCTAAAACGATCGCGGTCCCACAGGGCCTCGACAACCGGTGGGGCGCCTGGTTGCCGACTCGAAGATCCCGCCTTGATCATCTATACATCCGGTACGACCGGGCCGCCGAAGGGCGTGGTCTTGACCGTCGCCAACCTACTGGCGGATGCGGATGCGATCGCCGATTGGCACGGCTTCGGGCTCACCGATCGGTTGATGGGCGTGCTGCCGATTCATCACGTCAACGGCATCGTCGTCACGGCCGTCACCCCGCTCTACTGCCGAGGCAGCCTGGTGCTGAACCGGAAGTTCAAGAGCGCATACTTCTGGCAACGGATCCACGAGGAAGCCGTCACCTGCGTGAGCGTCGTCCCCACCCTCTTGGAATTCCTCCTGGAGGCCGATGAGGACATCACGCCCTACAAGCTCGACCGGTTCGGCGGCGTGATCTGCGGCGCAGGTCCGCTTCTGAAGGAGACGGCGGTACGGTTCGAGGAGCGATTCGGCGTTCCCATCCGTCACGGGTACGGCCTGTCTGAAACGACCTGTTACTCCTGTTTTCTCCCGAACGACCTGACGCCCGAGGAACATCGTCGGTGGCTCACCGGCTACGAGTTTCCCTCCATCGGATTGGCGATCCGTCACAACATGATGAGCATCCTGGACGAGGGCGGGAAACCGCTGCCGGAAGGCACGCGGGGAGAAATCTGCATTCGCGGCCGCACGGTCTGCGCCGGCTATTTCAAACGGGACGATGCCAACGCCGCCGCCTTCCAGTGGGGCTGGTTCCGATCGGGCGACGAAGGGTTCCATCTGCTCGACGAGCGAGGTCGGCCCTACTTCTTCATCTCGGGCCGATTGAAGGAACTCATCATTCGCGGCGGCGTCAACGTCTCTCCGCTGGAGATCGACGAGGCCCTCAAGAGCCATCCGGCGGTCAAGTTCGCGATGGCGCTCCCCTTTGAAAACCGCTACTACGGCGAGGAGATCGCCGCCTACGTCGTCCCTATGAATCCTGCCGCGCCCCCGAGCGAAGCGGACCTCTTGACCCATTGCCGAGTGAAGCTACCCTTCTTCAAGCAGCCGAAAGTCATCCTGTTCGGCGAAGACATTCCCTATACCTCCACCGGCAAACCCAAGCGGCTCGAACTCAAGGGCCGGTTGGCGGAACGGCTAGCCCCCTACCGCGACCGGCAATTCTCCGACCCACGCCATGGCACCCAGCGAGGCACCCCATGAGTACATTCTTGAAGGGCTTGGAACGGATCGAGGCGGCTCGCGAACGGTTGACCGGGATCAGTTTCATGGCCGGACTGTATGACGGCCGCCCCGACTTCGATTTGCTCGTGACGCCCCCGGAGCCGCCGGAGGAACGGGCGGTAGGCGAGACCTTCTGCCGGCAAGTCGAAACTTTCCTGCGGCGGGAGGTCGATCCCGAGCAGATCGAACGTGAGGCGCACATCCCCGAATCCGTCATCCAGGGTCTCTTCAGACTCGGCGCCTTCGCGATGAAGATTCCCACGGAGTACGGCGGGCTGGGGTTTTCCTATACGAACTATGGCCGCGTGCTGACGCTGATCGCGAGTTGGAGCAACATCCTGGCGCTCACGGTGGCGGTGCCGCAATCGATCGGTATCGCCATGCCCATCCTGCTGTTCGGAAACGACGACCAGAAACGCAAGTACCTTCCGCTCGTGGCCAGGGAAGCCCTGTCCGCCTTTGCCCTGACGGAACCGGCCACCGGATCCGATGCGGCCAACGTGCGTACGGAGGCCGTGCTGGACGACACCGGCAGCCATTTCCTCGTGAACGGCGAAAAGCTCTGGTGTACGAACGGGCCGATTGCGCGTTATGCGACGCTCATCGCCCGCGTGCCTGCGAAGCGCGATCCGGGGGACGGCAACAGGTGGGTGCCCACAGTGGGAGGCAAGGAGGCGGAGGATCTGGTCCATTCGGCCTTCATCCTCGACATGGCCTCGCCCGGCGTGCAGGTCCGGCAACGGTGTCAATTCGAAGGGTGCCGCGGCATCGAGAATGCGCATCTCACGCTGACGAATGTGCGGATTCCGGTCGACCACCTCATCGGTGAGGTCGGCAAGGGCTTGAAGTACGCCCTGACGATCCTGAACGTCGGGCGTGGCATCAGCATCCCGGCCATCTGCCTCGGAATGGCGAAACAGGCCTGGCAACCGACGTTGGATCGAGCCAACAGCAGGCTCACGTTTCAGAAACCTTTGGCGGACCGACAGACTCAGCAGATCCGCATCGGCGACATGGCCGCCCATCTGTTTGCGATGGAAGCATTGTCCCTCTTGGTGTGGCGTCTGGCCGATCAGCATCGCTACGACATCAGGATCGAGGCGGCAATCGCTAAGATCTTCTGTTCGGAACAGACCATTCGCTTTTTGCGCGACGCGCAGATCCTGTTCGGGGGGATGGGGTACGAAACCGCCGCCTCACAACGGCTGCGCGGCGAAGCGGCCTTCGGGATCGAGCAACTCGTGCGCGACGCAGAGATGTATCGGATCGGCGAGGGCGCGACGGATATTCTGCGTCCCTTCGTCGTTCGCGAGGGATTGAGCCGACACCTGGAGCGGGCGAAAGCCTTCTATGCCGACGGCCTGTCGATCCTCGAACGACTCCGCGAGGGCCTGAGGCTGGCGCAGTTTTATGGCCCTTGGTATCTCGCGCAATGGCGCGGCAGGCCGCTTCCGGCCGGAGGCGCGTTCACCAGGCCGGCCCTGCGTCAGGTGTTGCGCGAGGTGGAACGAACCAGCCGTCGCCTGGCCCGCGAGACGTTCTACGCCATGGCACGGTTCCAGGCGGCGTTCCGTGACGAACAACGGATCCAGAACAGAATCGAAGCGGTGGGCGAAGATTTGCTCGCCATGGCCGCCGCCATGCTCCATGCCGACGACATCTTCAGGCGAGACGGAACCACGCAGGCCCGGGACCTGGCCCAAAGCTTCTGTGCCTGCGCGCGCGATCGCATCGAACAGCGGCTCAGGGAGTTTCGCCGCCACCATGACGACCTACTCGTCGCCACAGGGAAGCAGGCCTTGGCAGGCGCCTGGTCAGCGCTTTCCGACGGTATCGTCCGTCGCCGGCTGGAAGATTACCGCCCGAAAGACCGCCCCGGCTGACGTTACCCCTGGGCCTGTCCCATCCCGCCCACCAATTCGACTTTCAACGGATGCCCGGCCTCGAGAATCGAGAGGGAGCGCTGCGGGAAGGGAATCTCGATCCCCTCCGCATCGAAGGCCTTCTTCAGCCGTCGCCGATATTCCCGCCCGACTTTCCACTGTTCGAGCGGTCGGGTCTTGATGCGCGCCCGGATGGTCACGGCACTGTCGGCAAAGTTCTCCACGCCGACGATCTCCATCGGCTCGAGCATCAACGGCCCCAACTCCCGATCCTGGCGCAGTTCTTCTCCGACCGCCCGCATGACCGCCACCACCCGATCCGTATCCTCCTTGTAGGCCACCCCCATGTCCAGCACGAAGGCCGACCAATCCTTGCTCATGTTGGACAGCGTCGTGATGGCACCGTTGGGAAAGATGTGCACCACCCCCGAGAAGTCGCGGAGCGAGATGGTCCGGAATGTAATCGTCTCCACCAAGCCGCCGGTCCCGTTGATCACGGCCACGTCCCCCAGCCTAATTTGATCTTCGAGGATGATGAAGAAGCCGCTGATGAGGTCCCGCACGAGATTCTGCGCACCGAACCCCACGGCCAGCCCGAGGATGCCGGCGCCGGCCAGGATCGGCGCCACGTCCAGTCCGACGAACTGCAGCGCTTCGATGATGACGATCGCCCAAATCGCGGTGAGGGCGATCGTTCTGAGGATGCCGGTCAAGGTCGCGGCGCGCTTTTGCGCCGTGCCCGACTGCTGATCCGCCGCATCGCTCGCGGCCACCATCACGCGCTCCAGTTGTTGGAGTCCCAAACGTGAGAACCGAACGGCCACATACCCGATCACAAAGACCAACCCCACGCGCAACAGAGTCAAGCCCACGGTCGTGGCCATGCTGATCAGCCAGGGCCAGGCGGTCTCAAGCGATACTCCGGTCATGATGCATGCTCTCCTTTCACCTTGTCGGCTGCCGGCTCCGTAAGGAGACGGCTTGCCGGCTGCGATCCCTCCCGGTCGACGCTTTCCAATCGTCGGATACGTTCGGCCTGGGCGTGGACGGTCTCGGCCAATCGATCGGTCTCGCGGGCCCGCCGCAGCCGCGCGCCCAGCGAGACCACCGCCACGAGACAGGCTCCGAGCGCCGCCGACCCCAAGATGACCAGAACGAGGGTGGTCTCATAACTCCACAACAGAAACCGCACGCTGACGGCCTCCATATTTTGAAGCGCGAATAATGCCAGCACGAACAGGCCGACCGATGCGATGCCTCTGGTCACCATCCCTTTCCTCCCTGTCGCGCCGCCTTGCCCACAGCGGCTCCCCCACTACCGCTCCGCAACCAGGCCCACCCCACGATACCGGCGGACGTCGAGGCGCAGAGAATCCCGACCTTGGCCGACAACTGCAAGGGGCCGGGCGGAAAGGCCAGCCCGGCAATGAACAGCGACATGGTGAACCCGATGCCCGCAAGCACACCTGTGCCGGCCAACTGTCGCCATGTGACGCCCTCCGGCAGCGACACGAGTCCCGCCTGCGATGCCCCCCAGCTGGCGAGCAGGATGCCGACCGGCTTGCCGATGAACAATCCCACCATGATGCCCAAGGCCACCGGATGAGTCAGGTGGGCCCAGCCATTCGCATCGAGCGTGATGCCGGCATTGGCCAGCGCGAAGAGCGGCATCACGACCACGGTCACCCAGGGATGCAACGCATGCTCCAGGCGCTGCAAGGGCGTCTCCACGTCCTTGACTTCCATCTCCAATCGCTGGGTTACATGGTGACGCTCTGTATTGGCCAACGGCGGCCGTTCGGCGGAGGTGACTTCCTCGAATCGTTTCAACAGCGCCTGCCCCCTGGCCACGAACTCGCTGCCGCTCAAGCGTGTCCGGGCCGGAATCGTCATGGCCGCCAAAACGCCGGCGATGGTGGCATGGACCCCGGAAAGCAGAAACGCCAACCACAGTCCCCCGATGCCCAGCACCGAATACACCAACAGATGCCGGATGCCCACGAAGTTCGCCGCCACGAGCAGGAGTAAAAACAGAGCCCCGATCCCCACGTTCAACCAGGAAATGGTCGAGGTGTAGAACAGGGCGATGACGAGCACGGCCATCAAATCATCCCCGATTGCCAAGGCGGTGAGAAACACCTTGAGCGACAAGGGCACCCGCGGGCCAAGCAACGCCAGCACGCCGAGGGCGAAGGCAATGTCGGTGGCCATGGGAATGCCCCACCCCGGCGCCCCCGGGCCTGCGCCGTTCACGAGCAGGTAGAGGGAGGCGGGCACGACGGTGCCGCCGAGCGCGGCCGCGAGCGGTAACGCCGCGCGGCGCCATGAGGCCAATTCTCCCACGAGCACTTCCCGTTTGATCTCCAACCCGATGACGAAAAAGAACATCGCCATCAGGCCGTCGTTGATCCACTCCAACAAGGTTTCCGTCAACGCATGGGAGCCGACCACCAGGCTGACGGGCGTGCTCCAGAGACGTGCGTAGGAGTCGGCCCACGGTGAATTGGCCCAGACCATCGCCACAAGCGTCGCTCCCAAGAGCAGGATGCCGCCGCTGGATTCGGCATGGACGAACGTTTCAAAGGGTTTCAGTACCGGACGGATCAACGGGACCTCGCGTTGATCCGAGTTGCGCCGTTGGCTTAGACCCATGCTGCGCCCACATTCCGCCGCATCGTGTCCCTCCTTCGCCCATCGTAGTGGGAGGACACCGTCGATGCAAGCAACGGCTTCGCGATCCTGGCAGTGCGGGAGTGAGCGGCTTACTCGGCGATGGTGATGGCGGGGGTGGGCGGAACAACCGTGCGTCCGGAACCGATGGGGAGCACACAAATCAAGCCCGGGACACGGTAGACACCTTACGGGCTCTTCGGCTAATATGGCGATTCGTTTCAGCCAGCCTTTGATTCTGCCGTGGCGGTGTAGCTCAGTTGGCAGAGCAGCGGACTCATAAGCCGCGGGTCACCCGTTCAATCCGGGTCACCGCCACCAACTCCACTTCAGTCCCCCTTATCCGCAACAGCCGCTCTCGAATTGCCGACGCTGATAGTCGAAGACTAAACAGCGAATGCAGACCTCGCGCACGACCTTCGCCCGCTCATCGACCACCGGCGTACGCCGCAAGACATAGTGGCCGCAATCCGCACAGTGACCCTCCGTCACCGCGTGACAATCAGAAGAGACAGTGCTCATGGCGTTCGATCCTCCTGTTTTCTCGCACGGGTGTGCGGCCCGGCGCGACCGGCTTGAGGCCCCCGAACAGCGTCCGGAGACGCGATGTTCCCGACCACGCATGGAGGGGCGCCTGCTTCGCCCGAGAGAGTTCGCGCTGCAGGGCCCCAATCTGCCCATTCAACTGCGCTACCATTCGTTCCAACTCCTGAACCCGATCGAACATGGTTTCTCGTGGGATCATGGTTCAACCCTCCTTGGCTTACGCTTAGTCACAATGGCGAATCACACCGACGAGCACCCCTTCAATGGCGAACTCATCGTCCGGGGTCACGATCAAGGGTTGCATGGCCGAATTGGCCGGGTGGAGTTCGATGTGGCGGGCGCACTTGAAGTAGGTCTTGATGGTCGCTTCGCGATTGACCAGGGCCACGACCGTTTGGCCGTTTCGCGCCGTGGCCTGTTTCCGCACGACGACCACATCACCGGGCAGGATGCCGTCCTCGATCATCGACTCCCCCTTCACGCGAAGCGCGAAGGTGTCACCCCGCCCCGCCATGGTCGGCGGCACATCCACCCATTCTGCTTGGGCTACGGGTTCGATGGGGACACCGGCCGCCACGACCCCGGCCATGGGCACCACGGAAGACGTGGGCGCCTGCCTGGTACGTTCCAACTGGGTCAAGGCCACTCCCACGGCTCCGCCGATGCGACGCATACCGGACTCATACCGCGCCACCGACACCCGCGTCGTGTGGAGCGCCTCGGCCAGCTGCTCTTGGGTCAATCCCAATTGCTCTCGGATACGTCGAAATTCATTTGCCGTCATCATGTAACCAATGGTTACACGCTTAAGCGAACGATGTCAAGGGGCCCAGAAATAGCCCGGAGCAACAGGCCGCAGGAAGGAAGCATGGGAAGGGAGCATCAGCGAGCCAGGCCGGAAGGCCTCCATGAGTTGGGGTTGCCGACCGAGATCGGCAACCCCGTTCACGAACCGCTCTAGTAGGCTTTGCTGAATCCTGCCTCGCCGTCGTAATTCCACAGCTTCTGCGCAGCGGACCACCACCACCCCTTCCGCGTCAGGGTATCCAGGAACGCGTTGATCTCGGCATCCTGAACATCCCGGGTGGCCACGAACCGGCAGCGATACCAGTTCACCATCAACAGATCCGGGCTCACGAATCCCGGCCACACCTTGGTGCCGCGGTTCGAGATGAACTCACACTTAAAGGGGCCGAATTCTCCGTCCGGAAACTTGGGGATCCCTCGATCGGTGATGATATACATGTCCACGCCCACGAGCTTGATGTCTTTTTTCTTCTTGGTTGCAATCGCTTCCTGGGTAAACGTCGGCATCGTCTCCTCCCTTACTTCCTTACAACGTCCATCTTCTCAATGATCGCCTGCGCATACTCGTCGGTCTTGGCAGTGCCGCCAACGTCATAGGTGACCGTTTTCCCCTCATTGAGCACCTGGTACATCGCTGTTTCGATTCGATCAGCCGCCTCCTTCTCATTCAGCCAGCGCAGCATCATGACGCCGGAAACCAAGACGGCCGACGGATTGACCTTCTTCATCCCGGCGTACTTCGGCGCAGAACCGTGAACCGCCTCAAAGATGGCGCAGTTGTCGCCGACGTTCGCCCCTGGTGCGAACCCGAGGCCGCCCATCAGGCCCGCGCACAGATCGGTCAAGATGTCCCCGTAGAGATTGGGCAGAACCAAACAGTCGAACTGCCCGGGATTCCGGACCAACTGCATGGCGCAGTTATCGATGATGATGTCGCCGGTCTCGATATCGGGATATTTTTGGGCAGCAGCGCGAAAGGCTTCCAGAAACAGGCCGTCGGTCATCTTCATGATATTGGCTTTATGCACGCACACGACTTTCTTGCGCCCGCTGTCCCTGGCCCACTTCAGTGCAAAATCCGCGATACGGTAGGAACCCGGCCACGTAATGACCTTCAAACATTGCGCGACCTCATCGGACACCATGTGTTCGATCGCAGCGTAAGAGTCTTCCGTGTTCTCGCGGAAGTTGATGATGTCCAGCTTGTCCCACGGCCGCTTCAACGCGGGAATCAGTCGGACCGGGCGCACATTCGCATACAGATCGAACACCTTCCGCAAGGTCACATTGGCGCTTTTATGCCCCGTCCCGATCGGCGTTGTCGTCGGGCCCTTGAGCGCCACCTTGTTTTTGGCGATCGACTGGATCGTCTTGTCCGGCAGCAACGTGTTGTGCTTCTCCAGACAATCGAGGCCGATGTCCTCATACTCCCACGCGATGTCGACGCCGCTGGCATCGATCACCATCCGTACCGCTTCGCAGATCTCCGGGCCGGTACCTTCACCCGGAATCATCGTCACCACATGTCTCGCCATCCTGAACCTCCCTTAGCAGCAAGGGCGATCGGACCATCCGCTCCCCTTTTCGCTCCTCGCTGCAGTGCAAGTCAGATTCCAGAAGACCGAAGCAGGACAAGAAATTCGTGGCGGCCAGAACTCTCAGAAAATCCGTGGTATTCGCTTTCGCAAGATCGCAGCGCACTAGCAGAGGATTTGTGGTGAACCAGCACCTCGTGTGCCGACACACAGGGCTCACTGCCGGATGTGCAAAGGCGCTCGCCGAATCGATCTCCTATGCCACTGAGAGCGGCGAGTGCTCTGTCGGCTTGCTCGCGCTACCATCATTGGCCAGGGGTCGGCAAAATCCGCCGAACTGCATGGAGCCCGTCACCACGACGACTCCGCTGGCGCCGGCCACTTGCACCGCACGATGAAACGCTGCCTCGGGATCGTGCACAATCTCTGCGGCGGCGGCGGTTCGGAATCGCCAAATGTCGGCCAGAACCTGAGGCGCCGTGGCATTTTCGATCGGGTATTGAGTAAAGATGGCCCGGTCGACCCCTCCACCGGCGAGATGATACAGCATCTTGTCGACTTCCTTGCCATGGGGAAGGGACGCGAGCAGCACGGTGCGCCGCCCTTCAAACGTGGTCCGCAGAATCGTTGCCAGCCGAGCCGCCGCCGGGGCATTGTGCGCGCTATCCAACAGGACAGTCGGAGCGCCCGGCACCACTTCACAACAAGCGGCAAGCTCCATCCGCTCGAACACCGTTCGGAGTTCCTCTTCGCCGAGCCCCGGCACCAAGCCGCGACGGCGTAACACGTCGTAGGCGGCCAGCGCATGAGCCGCATGGCTCGCCATAAAGGGAGCAGGTGAATTGAGCGGCACCTGGCGCCACAGCGCCGAACCAATCCGAAGCGAGCAGCTTCCTCTGTAGCCGGTACGAGTGACGTCCTGCGCCTCATACTCCTCCCCCATCAGCAAGACTGGGGCGTTCAGCTCAGCGGCCCGAGACAGGACGACGGCACGCGGCCCCTCGGGCATCATGCCGCACACCACCGGAGTGAGCGGCTTGATGATGCCGGCTTTCTCGGCGGCAATCTGCTCCAGCGTGTCTCCCAGGAGATCCATGTGATCATAATCGACGTCCGTGATGACCGAGACCTCCGGTGCAATGACATTGGTCGCATCCAACCGCCCGCCGATTCCCACCTCGATCACGGCGTAGTCGACCTCGGCTGATCGAAAGACGAAGAAGGCTGCGGTGGTCAGGAACTCAAACGGACTGAGCTCGACCCCCTCCCAGTCCAGGTAGACTTTGACATTGTTGCAGGCATCGACGAGCGCCTGTTCGCTGATGGGAGTCCCGTTGATCACGATCCGTTCCCGAAAGTGCCGCAGATGGGGACTGGTATAGAGCCCCACCTTCATACCGCCGGCCTGAATGAGCCCAGCGATCATCCGGCTGACGGTCGTCTTGCCGTTGGTGCCGGTGACGTGGATTGACCGATACTCCCGATCAGGACGCTTGAGTTGATGGAGGCACCGCGAGACGGCGTCGAAACTCACGGTCCCATCGGACGGCCGGCCCCGGAGGATGCAGGCCCTCTCGAGTTCACGCAGAAAATCCGTTACATCCCCATACGACGAAAAGGGAACCGCACAGTATGGAGGAAATTTGCTCGATGGTGTGTCCGACATAACCCCTCATTCCTGCTCGCGCCCAGTTGCGTGCCGATGCCTAAGCCAGGATCCCCTTTGGAGCGCCCATCAGCCGATCTCGGCGGCGGGCCGCCAGGTTCCCGGGCTTTCGTACCGATAGAATCGCTGCCCGGATGGCTCACAGGCGAGCAATAGCATCCACCCGTTGTTGAACAGGCGCTCCAGGAGTGGTTGGCGCCGGATGATGGCTTGGATCCGCTCACGCGGAGCTTCGATCAAGGCTGTCAGGCGCATCGGTTCGTGATAGGGGCGCCCCGCATTCAGGACCGTCTGAACCGGCAATCCCATACGGAGGTCACCCTGGTAGCCCGTCATCACTCCGATCCGGGCGGTCACGTTGTGATAGACCTTGCTCCCGCTCCCATAGACATCGGGATCTGTGGTCGAGAAATAGTACTCCATGTTGATCCACTGCGCCACGATCAGAGGAGCCGTCATGATGAATTCGAGCAACTTGCCGTCTTGATCCGAGGCATGGTCGTACGAGTGCAGGAACGAGCGTCCTCCCAGGTCGGCGCCTTGCGTGAGGGCACGGCTTCCAATGATGAAGAGGCTGTTTCTGGCGAGCCCCCATTCCGGACGCACTTGCGCCCAATCGAGGCTACGCTGCTCGACGTCCCGGACGGATACTCGAGGATCGGAAGGCGTCGATGATCCAGACAAGGCGGCCCAGCGTTCGGCCGCCGCGGCCATGCCGGCCTCCTGCACATCCTCCAGAATGTGCGCCAGCTCCTTCCGGTGCGTCGCCGGCACATCCTCCAGATCCGCAATCCGGAGCCGATCTGTGGTCGTGTCGTGCAGGGCCGGAACGAAATAGGTATCCGGAGGGATGGTGATCCCCCGGCGCGCCAGCACTTCTCGCACCCGCGGCCGGTTGGCGAGCAGGGCGAACGTCCGCGCGTTCGGCAGTCCGTGGCTACCCCCGCAAGCCCCACAGTCCAAGGCCGACTCATAGGGGTTGTTTTGCGAGGTGCTGCCGTGGCCGCAGAGCACGACGAGACGGGCGAACGAGCCGGTCAAGCCCATGAGCCGCAACGACGTCTCCACGTAGTACGCCTGTTCATTGAGCGTAAAGCCCGTCTGCGTGATGCGGTCGAGACGGGCCCGGGTCCATGGAGGCGTCAAACGGCAATCCCGGCGGAGTTCCTCAATCAAACCCGCCTCCTGTGTCGTCGTGAAGGCAAACAGGCGACCAAGCGCTCCCGCCTCCGATTCCCCTCGGTCGAACTCCAGCGCCTGCTGTCGAACGCGCTCCAGAACCTCAGCCGTCATGCCGCCGCCCGCCACATAGCCATGCTCCCGCAGCCATCGCGCGATCTGCAGACGCTGCTCGGTAGCCACCATGTCTTCGGCTTCCTTGGCTTCCAGCTTATCGACGGTCAGCGTGGTGGCCACCGGAGGAATCAGCTCCTGCCTCAACCACGCCGTGACACGATGGTACCAGCGGGGACACAATGTCTTGCCCAGGAAGGGAAGCATGAAAAACCAGCCGATGGCCTCCACCATGACATAGGGGGTGATCACATTGTGTTTGAGGTCATGGAACAGGTCATGCCCGGCCTTGGCGAGCTTCGCGCGCGTTTTGTGCCGTTGAACGCGCTCGACCTGATAGGTTCTCGGCACCTCCCGCACCAAATGTTTCGGCTTCAGGAGGACGGGGCACAGCTCACACTCATACGGCTCATTCAGCGGCCGATACGACACGGGTAGCCCAAAGAATCCGGCAAACCCATAGGTTTCGTAGCCGCCACGCTGTTCCAGGTGCCGCCGGAACACCTCAGAGCGCACGTCGATGCAGAACACGAACTGCGCCGTCGGGCGTACGGAGGGCCGGCCTGGTTCCGGAAGGGGCAGGTACGCCGAGACGAGTGATTCGAGCTTTCCAATGACCTCCCGCTGGTGCGCCAGTTCATAGGCTTCCAGCCACTTTCGGCTGCGGAGCCGCTCAGAAAACCCACGAAGCCAAATAAACAGGGTGGTCAGATCACCGGACGTCGTCGAGGGAATCAGATCAGGGCGAATCCCCACGGCCTTCGCCAGCCGCACCAAGAGGTGGGCCCATGCGGTGAGGGAGTCTTGTTGCCGAACCTGTTGCCACTCGTGATACCAGCGCCGTCCAAGTTCCTCCCACGCCTGGGCATCGGCGGACCGCCGCCTTCGTCGCAATCGTGCGGCATCCGCCTGCGCTTGCTTCGTCAGATGCCCCTTTACAAGACTCCGACGGAACCAGAGGGCATGGGGAAACTGCCTGGCATACTCCTGCACGGCTTCGACCGCCCCCATACACGCCAAGCTCTCGCGGCAGGTCGTGGCAACCAGTTCGCGTTCGTAGAAAAGCCGGACTGCCAGGTATTTCACCAGATCGATCCGATACGCCTCCTGCCAGGGATCGGCGGTCTGTTCTGCGCGCCATTTGATGAACCCCGTCCACCCCGGCAACGCCGCCAGGTGAAGGGCGAGGTAGTCCTGCCAGGCCGGTTTCGGCACGGTGAGCCGCTCAAGCGATTCGAGCAGCGCTTCCTCGGGACGGTCCGACAAGCGTTGAATCTTCCGTGACGCCCCTTCGATTCCGCACCAACGCAGGCCGAGGTCATACTGTGCCGCCGCTTTCCAGGCCCGGAAGAAGGTATCTTCCCGATTCGGCATCACCCACGTCGCCTCTCCCTCATCGCAGAAGGCGGCGCACCATGTGATCATCTGGCGGTCGATCCAGCCAGTGAGATCGGTCCCAAGCGTACGATCGCACCACGTCGCCATCGTTTCCTGATAAGGCCAGTCCGACGGATCGCACGGCAGGGGACACTCCATCTCGGCCCATGAGCCAGAAGACAGAACCTGCATGATCCATTGGGCGATCGCTTCGACGACGGCTGGATCCTCCCCCAACTCAGCTGCGACGGTGCTGGACGGCCCCCCCCCGCTTGGATCAGGCAGCCTGAGCCCCTCCACCATGCTCGCACGGAGCACGTCCAGCTGGGACACCCGGCGATCGCCGAACAGGATGGCTTTATCGGACACCAGCGGCTGTAACACGGCGTCCACGTTCCCAATGTGGATACGCCCCCTGCGGAACGCGTCGCGGAATGCCTCCTCAGTGAGATAGCCCTTGCCACCGAAGAGTTGCTCCCCTCGCGTCACCGCTGCATCGAAGCTCAGCTCCTCCAACCCCTGCAGAGGATTGCGAGAGATGAACGTCCGCATCGGCCAGAGCCGAGCGATGACTTCGCCGGCCAAGTTCACGTGTGACCGCAGTTCCATTCGCTGCGTTTCGGTATACGGCATCACGTTTGTCCTCCACCTGAGACATGTCGGTGTTCGACTCCCTTACATTCCGATACGAAGCAAAAACGAGGCCGCACGTGCCGCTCATCGCTTCAGGCACAGAACCCGCTGCTGGAGAAGGGGGCACGTGTCACCACCATCGAGCCACGACGGTCGGCGATGAGCGTTCAGTGGGAGCGACTGGTGCGCGGACACACGCCCGTGCGTGCCTGCACACGGTGAGGAGCATCCGTGACGGAAAGCACCAGTCGACGGGCTTCAGGAAGGAATACGATCGACAGGGCGAGCGCAGACACGCAGGAGAGGTACTTACATATGCCCCAGCTTCCGCAGCAACTCCATGCCGCGGCCGTCATCCTGCGCGCGCCCCGATCGTTCGGCGATCGTGGTCGTTCGCAGTTCTGAAATGATCTGGGGGATCGTTGACGCGCAGGACTTGGCGGTGCCGGTACAGGGTGCGCACCCAAGGCTGCGATAGCGGGTGCCGTCGCCCCGGTCGAAGTACAGATCCGGCAACGGGATTTGTTCCAGTTCGAGATACTCCCAGATATTCAGTTCGGTCCAATCCAGCAGTGGGTGCACGCGGATGTGCGAGCCGGTGGGAAAGGTCGTCTTATACTGGTCCCAGAGCTCCGGAGGCTGATCGCGGAAATCCCATTCGCCCTGTTGATCACGGACTGAAAAGTAGCGCTCCTTCGCACGCGTTCCCTCTTCATCCGCCCGGATGCCTAGAATGATCGCTGTCCAGCCATGCTGGGTGATCGTCTGTTTGAGCGCCTCGATCTTCAGCGCGGTGCAGCAGGTCACGCGTCCGGCTGCCGGGCTCATGCCGGCGGCAAGTGCATGCTTGTTCTGGCCGACGACCAGATTGAGCCGCCATTCCCTGCAAATCCGGTCCCGATACTCAATCAATCCAGGCATCTCGTACCCCGTATCGATGTGGGCAAGCGGAAAAGGCACATGACCGAAAAACGCCTTGCGCGCCAACCAGAGCAATACCGTCGAGTCTTTCCCCATTGACCAAAGCATGGCGAGCTCGTCGAAGTGTTGGTAGGCTTCGCGAAGGATATACACACTCTGGTCTTCCAACGCTCGGAGATGTCGCATAGGTGTCAGAGGCTACTTCGCAAATAGTGTTCCTCCAGGCGGTTGCACCCTCCCTTCTTTGCCAACACTCCCGGAAGCACGCATCGTTTCACGAGAAATCGCTGAAGACTCCGCGCAGCGTCTCATAGAACGAGCGACGACTCTTTCGTGCCCGCAGCCGGAAGCCCTGTGTGTGAATACACGGTCGGCACGAACCGTCGTGCAGCCTCGCACGGTGGCATGCAAAGGGGCTCCATTTACTCAACTGAGACCGAATGAGTGGGTTGCACAACATTTGACCCGGGAAAGCCGCGACAACGATGTGGTTACAGGCTCAGGCAAGCATTCTGTGCATAAGTCAAGGGAGATGTTCGGCCTTCTAAAAAATAATTGAGCTATCCACAGCGCGGCGGGAAAAAACCCGGTGCGGGCGAGATTTTTGAATGCTAATACATATGGGAAAAGCAAGGCCCACAATATCTTGTGGCTACGATGATCAGGATTCGCTATGCCCAAAAAATAGGCAACGAGGTGTCGGGCGTGATTTGGAGGCGCTCTGCTCACGGAAATCGTACGCTATCAACAGAGATATCCACAGAACTTGGGGAGACGATTTTTTGGCATTAATATACTAGGCTCATCATATAGAGAAACCGTGAATAACTGATGAAAGCAGAGCGGAAATTACTTCTTTTTTGGCTTCTTGGAGAGAGCGGGAATGGCAGACTTCGGGACGGCAACGACCTTGGACAGGGCGTTCGTAAACCGCTCAAACGGCGTTTGACTCGTCTGAGCCGGTGGGGTACTGTGCTGCTGCGATTTTCCGGACATGTTTCTCTCCGCTTTGGTGTTCGTTGGCGCGAACGGCCTAGCGTAAGCTACACCTTAGCACAGGGAGAAAATCATGTCTAACGTGACCGATATCCAGCATGACACAGATCAATGCGATGACCTACTCGGAGACGACATAGTGGAATTTTTTCTGCGCTACCAAGGGCCATTGCCTACTTGCTCGCGAACATCGTCAAGGACACCAGAAAAAGATGCCATCAGGAGAATCTTGTCGCCGCAATTAAAAGATTTTTGGGAAAAACATCCAGGCCTTAATGAACGCATAGCGGCCGCAGAGATCGTTGAAAGAACTATAAAAGGAAGAGGAATTTTTGATAAGGAAAGTGCCCCAAATAAATCACCGTGCTACCATGTTCCATTCAAGGGATGGAGATTCATACCATTAGTTGTGCGGGCGAGGAGATGGGTATGCGATCTAAAAATTACTTTTTTGCGTCGTCATGAGCCAGGCGACATTATCAGTGGAGGAGACATAGACAATCGCCTAAAAACCTTATTTGACGCGCTACGGATTCCAGGGAATGCTGAAGAAACCGTGGGCCAGCACCAAGGAGAAATTGACGATAAGGTATTTTGCCTTTTAGAAGATGATGCGCTTATTACTAGCCTGTCGGTTGATACAGAGAGGCTTTACGGTCCGGTTGACGAGTCATTATCTGAGGCCGATGTAAATATACTCATGCGCGTGACCATTAAAAAGTATAACCGTGACTTAGGTTTGGTTTGAACTGCGCCTCCCCCTCCCCTGCCTCTTATAACCATCTGGCTCTTCAGCCTTAGCACGTCGTTTGACCGATGAGTTCGCGATACTGAACACGCTTGCCTTGAATCTTTGACAGGGCCAGCATGAACCGCCCTTGATCGTTATCCTTCCGAGTATTGAAACGGAAGGATTGCTCATCAAGATAGCGGAACAAGTGGAACGGTTCAACGCTGATGTAGGTGCCTTTGATTCCCCGCTTTAGCAAGCTCCAATAGTTCTCAATGCTGTTGGTGTGAATGTTGCCCTGCACGTATCGCTCAGCGTGGTTGATAACCTGGTGCGCATATTCGCGGCCAACCTTCACATAGGCGTGAGCCTCATCGCTGTAGAGGTTCGATCCATGGACCACATGGCTCTTGATGGTCTGCTCAATCAGCTTGCCAGATGCGCGGTTGAGCATGGCGGTTCGGACTTCGCCCTTGCGCTCTAACATCCCCACTACCACGGCTTTGCGGAACGAGCCTTCATTCTTCAGCACCTTCTCTTGTTTGTCCTTGTGCATGTTGCGAGCTTTTCCGCCGATATAGGTCTCATCCACTTCAACTTCGCCCATCAACTTCCGATCAATCGACCCATGCTGTAGGGCCAAGCGAATCCGATGCATCATGAACCAGCTAGTTTTCTGAGTGACCCCAAGGCTACGGGCTACCTCATAGGATGAAACGCCATTCTTGGCATTGGTCAGCATCCAGAGAGCACAGAACCATTTATCCAGCTTGATGGGACTATCCTCGAAGATGGTCCCGACCTTCGCGCTGTACTGCTTCCGGCACATCTTGCACTGATAGATCGCCCGCGACTTCACATAGCCGTGTTCATGTGAACGGCAGTTGGGGCAAACCGGACCCTGCGGCCAGCGCATCGCACTCAGCAAGTCCTGACAGCGTTGCGGATCGGCAAAGTATTGGATGGCTTCTTGAAGAGTGGTTGGCAGGGTCGGATTCATGGGCTACCTCCGTGTTCGTGAGTCGGATTCTAGCCCCATTTCTACGATGTGTCAAGTATATTAATGCCGATTTTTTCTCCGTTCAGGGCATTTTCGGCGATTGTAACCTTCTTGACACCCAACATGGGATAAGGATAAAAGGATGGATATTTGCGCTAGTCGGCGTCGTTACCTTCTTCGCAGTAGTGCATAGTGCCAGGGCTGATGTCTGGTCCGCCATGCATAAACCGAAACTTAGTGGTTCGATTTATGCCGAAAATGTCTCTGTACAATACTTGCCCCCAGGCGTACAGCCGATATTGGGAACCGTCCTGTATGGCAGCGATCGCCTTAGCGGTCAAAATGGGCGGGCCTTTGTGTTCGGCGACAAAGTCTGCTCCCGGCGCAATGACTGTTTTAATCATGGGGCTGCTAGGATCTGGTCCTGGCGGTTCCTCTCTGAGCGGGAAAGGCAGAATCCCCATATTCGTCCAATGGAATACGTCATGGGCAGGCGTTTGCCCAGCATTCTTGATGAAAATACGAAACTCTGGAGCAGCAGGGGCGGAAAGATTGGGGCATTTTTCGACCCCCACGAAAAGATAAGCGCGCAGTTGCCTTTCAGCGGTGTCCTGCATCGCCTTAACAGTTTTAGTAGTCGCGTCAGCTGCGTCCTGGGCTGCTTTAGCGGCCACTCTATTGGCCTCAACTTGGTCCCTGATGGCCCGAAGGCTGAAAATCGCGATGCCAGCCGTTATCCCAGCTATGACAGCCGTAGTGCTAGTAGCGAGAGCCGACACCGCAGTCCAAATCAGCACCCACCTATCGTTCGTCGATTCTTCATCGCGCTCGGCTCTCTTGTAGGCGCGTTCTTGTGCGGATTCTGGAGTTTCAAGGCTTTTGATGATAAGCGGTTGGTCCTGAGTGCCACGCTTGTCATATGCGGACTGTTGATTGGATTCGGTGGGATGGGGATACTTTGGGTGACTGGGTTTAGGTGGAGTTGGGGTTGGTGGATTTGATGCTTCTTTATTTCTTGGCTGGTCTTGGTTTAATGGCGCGCTTGCTGCGTGGCGTAGGCTGTTTAGGCTCAGCCACAATACGGCCAGGATCAGCACGGATGAGAGCAGTAATCGCTTCATCAAAGGTCAACGGCCAGAGTGAAACTGGCTTCGCTTTTGGCATAAATCCTCCTGGAATGGCAAGCGTAGTTGAACATTCTTCTGCATATACTTCATCTGAGCACGCTGTGCCGGCGGCGTACTCAGCAGTTTGCTACAACCGTGGTGAAGATGTCCGCATTCTTGCGGTTGTTATGACGGAACGAGAACTCGGCCAGGTACAGCGGCAAATAGGCTTTGCTGACATTGTGATAGGTGCCCATCACGCCACGCTTCAACAAGCTCCAAAAGCTATCAATGTTAGCCGTGTGGACGTTCCCGCGCACATATTCACCCTGCGAGTGATTCACGCTCTGGTGCGGCAATTCACGCTTCAATCGGGCATAGCCCGTATGATCATCGGTCGCAACCAGGGACACGCGAGTATCGACCGCCTTACGAACAAAGCTGCTCAACGTCACGCGATCCGTATTCTCAATGATTTCACAGACCACGTTGCCCTTGCGAGCAATCGCGCCGATCACGCCGATCTTTCCGCCAGAGATACCGGCGAAATGGGTTTTCTTGCTCCGGTGACGGTTCTTATCTTTGCCTCCGATATAGGTCTCGTCAATTTCCACTTCGCCCATGAGCTTTGCAAAGCTGCCATCCTTCATGGCGGCTCTGATCCTGTGGCACATATACCAGGCGGTTTTATAGGCTCCGCTGCCGATCTGCCGCTGGATCTGCAAGGCGCTGATACCCTTCTTGCTCTGCGTCATCAGATAGATAACCTGGAACCAGACGCGAAGGTCATAGTTGGTGTTCTCAAATACGGTTTTGGTGATGACGGAGAAACGGTAACCGTTCCGTCCGCCGCAATCCTTGCCCTTACAGACCCAGTGATACGGCTTGGACTTCAGCTCATAGACTTTGTTATTGCCGCAACGCGGGCACTCAACGCCATTCGGCCAGCGGCGTTCCTGCAAGAACTGCTTGCAGGCTTCTTCGGTCGAAAACCGCTGCATGAGTTGCGAGAGGGTTTGGGTCGGCTTGATCGTCATGGGCTATCCTCCGTTCAGATGATCGGAGTATAGCGGTTTCATGAGCGGGTGTCAAGTGGGTTATAATCGCCGCATTTTCCTGATTGCAACGAATGCGCCTTTCCCCTAGAATGCGTCCCCATTTTCCCTCTCGAAGAACGGCCGCTTGGTGGGGTGAAGTCACTCTCCATCACATCATGATTCCGATCGGCGAGACCGCGTGGGGCTCCGATAGACGAAGATAGTTCATTCCTATCCCTGCAAGCCCAAGCATCAGACCAGGATGTTCCCACCCGTTTGGTATGCCACATTGCCATTGTCCCTGATGGGAACCCGACAACTGAAGTCCTTGGTCGCCAATGCTGCGAGCCCAGGCGAGATATTCTGCAGCCCCCAAGATCTGATACGCATACATAAGCAAATCGACAATGCTTCCCAGACCATGACAGACACTGAAATTCGCATCATAGCCCCACGTCGGAGACTGGTACTGCTGAAATCGGCGCAAAAACCTTTCTGCGGCATGGATTGCAGCGCCCACCTCCGCGAGAAACGTTTCACTTTTCGAAATTTCATAAAAACGCAGTCTCGTTAACCCGATACCGGCGGCTCCATGACACCAGAAGACTGGATAGGCCGCACCAGACGGTTGTTCTTGACCGAAGAACTCCGGTGTGATGCCGCGAATGTCCGCCCAATTGCTTTCCTTACGGCTAAACCACCCTCGTTCATATCGCAGTCCCTCGAGCGCAATCTCCCGAGGCTCTGGTGCCCCCGTGGCCGCATGGTACTCCATGAGCGCATACGCGACTCCGGAGGCGCCGTGTCCCATGCCACAGAGTGCGGGATCAAACGATCCATCGTCCGTGATACCCCACGCTCGTCCGGACATGCTTTGTCTCGAACTGGTGACCAGTCGTTGCGCGAGTTCCCCTGCAAACTCCACGAATGTTTTCTCACCTAACACTTTGGCAAACCACAAGGAAGCAACCAGAATTCCAGCCAATCCGTCGACGATATCGGTGCCCGGGGCACTGGACGAAGATCTCAGCCGTAACACGACTCTGTTTGCTAGAGAGGCTCCTCGTTCGATGAGGGCGGTGTTTTTTGTAAGCTGCCCCACGCGCAAGGTCGCGAAAGCGATGCCCGCAAGACCAGTATGCAGCCCGAGGCTGCCGTCTGTTCCACCCGACGTGAGCCAATGGCTCTGCTCTAGGGCTCCGTTGGCAGCTCTGAGACAACGAGCATCTCCGGTTCGTTTCCAGACTTCTGCCAAAAAAATGGCAATACCTGCGGTCCCGGAGTACAGCGATTCATCGACGGATCCATGGATGGTCTTCCAATGTCCGTGCATGAAGCGAACCTCATCCCCGGTCCACGTGCACACGTTCCCATTCCATATGGCAGAGGTGACTAGTCGATGGGCGATCTGCACAGCGACGTGCCGATATGGGCAGCGACTCCGTTGCACTGGCTGATGTTCCTTCGGAATCATCAGACAATCCTCTCGTAGTCAGGGCCTTGCAAAGACCCAAGATAAGGATGGGACAATCTGAGCCCTGCCTTCTTGAACGCGTCTGCAACGTATTGAATTACCGACGAATCGTTCAGCGCAGACTTTGCGGCGGCATGGTAAAGACCTTCTGCGACCAATCGACACCGATGCGTGCCGAAGCTTTCCTTCTCACCGGCCGGGCTTTCGGCCAGTCCCAAGCCATCAGCCAGTCGCTTTGTGAGCTTTGGCACCTCGGGACAAAGATGAGATGCGATACGTTGATACACCTCGCGGATCACCGGAACGAGTCGACGGTAGCTGTCCGCAAAAATGTACAGAACCACGGCGTCGGTCCGTTCGTAGCCGGCTGGTATGCAAGGCGCCTTCAAGCAGTACGGCTCTGTTTCTGGTATCAGACCGGTAAGCTCCCGTACAAGCTCCGGGGTTCCCGCAGCAGTCACGTTCCAGTACAGCCTCAAGAGTTGCCTCTGCTCGCTCTTCCATGCGGGAGAGGACGTTAGCCAATAACCGGGAGAGGCGGCGAGCGAGTCGCGTCGCGTCACAGCCCCGATTTCCTCGCCGACGGTGGGCAGGAGTCCCGGCCTGCCCACACTATAGTAGTCCAGAGGGGACAAGAGGCGATTCATAAGTCCGCGCTTGGCAACGATCCGCCCCTCGGGGGACACGCTTGCGACCCGCCAGCCGACTTCCCACCGGTAACTTCCGGCATGGCTCGCACGTAAGATCTCCACCCAGCTGCTGGTTCTTTCAAGCGAGAGATGGTCTTCCTTTCTCCTGGACGTGTGGGAATACCATTCCCGATAAAGATGCTCCGCCAGCAGATTGACTGATTCGTGAGAGCGGCTCTCATTGCTGTGAAGCTTCGGCGCCCCCCTTCGGGCGTTTGAGCATTGTGACGGGAAAAACGTGCGGGCCTTTTCTGTAGCCTCACGCAGAGCACAGACTACTTCCTGGGGCATCTCCATCGCATGCTTCACGGTACTTAGTGTGGCCATGATCCGCGTACGTGTCGAGCGAGCATGGGCAGTTCGGCGAAGCATAGTTCCGCCAGCCGCAAAGATGGAGGGGGAGCGGCATGGTCGTTGTCGTTCTCGATGGATTCGAAGCATAACTGCATCAGTCTTGCGCCAAGACAGAGGAGAAGGCGACGGACAAAGGCATCAGTTCCTGTTCCGATTTCGCGCGTGAGCGGGACATACGCCGATCCAAATATCTCCATCAATACCAAGAGTGATCCCAAATCCAATCTTCGCCCTTGCTCAGCCGAGTCAAGGGCAGTCGAGTTCGACTGGATCCACAGTCGCACAATCTCCTGATAGAACACTCCGGCGACGTCCCAAGCCGGGTCACCATATTTTGCGAGTTCCCAATCGATCAAGACGATGGCGGAGCGCTCTGAACCACTGCGTTCCAAGCAGTGTTCCATCTTAAGATCTCCGTGAATCAAACAGGGGCACTGCCACTCTGCCTGTATGCGGCGGAGCCCCCGCTGGACGCAATGATCCCCCTTTAACCATGACAACGCTTTCCCGAAGGTTGGTGGGCGCCACGCAGGGGTGTTCTCGAAAGCAGAGATAATCCAAGGCAGATCGTTGGGGAGGCGACTCTGTTTCGTGAAGGGATTCCGTTGATGGAGATGGCCGAGCACCTTTCCCAACTCTAGAACTGACTCATCCGACAAGGATGCCGCCTGCGGCGCTCCCAGGTACTCCATCGCAAGAACACCGCGAGCTGGATCAGCCAGGTAGCAGGCCGGCACGATCGATCGGGCGGCGGTGCTCCGAATCTGACGCAGGCCACGTAACTCATTACGAAGTTGAATGAGCCCCTCTTGTGAGCGAGCCTGTTTGAGAATCATTCTGGGGCGGTCGCCGACCATCAACGTTCTCAGTAAGAAGCGGTCTCGTGACTGATCATGAAGTGCCACTCCGTGCCGCACCACGTCCTGTGCTTTGAGGACTCGACGATCAATCAGAAAGGTGATCACTGCTGCGGAGGTCATGTGTGGCCCGTGTTGTGCGCAAAGGGTGGCGCTCAGCGGCTGTGCAGCCGTCTGAGCGCCACACGGATAGTGACGCTGACTTAGGTGTCCTGCGGAGGATCATCCAATGATCCTTCAGGCCACTCTTCTGTTCCCCACTGTTCAGACTCAGGTGTCTCTGATTCCTGAGGTGAAGCTGGATCGTACCCTTGTCCCCAATAGGGTTGCTCTCCTCCCGGGAAGAACCCGTACGGCACGCCGTATGGCGCCATGGGATAGGGCGGCCACGGACTCCCGCCAAAGTACCCCGGATACCAGCCCCAGGTTTGCGGAGGAGTGAACCCTGGCGGATTCCCGGGGAATGGCGGCGTACAGAACGCCGGTGCAAAGGTGGGACACCCTCCCAAAGTCGGACAACCTCCCAGTGTGGGTGGTGGTGGACAAAGTGGGATCAGCGTTTTCTTGAGGCACGCGGGACCACGCAATGTCTTTATCGGCGGTCTACAGTCTTTCAGGACGAAAGTTTTGCAGATGGGAGGAAGCACCGTCTTACACGAGACTCTCAGAGTTTTTATTCCGCAACCTGGCCCGACCAAGGTCTTGACGATCGGCGGTTTGACTTTCACATAGGCGGAATAGGCTTGGAGGATCCCTGCCCCGACATAGGGATCGAACCCGGCGGGACCGATATCCTTGGCGGAGTTTTTGATGGCTTGTTTACACGCATCCTGCGTGAGGGCAGGTTTCGCTTGTTTGAGCAGGGCCACGACTCCAGCGGCAATCGGTGTGGCCGCTGATGTTCCACTGTCGCTGGTAAAGTATCCCGTAAAGTGAGAGATGGATGCGAAGTCAGGCTTATTGGCATCCAGGGCGGCGGGCCCCTGACTGCTGTAGCCGATATATTGCTCGTTCTTATTGACGGCGGCAATCGTCATCACCAGGGGGTGACCATTCGCTCCCCAAATACTCTTCCCTGGACCTGTCTCACTGCCGCACCGGCCATCTGCGCAAGTGTGCCCGCAGTTCCCTGCCGCGAACAGGACTAGAATCCCTTCATTGATCGCTTCGACGACTTTTCTGGTGAAAGGATGATTGGGGTTCCTCGCGTAGGTCGCATCCCAAGACTCCTGAAAAATACCCCAACTGTTCGTGAGAACGTGCGGCGTTCCATTTGTCTGATGCTGCGTGATGGCCCATTGAAATGCTTGCAGCGCGCGGCTGATGGTACCGGGCGAGCCACCGCTTCCGGCGACTCGCAGGTCATAGAGTTGAGACTCAGGGGCCATTCCGAGCACATCGGTGGCACACATGTTCCCATGGTCGCCCCATTTGCTGCTCTCGGTCCCCCAATCGGCGGTCGGCCACCCTCCGATAACACGCGGGATCCGTTTCGGAGTCTCCCCGGCCTTGACGGGTCTGCCCTGCGCAGTGATCCCGCTGTCGACGACCCCGACCACAATTCCGGCTCCGCGAAATCCGGCCGCCCAAATCTTGTCCACCCCGAGGTACGTCGCAACGTCTGCCATGGTGCCTTTCGGTGTTGCGGGGTCGCAGTCACACGGTGGAATCGGACAGGGGCCTGCGGCTTCGTTTTTCTTGACCTCAGGATGAGGATGACTAAATTGAAATGGGGCGATGGGAGTGTCATACCACACGCCTGCCACCTCTGGTCGCGCGCGGAGCTCAGCCATCGCTTCCTCATTCCGAACCGTCCCCCGAACGATGATGGTTTCCGGTGTACTCGTCAGGCCCATCTCCCCGGTGGTTCGAAGAGGGACGGGCTCGAATTCTTCGTCCATAGCAAAGCCCGCCATGCCTACTTCCCGCATGGCACCCATTGCAGTGGCTCCTGACATCCCGGAATAATGCCGCATCTCCACTAGCACACTGAGACGCCCGGACTTGTCTGTTGGAACGGGACCGCTTGTGGCAAGGTGTCCACCGCCACCTGTTCTTTTCCGCTTGGCAGTCATTGTGTGTCCTCCCGGTGAGAACGAAGATTATGCAAACGGTGCAATGGGAGTGTCCGGCCAAACCTTGATCACAGCAGGATGTTGTTCCAGTGCAGTCAAGGCTTTTTCCGACCCGACGTGTATCCGAAGGATCACGCTGGGTTCTGTCACGACTCCCTCTGAATCTCTTGTTTCAGCCATCACGACCGGCTCATATTCTTCGTCGAGTGTGATTCCTTGAGCGTTGAGCGCCATAAACAGTTGTTTGGGATCGACCACTGATCTGTTGGAACGGCGAATTTCTACCAAATAAGATGCACCTGTCTGGCTCTGCCCATGTGCCGCATCCTTTGTTTTCTTCCTCTTCGAAGGTGACATACGTGACAAGCTCCCTTTCCTGAGCAACGATAGCCTCACTGTACACCCGCCGTTCGTTCCAGGACTACGTGAGCAGCATCCCCATATGTGATCGGATGCGCGAACGCCATGATCGTGCGGCTTGTTCACCTCCTTTCCAATAGCGCTCATCCCTTTCTGCCGATGGGCGTCTTGGACCGGATTCAGGAAGCAGCATCATTCATGCCGAAGTGCTCTTTTCATCATTCGATAAGGAAAAATACAGGGCTCCATGGTATTTAGCGTCAATCTGGTATTTGGGTATGGCTACTTAGATACATCGATGTTGTATCTAAATAGATTCTACGACGAATCGGATTAGATACAGATGCTGTTGGAGAAGGATACGCCGACGATGCCGGTGGTCAAAGCAGGAATGAGCGCAGGCCTCTCGGAGGTCCGGTCCGGAAATCCATCACAATCCTAGGGGCGATTTCGATGCGGGGATTGACCCAGAAGATCAGTTGTTCGACAGGGCTAGTCACTTTGGCGTGAGACGAGGTGGATCGCGCCCGCCTTGATCGCCGCGACGACGCGCATCCCTGTGGTTAAGCTGAACTCCTCGACCGTAGCCCTGGTCACCATCGCCACCAGGGGAAATCCGCAGTCGATCGTCACACGGGCCAAGGCTCCCAACAACGTGACGGCGCTCACCGTACCGGTCAGATGGTTCCGCGCGCTGCTGGCGGCGGCTAAGCCACGCTCCAACATCACGTCTTCCGCCCGGATGCAGACGAACACATCTGGGCCCGCGCCTTCCGGATTGAGGGCCATCAAGGCCGTGCCGTTCACGCCCACCCGCGCGATGCCCTCAGCCGACGAGACCACCCGCCCCTTGACGACCGTCTCCACGCCGACGACCCGGGCCACGGCCGCATCCTGAGGCCGACTGAATACCTCGATGGGGGTCCCCACTTGCAACACCCGGCCGGCATCGATGACCGCCATGATGTCCCCCAGGGTCAGGGCTTCCGCCCAATCGTGCGTCACGATAATCGACGGCAACGCCAATTGCTTCAGCAGACTGCGCAGTTCATCGCGCAACTGCAGCCGGGTCGGCACATCCAGCGCCGAGAGAGGCTCGTCCAAGAGCAGAAGAAGCGGCCGAGGCGCCACAGCACGGGCCAAGGCCACGCGTTGCTGTTGGCCGCCGGAGAGTTCTCGCGGCTTGGCCTGCTCCAACCCGCGCAGATGAAAGAGTTCCAGCATTTCCGCCACTCGTTTGGCACGATCCGCCGACGACAGGTGGCTCAAGCCATAGGCGATGTTGCCGGCGACCGTGTAAGTGGGAAAAAGCGCATAATCTTGGGCCATGTAGCCGATGTGCCGCCCCTGTGGCGGTACCCTGATGCCGGCGGCCGTATCTAACCAGGTTCGTGACACGAAGCGAATCGTTCCCTCTTCGGGCCATTCCAAGCCCGCAACCGAGCGAAGGATGGTCGTTTTGCCCGATCCGGACGGGCCGAAGAGGATCAAGACGGTCGATGCCTGGACGGGATACACCATGCGCGCCCGAATCGGCGGACGGCCGGGGAAGGTTTTGACGAGATCAATGGTTATTTCCGCGGCCATGCTGCCCAGACGTTCCGATTGACGGCATACACGGCCAGCAAAACCAGATAGGAGACGACCAATAGGAACAACGCCGTCTTGGAGGCGGCGGCGTAATTCAGCGCCTGCACCTCATCGTAGATATCGATCGACACGGTGCGCGTCGCGCCTTCAAGGTTTCCGCCGACCATCAACACGACGCCGAACTCCCCCATCGTATGGGCGAAACTCAACACCGCGCCGGTGACCAACCCGGCCGTCGATAAGGGCACGATCAGTTTGAAGAAGGTCGCGAGTTTGGACACGCCCAGCGTCCAGGAGGCTTCGATCAACCGCCGGTCGACTTGCTCGAACGCCGCGGCAAAGGGCTGCACCGCAAAGGGCAGGCTATACAACACGGAGGCCAGCAGGAGTCCCTCGAAGGTGAAGGGCAACGGATGGCCCACCACCTCTGCGTACAAACGGCCGAATGGACTGTGAGGCCCGATGGCGACCAGAATGTAAAATCCCAGAACGGTCGGCGGCAGCACCAAGGGCAGCGCCACCACCGACTCCACCAGAAATTTCCATCGCCGGCGGGAAAAACTCACCCAGTAGGCGATGGGTAGCCCCACGATCAAGAGGATCAGCGCCGTGAGCGCCGCCAACTTGACTGTCACCCAGATCGCAATCCAGTTCACACTCGTTCTCTCACAACGATGGTCCCGGCGCGCCATCACCGGCATGGTAGAAATCTGCGCTCGGAGAAGTCAATGCAGACTACTTGCCGATTATCACCTCCGTCGCTTTGATGGCCACGGTCACGCTGTCATTCACTTTCAATCCCATATTTTTGACGGAGCCCTCCGTAATCGCTGCCACAAAATCGAGCTGACCGACTTTCACCACCACCTCGGCCATAGCCTGCCCCTCGGTGATCTTGGTCACGGTGCCTTGGAATTGATTTCTCGCGCTGAGCTTCATGGATGCCTCCTTTGTGGTTCGGACTGATCCTGGTCAGTCGCCTTGTGGTCTCGCTCTCCGCCCTTGCACTCGAACTGGATCCCCCATCGTCTGCCGCGCTCTTCGTCTTCCGTGCCTTCGATCGTGCCCATGCCCGCACTGGTATACCCCTTGACCTCGCCTTCGCGTAGAACCCGCGAGCCGGCCTTGCACTTGGCCTGGATCGCGTCCAGCGCCTGCCGCCGATAGGGCGACCCCATCGCCCCCCCCCGATCTTGCTTGAAGATATACGTCACCACCCCACCATGCTCCGATTCCTGGCTCATCAGCACAGCCTCGGAACAACCGGCGATCGTCAAGGCCGCGCCGATGGCGAGGACGGAGGTCCAATTACTTCGGCAATGTAAATCCATATCGAGTCATGATCTCCTGGCCTTGCGGGCCCTGCATGAAGGCAAGAAAGTGCCGGGCCACATCCTGTTGCTTGGAGTGTTTGAGAATCACCGCTCCTTGCTCCAAGGGCGGATGGGCTTCCGCCGGAATCTCCCAGTACCCGCCGGCATTTTTCATGGCCGGCGCCAATGCCAGCGACAGCGCGATGATGCCGACATCGCAGGCGCCGGACTCGATGAACTGCGCCGCCTGTGAAATATTTTCCCCCAGCACCAGGCGGTCCTTCACGTCCGCATAAACCTGCGTATGCTCCATTGCGGCAACCGCCGCGCGTCCATAGGGTGCATGTTTCGGATTGGCAATGGCGATCTTCTTGATGGTCGGCTCACGCAGCACCATCATTCCTTTCGACACATCGAGCGAGGAACTCGTGGGCGCCCAGAGGACCACCCGTCCGACGGCATAACGATACAGCGAGCCTGGTACGGTCAGGCCCGCCTCTTCCAGCTTTTTGGGATAACCGATGTCGGCCGAAAAATACAGGTCGAAGGGCGCGCCCTGCTGGAGTTGCGCATAAAAATTCCCGGACGACCCGAGCGACAGCTTCACCTGGTGCCCGCTCTGCCGTTCAAAGGCCGCAATCACGTCCTTGATGGCGAAATTCAGATCGGAGGCCGCCGCGACAGCAATCTCTTCAGCCCGTACCGGACTGGCGGCGCAGAACAGCAGCAGACAAGCAGCGATGAGCCGTTTCATATTCGGTACTCCTTAGAAAAAGATTTGATATTGAACCCGGATGGCGTTTTCGATCAAGGTGCCGCCCACGGCGTCGAGCGGCACGGTCCCCGAGCCTGGAGGCAGGGGCGCGCTACGCCCGATGGTGTAGCCGCCAGTGCCGAACTGGGTATTGCTGTAGGTCACCATGATTTGATGATCGTATGTCCCGTTCAAGAACCAATTGAGCGACACATCCGCCTGCTTGATCAAGTCATCGGCGGAAGCGGTGTCAGGATCCCAATAGGCGTACCGCGCCGCGAGTTCCAGGGTCCGCGGGATGAGATAGTATCCGCTTTGCACGTACCAGCCCATGGCATTGCCGAAATTATGGGGAGCCGTCGCCGTACAGGCGGCGTTCATACAAGGCAACCCCTTGTCGTGCCGAATGACATTCTTGAAGTAGAACTCTCCCTGTAGCGAGAACCCCCGATACTTGAACACCCCATCGGCAGCCCAGGTGGAATAGTCCACGATGCCTAAGCCCAGCTGGCGGCCGTTGCCGAAGGCCGCCAGTTGCCGCCTGATGTTCAAATTCGCCAAATCCAGCCCGACGAACGCATTGTCGGAACTGGTGTTGACTCCGGGATTGTACGAGTACCCGCCACCGACGGCGAGTTGTGGGGTTTCGGAATAGGCGATATCACCTTCCCCATAACCGGGCCGGCCCAGGATGTTCCAATTCAAGCGTGCGACATACATGAGGCGGTCTACGTCGATACGCGTGTTCGCGTTCAGATTACGTTGGTTGGCGGGACAGCCCGCCGGCGAGGGAAAGGGATTACCACCCGTCTGTCCGCCGGGACAACCGACGGTCGCCTCCTCCGACGTAAAAGATCCCAGCCGGTTGAAGCTTGGGCCCGCACCGTTGAACACGCCGAGATAATAGTTCACAGGAAACAACTCTTCATCGTTCATGATCGTGATACCGATATCGCGACGGTCCAGCCCGCTCGCCGTGAACGCATCCTGCACGAGCGCCCGTTCCGCGAACTGCATCGAGGCGGTGGAGTTGATTTGCGACCGGTTGAAGTAGACCTTGTATTGGCCGAATTGCACGTTCGCCCAGGGTAAACGAGTATAGGTAAAGTTGACGTCGAACAGAGACAAGGATCCTGGCGACTGCGCGTTCTCCGCCGTCTCCGCCCGCATCTGGATATAGTACTTAAAGTCCGGATCGAACAGATGGCCCATGAAATACAACCGCAGCCGTCTCACGTTGAAGGATGACGCGCTGTTCTCCGAACGATTGGCCCGATAGTCGCCGAAGACGCCCAGCAACTCAGGAAAATTCTTGGCTTCGCCGGGATTGCGCCAGGCATCGTTACGGAACCGCTGGGTATACCGCAATTGGCTGCGAAAGCGGATTTTGAGGAAGAAGGCATTGTCGTTCATCGAGAGGTTGAATCCCCGGTCGTACCAGCCGCGAAAACTCGGGGACAGCAACTGGCTGCGCTCTTCGGACTCTTTCAGCACCTGGTCGTACTCTTCCTGAGTGATCATGCCGCTCTTGACCGACCGTTCGAGCAAAAGTTTGAGCGACGGGTCCATGCTTTCGACGAAGACATACTTGCCGTCCTTTTCCAGCAGCTTGCCGGACTCCGCTGCCTGCGCGAAGGTCACACAAGCGAATCCCGCGAACAGCGCGGCCATCATCAGGGCGCGCAAACCTCTCCTGTATGTGCTCATCACCAACTCCATGATGTCCAATTGTGATCGCTATGCGGATCGGTCAGTCCGAAAGCCGGCCGGTTATCAGCGCGGTCCCGTGCCGGCCTCTCCGGATTTCAAGAACTGCCGATACGCCACCGCTCTGGTTTGCTTGTCATCGGCGCCCCAGAAGCGACCTGGCTCGAAGTAGAGGATGTAATCTTTCGGTGTGGGCGGTGGGAGGGGGTAGTTGTAGTCATAATTGTCGGATTTGCGCACGGGGAGCTGCGTGTGAAAATACTCGATCGTGAGATAGAGATAGGGGTCGCGGACAGTCACCCATCCGGCAGTGGTGTCCCGGCCATACTCCGGGTTGAATCCGGGACCACGGATTTCGAAATGCGCCCGCTCGTCCGGGCCTACTTGCTGAAGCCCCTGTGCGAGGTGCGGCGCTAAGGCCTGGAGTTCGTCTTCTCGAAACAGGGGCTTGGGCGGCAACTCTTCCATGAACCAGCGTAACGGCAACCGTTGCTGCTCACGGATAGAAAAGCCCCGCAACAGGCTGACCATCTCCTCATTGGTCAGTTGCACCGGATGCGTATGGGCCTTGGAGTCGACCTCTCGTTGCACCTTCACCACCACCCGCTGATCTTCGTGCACCGTCCGCGTCGTATAGGGGAGCCTGGCACAGCCGCTTACCGTCAGGCTGGTGACCCCTCCCAACACGCAGGTCCAGAACACCATCTGCCTCCACAGACCTTGTCTCTTCGTGCGTCCCATCTGCCGCTCCTCATAGATGTCGATAAAAGGCCTACAAATTACACGATCGTTGCACCGCTGAGGCCCAGGATCCCGTGTGTGATCGGCTATTGGCGCCGACTCGAGGGCAGGCCATACCCTGCCTGGCGAACAATGGCCTGCGCTTCCGCGCTCTGTACGTAATCAAGAAATTCTTCGCAGAGGCTTCGATTGGGGCAGTACCGCTCCATGGCCATCGAATGCACAGTTGGGAGATAGCCTTTTCCCACCCTCGCCACGATCCGAACCCGCTCCTGCTCCTTCACCGCTTCATGCCCGAAGAGAATGCCTGCATCCGCCTGCCCGCTCAGCACATGGTCGAGGACTCCGCGCGAATCGGTCGCCACGTCGAGGCGCCCCGTGAAGGGTGCATCGAGCCCGAGCGCGTACAGCATGGCACCAGTTTGCGCCCCCAACCTGGTGTGCGACGGATCGGCCACGGCGAGGCGGCTGGTCCCGCGGCTCAAGGCTTCCAGCGAATCAGGCGCCTCGACCAAGGACTCCGGAACGACCAGGACCAGTTGCTCCACCGCATAGGATCGTTTCGTTCCCGGCAGGACATAGTATTTCTGCTCCAGCCGGGTGAGCACCTCGTCCCCGCCCGGAGCCACCACATGGATGGGGCCCCTGCCGATGAAGTATTGGCCGACCATGCTGTTTTCCATTCCCGCAATGGTTCGCCTCAATTCCAAGCCGTTATCGACGTACAGTTTTATGCGGACGTCAGGATGGGTCCGTTCAAATCCGGCACCGAGTCGATCGAGCACGCCCTTCACACTGGGCGAGCCGGCGATGACAAAGGTTTCCTGTTCAGCCAATGCAGAACCGACGCACAACAGGAGACTCACCCCAACAACTGTCAGAAGATTAAGCATGGTCGCCTCACAAAAGCGCCTTAGTGCGCGCGCAATTCATGCACGGTTCCGGTCTCGGTCATGTCGTACCCGCCGAGGGCGTCGATTTCCGTTCGAAACGAGCGACTGACCAGGATATTCATAAGGGCCTCGATGCCCGGGTGGTCCTTGAGATGCGCCTTCGGCACCACGAAGTCGTAGCGGGCTCGCTGGAGGGGAAGAAAATCGAGGCCGAACAGATTCGCCGCCGTCCGCACTCCGACGGCCACATCCGCATGACCTTCCGCAATCGTGCGAGCGACCTGAAAATGGGATCGCCCGATTCGGTCATACCCGCTGATCACCGCCGAGGTGATACCCGCCGCAGCCAATTGTTGATCGAGCAGCAAGCGCGCACCCGCCCCTGTTTCCCGGTTCATCAGGCCGATGTCGGGGCGAACGAGGTCCTCGACTCCATGGATGGATTTGGGATTCCCCGGGGCGACGAGCAGCCCTTCTTCCCACACCGCAAAGGTGATGACTAAATACTCACTGCCCTTGAGATGCCGGCGTAGGTACGGCAGGTTCGACTCTCCGGACTGCGCGTCCACGACGTGCACCCCCGCCATGTGTACCTCTCCCCGTTTCAGCGCGTCGATCGCGGCGGCGCTTCCGAGAGTCCATCCCACCACGCTGCAATCTTCTTTTTGTCGTCGAAGATAGTCGCCCGCCAAGAATACGGAAGGATCACAACCAGCCACGGCGATTTCCTGTTCGATAACGCGGCGGTTCCGTAGAAGCCGTACTTGAACCTTTCTGGATGGGTGCTGGGGCCGTTGCGATTGGTGGGAGCCTGGAAGGGTAAGTCCATCCGCAGGTACGGCATAGTTCATCACCTCCCCCAACTCGGCAACCGGTCGGACAATAAACCGTGAACCGACCTTGGCCACTTTCACACGGGTGTTGAGGTGAGAAGGTTTCATCGAGACCGAAGCTGCCGACCATTCACCCTCGACAATCTCCTCCTGAGGAAGCAGTCGGAAAAGGTCCTCCACACGACAGCCGAGAGCCTGTGCAAGTCGAAGGGCGACGGCGGTGGTCGGGAGGTATTGGTTAGTTTCGATGGCATGCACGGCCTGTCGGGTGATCCCGGCGCGCAACGCAAGCGCGACGCGCGTCAGCCCTTTGGCCTGTCGCGTCTCTTCCAGCAGATTCTGAACCGATGCCGAGTCCTCAACCTGCGGTGACTTCTTCATGTTCATGGCGGGCCATGAATGACAGAATACATTACATATGTCAACAGTAAAGTACACACGCAAAGAGATTGCCTCACGGAACAACAATTCAAGAGAATATTGTTGACAATGTTATTCAAGTCGATGTATTTCATTTCTTATCGGAATACTAGAGATTAGCAACTTACATTATTCACGCATTATTTACACCACCATCAGTTATTAGTCAGCCGCCCACACGGAGGATTGCAGAGATGAAGGCCGGAGCGCTATTGAGAATCGCCGCACTGCTTGGCTTCGTCGCCGCAGGGGTGACATCCGAGGCCCATGCGCTTGAAGAGGGTCAACTTGTGAAGAAGGACGGGAAGTGGGAGTACTATTCCGGTGAAGATCCCGGCCTGAAGTATCTGCTCCTCAAAGGCATCATCAGCCAGGACGAGTACGACAAGGGATTGCGGGTGTTGGAAACCAAGGAGCGCATCTCTAAACCCAACTTCACCATCGACGTGAACAACGGTCTCAACATTCGAGCCGGGGACAAATTCTTCCTCAAACTCCGACTCCTCACCCAGGTTCGTTACAGTCACAGCACCTACAATGAAGGGTGGGGAACCATCGGCGATTCCCGCAACCCGGAAATCCTGGGCGGCCAGGTCGAGTATCGAGCGATCCGGAAACAGAGCGACTCCAATCAATTCAGCGTGCCCCGTGCCCGCCTCCAATTCCTGGGATACGCCTTCGACCCAGACTTTCGCTACAACGTCTCCTGGGCGTTTGACCAGACCACCTGGGATCAAGAAGGCGGCAGCGGTCGCGCCGGCCTACTCGACGCTTACATTTCGTCCTGGCACATTCCCTGGCTGACCGTTCAGGCAGGACAGCAACGGGTCTGGTTCAATCGCGCCACCATCAGTTCGATGGCTACCTCGACCTTTGCGGACAACCTCATCGTCCAGAATGCCTTCGCGGCCAATCAACAGAGCAGCCGTGACATCGGCATCAGCATTTCGAGCGATGAGGACCAATACAAATTCAATTACGCCATCGGCATCTGGGGCGGCGTCGGCGCCAATCTCGCACGGGAAGGCACGGCGGTCAGCCAAAACGTCCTGCCGCAAACCGGCACGCCGGGAGCACCCGGCGCCTCCACCACCCGAACGTACAACTACGACACCCGCTTCATGACCGGCGAAATGATGTACACCGTGCGCCTGCTCTATAAGATCGCGGGTAATCCAGGATACGGCCAGGGCGATATCTTGAACTCACGCACGCTGCAATCGGCCATCGCCTTCGGGTATGCCTACAACCCGGCCCAAAACTATCTGAGTTCCACCCGGTCCGACATCGTCGAACGGGCCTATCGGCAACGGGTCACCAAGGCCTATAACGGCCGGCTCTTGGCGGGTGGCATCTGGGATTTCCAAACCTATGAGGCCGACTTCATCGCGAAGTACCAAGGTTGGTCGTTCCAGGCCGAGGGCTACTACCGGCACCAGCGCGTCCGGAACCCGAATAGCGGCACGAGCCCCTTCGACCTGAACACTATCCCGCCGGCGCAATTCCTGGGCCCTCCCGTCAACCTCGGTCAAGCCTACGGCTGGTATGCACAGATCGGGAAGTACCTCATCCCGCGGAAGCTCGAACTGGCCGTTCGCTACGGTTTCATGGACCCCTCCACGCAGCAGGTCAACGACCTTGTCAAGGAGTTCGGCGCGGCCATCAACTATAGCTTCGACGGCACATACAATAACCGGCTCGTCATCGACTATTCGAATATCACCCTGGGTAGCGGGGGGCGCGCTCCCGATCGGTTTCCCTTCGAGAGCGAGCCGGGCTTCGGGCGCGACCTCATCGAAAACCGAATCAACGTCCAATATCAGTTCTTTTTCTAACCCGTCACAACGGGTCACCGTGACCGGAGGATGAGCATGCAACGCGAAACGAAACGATTGAGGATCGGGCTGGTGGCCGGGCTTCTGCTCGCCACAATCGGGGTAGCGTCGCCGGTACAGGCCCAGTCTGAGACCTTGACCATCGCCGCCGCCAACAGCTTGAGAGACGCGCTGCGCAAGGTGCTCCCGCGCTTCGAAGCCGAACATCGTGCGATCAACGTACGGGTCATTTACGGTCCCTCGCAGACCCTGCGCAAGCAGATCGAAGAAGGCGCTCCGGTCGATGTGTTCCTGCCCTCACTCTTCGAGGAAATCGACCAGCTAGAACAGAAGGGGTTAGTAATCCAGGGCACCAAGCGGGCCTTCGCCGGCACCTCGCTGGTCTTGATCACCGGCACCGTGCTGCCGGCACCGCTCCGGTCGATTCATGACCTCGAAACCGTCCCGGTCCGGCGCATCGCCATCGGCGATCCGAAAACGTCGTCGGTGGGCAAGGTCACCGTACAATTCCTCAAACACAGCAAACTCGACTCGACGTTGAAGTCCCAGTATGTCTTCGGCGAACATTCGCGCGCTGTCTTGGATCTCGTCACGAAGGGAGAAGCCGAAGTCGGCGTGGTCTATCGTACGGATGCCGTGTTCAACGAGAAGGTGCAAATCCTGGATACGGCGCCTCCCGAGTCTCACCAGCCGGTTCGCTACGGCGTGGCCGCGGTGTGGACGGCAAAAAACATTTCGGGCGCCGGCGACTTCATCGAGTTCTTGCTGGCGCCGCAGACACAGGCACTCTTTCAGGAATACGGCTTCGATCGAGTCACGGGAGACGTCGGGCAGGTGCAGCGGCAGGAGGTGAACCCATGAACCGTAGAGGACACACAGCATCGCAACCGCGTTCTTGGACAGGACGTCTGACGCTCGGACTCGTCGGACTGGCCCTGGTCGCCGGTTGCGCCGGCGGACCGACCACCCCGCCGAAGATCATCTATCAGTCTGGCCTGAGCGAAGTGCGGGTGGAGCAGGATCCGGACTCGATGACCAATAGCCATCCCGCCAACCTGACGGCGACCGAGGTCGGCACCCTGCTGCGCGGCGTCCGCGCCTGGGAACGGCGGAACTTCATCCATCGGCTCTTCGTAGGAGAAGCAGACCGTACCAGAGCCTTCCGGAACGAGGAGATCACCGTATTGGCATCGCCGATGGCCAAAGCGCTGGCGCAGACCGGCCCGGCCGAACGGGTCTACTTCCACCTGAGCCATGCCACGGACCAGGGAGATGAGGAAACCACCACGGGGTGGATCGCCATCCGTGGGTCCATCCTGCACCTCACGCTGACCGGAGTGCACGATCGACACAGCCCAGGGCCGGACATCAGCAAATACGACCGGCAACTCCCGAACATTCCCGAGGCGTCGGCCGCGCACGACGTGACCTTTGAACCGGAGGAGTTTCTCGTCACGGTGCGCTCCGGCGCACGGTTCTTCGCCCCGGATCAGCGGGAGGAATTACAGATTCGGTATCGCGAGGCCCTCACCGCGATGCCGGTGCAACCGGGCTTGGATCGCGGACACGAAGCTGCCCCGCCCAAACCATAGGACCCCTTCGGCCTCAC
This sequence comes from Nitrospira sp., assembly GCA_015709715.1. NCBI lineage: Bacteria > Pseudomonadati > Nitrospirota > Nitrospiria > Nitrospirales > Nitrospiraceae > Nitrospira > Nitrospira sp. The sequence continues at coordinate 857,486 of CP054184.1, forward strand.
CAGGGTGCAGCCCCCCTTACTAGCACGGGGGAGGACGCTATGGTACGGTAGGCCTCACACGAGGCTCCATGCGCCGCCTGCACGACCGTACGATCGGACAACAGTTCTTCATCGCCTTCGGTGTAATCCTCATCCTACTCGGCCTGAGCCTCACGGCCCTCCTGGTGTATCTCAGCCGGATCAACAGCTATGTCGATCGGCACAAGCGCATCACGGTACCGGCGATCGTCACTGCCGCCACGATGCAGCGCACCGTGTACGAAATGGATCTGGCCCTGCACCGGTCGATGGATCAGCGCGATACCGACAAGACCGGGCAGGCACTTGCCCAACTCACCGCTCACGCCGACCGCCTGCATAGCTCGTTGGAGGTCTACCGGTCCACCCACGCCGCACGCACCCACCCGATCCTGTTCGGCATGCTGACCGAGCACGAGCGGATCGACCTTGCCGATCAAGAAGATCGCGCCATCACGGACATCGATCAAGCCCTGAGAGAATTGCACGGAGCCTGGAAGACAGTGTTGGGCAACCCGGCTGATAGGGTCGTCGTCGACCGGTTGTTCTCGCGGTTGATGGAAAGCTTGGACCAGTTGGTGCGGGTCCATTCGGACATTGATGCGGAGATGAAGGTGGAGGGCGACCTGCTGTTGCGGGAAGCCAGACTGATCGCCCTGGGACTTGCGGCCGCGCTCGGACTCGTCATTACCGCGATCTACCTCTCGGTGAATCGCCACATCGCCAAGCCCCTGCAGCGCTTGTCGGTCACGGCCGACCGTGTCGCCCACCACGACCTGTCGGCCCAGTTCGAACGATGGCCCAGTCAGGATGAGGTCGGCACGTTGGCCTCGTCCCTCTCCTCTATGGTCACCAGCCTGCGGGAACAGACGGCGGACATCGCCCGCAAGACCAAGGAGCTCGAGGCCTTCACCTATTCGGTCGCCCATGACCTCAAGGGCCCCTTGCGGGAGATCGAGGGATTTTCGTCGTTGCTCGAAAAACAGTTTGCCGAGGGCGAAGACGCGCAGACCCGCCATCACATCGACATCATTCGCCGTTCGGCATTACGGCTCACCCACATGATCGACGCGCTCCTGAAATATTCCCGCATGGAGCAGCAGGACCTGCCACGGCAGCGTTTCAACGTACTAGAGATGATTACCACGCTCCTCGGCGACCGGTTCAGCGCGAGCCAGGGGCCGAAACCCAAGGTCCTGGTCGAACTGCCGTACGCAGATCTCTACGGCGAGCCGGTCAGCATCCGGCAGGCCATCGTCAACCTGCTCGACAACGCCACCAAGTTCTCGCGTCGCAGCCCCGCCCCCACCATCACCATCGGAGGCACCCAGACCGGACACGAGCGCGTCCTCTTCGTCCGCGACAACGGCATCGGGTTCGACCCCTCCCAGGGAGAGAAAATCTTCGGCCTGTTCGAGCGGCTGCACGCGCCGCAGGACTACGAAGGCACCGGCGTGGGGCTGGCCATCGTCAAACTCGTCATGGACAAACACCATGGCCGCGTCTGGGCCGAATCGACCGAGGGGGTGGGCAGCACCTTCTACCTGGCATTCCCTGAACGGGCGGACTTCGCCCGGCCTTCCCGCCCGGTGGTGCCTTCGGAAGGCGGTCGCTAACCATGCCGTCGCTGCGCACCCTCATCATCGACGACGAGGAATTCGTCAGGCTCGTGGTGAGCCAAGCGCTGCGCGAAGAGGGGTGCGAGGTGCAGACAGCCGCGAGCGGCCAACAGGGCCTTGACCGCCTGAAGACCGAGTCCTACGAATGCGTGATCACCGACCTCCGCATGCCCGGCCTCGACGGGCGGGCGGTGTTGCGCTGGGTCAAGGAACACCAGCCCGACGTGGATGTGATCGTACTGACCGGCCATGGCGACGTGAAGGATGCCGTCGCGGCCATCAAGGACGGCGCCTGGGACTTTCTCATCAAGGACATTCCCTTCGACGGCGCGTCGGTGAAGGCGGCGTTGGCCAAATTGCGCACCCTGCGCATCCTCCGTCAGGAGAGTTTGGCGGCCCGGCACGGCGGATATCGGCAGGATGCGCTGGTCGAGGGTGTGAGTCCGGCTTGGCGCGCGCTGCGGAACCACATCGACCACGTCGCCCCCTCCCTGGCGCCGGTGCTCATCCAAGGGGAAACCGGGGTCGGAAAAGAAGTCGTCGCGCGGCTATTGCATGCGCGGAGCGGACGAGCGGCCGGTCCTTGCATCGCCGTCAACAGCGGCGCGGTGAGTCGTGAGCTGCTCGAAAGCGAGTTGTTCGGTTACGAGAAGGGGGCCTTCACCGGCGCCACGAACGCGAAGCCCGGCCTCATCGCCGCCGCCGACGGCGGGTCCCTGTTTCTGGATGAGGTGGGCGAGATGCCCGGCCCCATGCAGGTGAGCCTCTTGCGGTTCCTCGACCGGAACGAATATCGTCCAGTCGGCAGCACGCGCACCCTGCGAGCCGATGTCCGGATCATCTGCGCGACCAACCGGGACTTGCAGGAACTCGTGTTGCAGGGAAAGTTTCGCGATGATCTCCTCTATCGGATCAACACCGTCACCCTCCGTGTTCCGCCGCTACGCGAACGGACGGAAGACATCCCGGCGCTGACAACCCACATCTTGCAGAATCTGCGCATCCCTGGCATCACCACCCGCACGCTCACCCCCGAGGCGCTCACATGCCTTTCCGCCTACCGGTGGCCCGGCAACGTACGCGAGCTACGCAACATGATCGAACGGCTGGTCCTGATGGGTTCGAGTCGCGGCCCCATCGCGCGCGAGGAGGTGGAGCAGGTGTTGCCTCGATTGTCCGCCGTGGCCCTAGAAGCTGACGCCACGCAGCGTTCACTCGATGAGGTCGAGCGCCTGCACATCGAGCGAGTGCTCGCGGCCTGCCACGGCAACAAGACCAAAACGTCCCAGATCCTCCGCATCGACTACAAGACCTTACTGGCCAAACTCAAGAAATACGAGCTCGGCACCTGAGCTGATCGAGAGGCGAACTGCGCCGGGTCACCATGCCAGCTGGATGGCTCACCCCCCTGCCCTATCGCTTCTGTTTGGCACGGGCAAGCGCGAGCGCTAGGGCGCCGACCGGTTGAGGAGTACGGGAGGCCTGGGTGTGATGGTCGGGAGACGACCGGCGCTCACGTATCGCAGGCACAGCGTCCGGCCTCTCATCCAGCCGCATGGTGAGCGAGATGCGCTGGCGCTTCTGATCCACGTCCAGCACCTTCACCTTCACGATCTGGCCCGGCTTCACCACTTCGTGCGGATCCTTCACGAACCGGTTCGCCAGCGCCGACACATGGACCAACCCGTCCTGATGGACCCCGATGTCCACGAAGGCTCCGAACGCAGCGACGTTGGTCACGACCCCCTCCAGCACCATGCCGGGCTGGAGGTCGGCCAGCGACTCAATGCCTTCGCGGAACGTGGCGGTCTTGAATTCTGGGCGCGGGTCACGACCCGGTTTCTCCAACTCCGTCAGGATATCGCGCACCGTGGGCAACCCGAAGGTCTCATCGGTGAATTCGGCGGGAGCCACCCCCTTCAAGGTCTCCGGCCGTCCCATGACCTCCTTGATGCCCTTGCCGAGGCGCGCCAGAATCCGCTCCACCACCGGATAAGCTTCGGGATGCACGGCGGAATGGTCCAACGGATTGTCGCCGTCGCTGATCCGTAGAAAGCCGGCGGCTTGCTCGAAAGTCTTGTCGCCCAACCTGGGCACCTTCAAGACCGCACGGCGGTTCGGAAAGGGCCCGTGGCTGTCCCGGTAATCGACGATGTTCTGGGCCAATGTCCGATTCAGGCCGGACACGCGCGCCAGGAGCGGCGCGGATGCCCGATTCAGATCGACCCCGACCGCGTTCACGCAATCTTCCACCGTGGCGTCGAGCGACCGGGCGAGCGCGCGCTGGTTCACGTCATGCTGATATTGACCGACCCCGATCGACTTGGGCTCGATCTTCACCAACTCCGCCAAGGGGTCCTGCAACCGCCTGGCGATCGAGACGGCACCGCGCAGACTGACATCCAGCGCGGGAAACTCGGCCGCGGCCAAGGCCGACGCCGAATAGACCGACGCCCCCGCTTCGCTCACCACGAGCTTGGCTAACTTCCGATCCGGTTTGCGTTCTGCCACCAGTTGCACCACCTCGGCGGCAAACTTATCCGTTTCTCGACTCGCCGTGCCGTTCCCGACGGCAATCAACTCGACTCCGTGCCGCAGCGCGAGATCCACCACCGTCGCGAGAGCGTTCCGCCACTCATTCTGCGGCTGATGGGGATAGATCGTCGCCGTTTCCAGCAGCTTCCCCGTGGCATCCACCACGGCCACCTTGCAGCCGGTGCGCAACCCAGGATCGAGGCCGAGGACGGCCTTCGGTCCGGCTGGCGCCGCCAGTAACAACTCATGCAGATTCCGCCCGAAGATCTTAATTGCTTCGGCTTCCGCCGCTTCCCGCACCTGCAACAGCAGTTCGGTGCTGAGGTGCAAATGGATCTTCACCCTCCAGGCCCAGTGACAAACATCCGCCAGCCACTTGTCGGCCCGCCGTCCACGTGCTTCGATCCCGAAGCGCGCCGCAATCAAGGCCGCGCAGGGATGGGGCACGAGGACCTCTTGCGCTGCATCCAAGCCAAGATCGAGCCGCAGCACACCCAGGGTCCGTCCGCGAAACAACGCCAGCGCGCGGTGCGACGGAATCGTGCGGATCGGTTCCTGATAGGCATAGTAGTCGCGGAACTTTTCTTCTTCCGCCATTTCTTTCCCCGGCACCGCCGTGGAGGTCACGATGCCCTCATTCCAGAGCTTGGCGCGTAGGGTGGCCAACAGATCGGCGGTCTCCGCAAATCGTTCCACCAGAATGTCGCGCGCACCTTCGAGCGCCGACTTCGCATCCGGCACATTGACGGCTTCCACGCCTTCGGCCGCCGGCGTGACCTTCACATACATGGCCGCCTCCTGCTCAGGGTCCAGCGTGGGATCGGCCAGCAGCGCGTCAGCCAATGGCTCAAGCCCGGCCTCGCGGGCAATCTGCGCCTTCGTGCGCCGCTTGGGTTTATAGGGCAAATAAAGGTCCTCCACGGCCTGCTTCGTCGCCGCCTGCTCGATAGTGCGGCGCAGGTCGTCGGTTAGCTTGCCCTGCTCCTGGATCGAGGCCAACACGACCATCCGTCGCTCTTCCAACTCACGCAAATACAACAGCCGCTCCTCCAACGCGCGCAACTGCGTATCGTCCAAGTTGTTGGTCGCCTCCTTGCGATACCGCGCGATGAACGGTACCGTGGCGCCGCCGTCCAACAGGGCCACAGCCGCGGCGATCTGCGGCGGTTGCACGTTCAATTCCTTGGCGATGAGGCCCACAATGCGCTGCTCTGCTGCAGGGGGAGTTGCCGGTGCTGTTAAAGAAGTCATAAGCCTGTGTGGACTTTCCGAAGCCGCACGTGAGGAGGACCTGTCCGTTGAGCCTCAAGCGCGCTTTCATTGAGGTGGTGTCAAACCCTACCGCCCATGAAGTTGCGCAGAGAAACTAACAAAACAGCGCGGGAAGATCCAGGTGAATGGCACCGACACATCGAGCCCTGCTACGAGATCAAACCTCGATCCATGCTTCCGGACGTGGGATGCACGCTGTATCTTTTTCGATAACAGGCGCGATTCGAGTAGATACAGTGTTCCCTTCGGTTCTCCGCCCGCCGAATACACGTATTTACTATCAGCTGGCAAAATAAACGCAATTTATTGAGGCCCTCCTTGGCACAGGGTTTGCGCCTTGTACCGCCGATCGGCACTGAAGGATTTTCAGGCCTTTCCCCTCCTGCCCCTTTTCAGTACCAACGAATTGAGGTAGGGGAAAGCGACAATGCTAGCGGTCAGTTCGGCCTTCGGAGACCTGCCATGCAACCCCACGCGTTCGTCGCCATGCCGTTCGGCGTGAAAACAGACAGTGACGGAAAGGAGATCGATTTCAACCGGGTGTACGCCGAGCTGATTCGACCGGCTCTGGAAGCCGCCGGCCTGGACCCATTTCGGGCCGACCAAGAAGTGCGGGCCGGTGACATCCGCACGGACATGTTCCAAGAACTCCTTCTCGCCGACGTGGTCGTAGCAGACCTCACCCTGGACAATCCCAACGTATGGTACGAGCTGGGCGTACGGCATGCCTTGCGCGCCCGCGGCGTCGTGCTGATTTGCGGCGGACGAGTGTCGACCGCCTTCGACCTCTACACAGACCGCAAGCTCCGTTACAGCGTCAAGGGTCGCGGACCGGATCCCGGCACGGTTGAGGAAGATCGGAAGAATCTGTCCTCCATGATCAAGGCGACGATGGAGTCGTGGCACGGCCGCAAGATCAGCCCGATTTATCACCTGATGCCCAACCTTCAGGAGCCTGATTGGAAATCACTCCGCATCGGTGATGTACAGGAATTTTGGGAACAGCATGCAACATGGGAAAGCCGCATCACCTTGGCCCGCAAGGCTGGGCACCTCGGCGATATCCTGGTGCTGGCCGACGAAGGGCCGATTGCCGCGTTTCGAGCTGAGGCCTGGATCACCGCCGGCGAAGCGCTGAGGAGGGCCGAGCACTTTGGTTTCGCGTTGGAACAGCTCGAACGGGGGCTCGCCATCGAACCGCACAACCTGAGAGGCCTCCGGGAGCAAGGCATCTGCCTGCAACGGCTGGCCTTGGCGGGCAGAGCCGGCCATTCATTGGATCGAGCGCGGGCCCACTACCGCAAGGTTTTGGAGGTGTACCCCGACGATCCGGAGACCTGGGCGTTGCTCGGGCGCGTGGACAAGGACGCGTGGGTCGCCGCCTGGCACCAGCCAGGTCGGACAGCTGAGCAATGGCGTGCGGACGCGACGGAGGAGGATGCCTTACTGCGCGCGGCCATCGACAGCTACGCAACGGCCTACCGGCGCAATCCCAACCACTATTATTCCGGCATCAACGCCCTCACGTTGATGCATCTGCATCGAGACCTCACACACGACGACCGCTACGACAGAGAGATGATGACCATGGCCGGGGCCGTTCGGTTCGCCGCCGAGCATGAACCGAACGCACACTCATTGTTTTGGTCGAACGCAACGCGCGGTGACGTGGAACTGCTGGTCGGAACACCTGACCTTGTCAAAGCCGCTTACAAGGAAGCGGTTGCAAAGAACGACAAGGATTGGTTTGCGCTGAACTCCTCTCGCGCGCAGCTGCAATTGCTCAAGGACCTGGGCTTCCGCCAGGACAATGTCGAAGCCGGGCTCGCCGTTTTCAACCGTGCCATGGAAAAACTGACCCCTCAAACGCGCCGGCCACCGCGACTGGTGTTTCTCTTCAGCGGCCACATGATCGACAGGCCGGACCGACCGACCGCGCGTTTTCCAGCGGACAAAGAAACGGTCGCAGCGCAGAAACTCGCCCAAGCATTGGATCGACTGGGCGCAGGACCGGATGACCTCGCGCTCGCCCAGGGGGCCAGCGGCGGCGACATTCTGTTTCTCGAAGCCTGCAGCCAACGACACGTCCAGTTGCAATTGTTGCTGCCGCTTGAAGAGCCGGACTTCATCGAACGCTCCATCCTTCCCTCTGCCGGCGGCGACAAGTGGCGCGACCGTTTCTACGCGATCACGGCAAGCCTGAAGGACGAACCACGCATCATGCCGGACGAACTCGGCCCCCTGCCCACCGGCGTGAACCCCTTCGAACGCTGCAACCGGTGGCTGCTCTACACAGCCCTCACCTACGGCATCAATAACGTGCGGTTCCTTTGCCTCTGGGACGGTGGAGGCGGAGACGGGCCGGGGGGCACCGCACATATGTACCGCGAGGTGAAGCGCCGAACAGGACAGGTGACGTGGATCGATAGCCGGACGCTCCAGGACCTCGCGGGCGGGGGGCGGAAATGAATGCGGCAGGATGGAAACGGCTGATGGATAAAATTCGGGACAACAATGTCGTCCCGATCATCGGATCTCGACTGCTGGTTGGAGCCGACGGGCAGACGTCCCTGCAGGCTCAAGTCGCAACGCGTCTTTTGCACAACTATGGCAAGAAGCCGGAAGAGATTTCACCCTTGCCTTTTCGTGAAGTCAACGAGGTGGTCTCACGCCTGAAGGGGACCGTCGATTTGCAAGACCTTTACGACGACGTCTGTGGAGCGATCCAAGCCATCACGAATGCCGAACAGTTCATGATACCGACGCCCATCCGGCAGCTGGCGGAGATTGCCGACTTTCGCCTCTTCGTGACCTTGACCCCGGACGACCTGCTCGCCCGAAGCCTGAGACTACGCTGCGTCGTGAACGAGATCGTTCACTCGCCCAATCTCCCGACCAGTGAACGAAAGGATCTGGTCACCGAGTGGCAGAACAATCCCGGAGAGGTCAATCTGTTGTACCTGTTCGGCAAAGCGCGCTCCGCGCCGATGTTCGCGATCCACGACGAAGATGTCCTCGAATATGCCCATGACGTGATCGCTCACGGCCGCCAGACGCTCGGCGTATTCCTGGGTGAGTTGCAACAACGCAGTTTGTTGCTGATCGGCTGCAACTTCCCCGAATGGTTGAGCCGGTTTTTCCTTCGCGCAACCAATCAAAAGCGGCTTTCTGAAAACTATAGGCGTTCCTGGTTGATCGAACAGTTGAAGCCGGAGGAAAGCTTCACATGCTTTCTCAGCAGTTTTGGAACAGGCACCGAAGTGATTTCAGAACTTTCACCGGTTGAATTTGTCGCCGAACTACACAGGCGGTGGATGAACGATCATGGAGCGACGGCTCAGGAACCCGAGCGCCCGGCTGACGAGACGGTACCCCGTAGAACGATGTTTTTTATCAGTCACTCCAGAGAGACGGACTTGCCACGAGCAGAATCTCTGTATCAATCACTACGCAGGCTGGGTGCGGCCGAAAGCGAGGTGTGGTTCGACCGTAAGAACATCGAACCGGGGCAGGACTTTAAACGCCGTATTTTGGAAGGGATCCGAAACTGCCGGTATTTTCTAGCGCTGCTTTCCAGGTCTTGCAACAGCCGAAAAGAAGCCTTTGTATTCAAAGAATGGGAACAGGCGGACGATCGCCTCCCGATGAACCGCCCATTCCTTCTCCCGATCATTGTTGATAACGATTTCGAACCAGGACTCTATACCGCCCCGCTTGTGCCGAAATGGAGAGACGAAAGGCATATCGATTTCGCCCACGCACCCGAAGGCGTACCGGACGAGCGCCTGGAGGCGACACTGAAGAAATTGGTGCGCGTAACTCGATTGGAAGGCCCGTCAGCATGACTGTCTTTTTTGAAAACGAGATCCAACTGAATGCTCAGAATCCGTGGCCCCCCAGCTTGGCCGCGTATCCAGAAGGTGCTTCCGATTTCTTCTTCGGCCGCCCCAAAGAAGCGGCTGAATTGTTTCAACTCATCCGACTGGCCCCCTTGACGGTTGTCTATGGGAAATCGGGACTGGGGAAGACCTCGCTCTTGCAGGCCGGCGTCTATCCGCTGCTGCGGGCGGAACACTATTTGCCCGTCCATGTGCGATTTGAATTTCGCGATGTCGCGAGGGATCCACCGCTTCAGCAGGTCATGCGACGGCTCAAGGAAGAAATGGAAAGCAAGAAAACGGAATATCCCGAGCCCCGCAATGAAAGCAGTCTGTGGGAATACCTCCATCGTAAAGATTTTCAAATATGGAGCCATGACAACTTTCCCCTTACTCCGGTCTTGGTGTTCGACCAGTTCGAGGAGATCTTCTCACGCAGCGGCGGCAATGCCGAACTCGTAAGGCAGGTCTGCGACGATTTGGCCGATCTTATCGAGAACCGCATTCCCGCCGAGATTACAAGGCCGTCGCTGGATCTTCTCTCCCAGCGTTATCGCATCGTCCTGTCGTTTCGTGAAGATTTCCTGCCCGAGATACGGACCTGGGAACAGAAAGTACCGTCGCTGCTCCGCAACTATTTGCGACTGAATCCGATGTCGCGGGATCGCGCCATTGAAGCGGTCACGCGGGCCGGGAAAGAAGTGCTCGACCCGGATGTGGCGCCATGTATCGTCGATTTGGTGGGAAAACGAGAGCACGCAGCAGACACGGCAACCATGCCCGAAATGGCCATTGAGCCGGTGCTGTTGAATCTCTGTTGTTTCAGGCTCAATTCTAAACGGGCCAAGGGTGCGAAGATCGACAAGACACTTGTGGAACATACCGGACAGGATATTTTAGACGAGTTTTACCGAGAGGTGCTCGAGGACCCGGCGGTACACGGCCCACCCGATGCGGCACGGTTCATCGAGGAATACCTGATCCAAGGCGATCACTTCCGCGGCGACTACCCAAGAGACGAGGCACTCAACAAACAGTTACTCACCGAGGGCCAATTGGCCGCACTCACAGACAAGCACCGTTTGTTGCGGATCGTGCCCCACCCCGACAAGAAGAGCGTGGTGGAGTTGATCCATGATCGCCTCGTGCCCGTGGTGCAAAAGGCCAGGGACGAACGGAAAATCAAGCAGCACCAAGAGGAACAGGAACGCCTGGCTAAGCTGGCCCAGGACGAGCGGGATAGGGAGCGGGCCAGAAGCGAGGAATTAGAAACCCAGCGTGATGCGGCTCGCAGTAGCATCAAGCTTGCCAAAATCCTGGCTGCTGTCATAGTCCTCGCCATCTTCGGGATTGGACATCTGCTTTGGGACAAATGGGAGCAAGGAAAGAAGCAGGTAAGAAAGGATGCCCTTACGGCAGTGTCCATGGTCGCAGCGCGCCTCGCAGAGGGGCGCCAGGCACTCGGTGCAGGCATGGAGCCCTTGGAACAGATCATGTATCAAGGGCTCGCTACCTATCGATTGAGTCAAGGTGATCGTGCATTGTCGCAGGTTCGATCCACCAGCCTGACCTCACTCCATTCGGTCTTGGAAGCCTCCGGACGTCTCCGCAAGGCCGTGACGATCGACGGGCTAGTCCCCACACCGGCTCTTGCATACAGTCCCGACGGAAACACCCTTGCTGTCGGAGGAGAGGATGGCCTGATCCGTTTGCTCGATAGTGAAACCTATCAGGAAACCGGCAGATTGGATTGTGGACAATACACTACTGAATCCGTCTGGTCCCTCGCCTATAACAGCGATGGTACGCGCTTGGCAGCCGGGTATTCTACAAATGACTACAAAGCCACAGGGAGCGGTGTAGTCTGTGTCTTTGATGTATTGCTGCACAAAAAACTACATCGGTTCGAAAAGAGTAACGCGGGTACCATCTATAGCGTGGCCTACGGTGGACGGCCGGGAGCGGAGTTTATCGTCTCTGGCGGAAGCGACGGCATGTTACGACTATGGGACCTCAAGACCGACAGGGTTCTTGAGTTACGTCCGAAAAAGGACGTGATTTCCGTTGCCGTGGCAGTCAGCTTGGATAACCATTGGGTGGCTTCCGGTGGGGACGACGGTATCATTCGGCTGTGGAATCGCAGCAATCCAAATGGACAGCCGGTGGAATTGACGGGGCACAAGGACATAGTGGAGCAAATCGCATTCTCACCCAAAAACCAAAATCTCCTGATCTCCGCAGGGGATGATGGATTCATCACGGTCTGGAATATCAAGGAGCGCTGCATTGCACAGAAAAGCAGGCGACAGAAGGCAAGAATTTATGGAATTGCCGTCAGTCGAGACGGACTGATCGCCGCTGCTGGTGCGGATGGTAATGTCCGGCTTTTCCAGTTGAAGAACAACGACAGGACGTGCAGCAAGCCGGCGGGGAAGAGAACATCGGCGACAGTAAGCCGCCCAACGGAATTTGATGTGATCGATGAAGGCGTGTTGCTCGGGCACGGAGGGATCGTCATGGGGGTAGCCTTCAACCCAAGGGGAACCCGTTTGTCCTCGACCGGACAAGATGGATCGATTCGCATTTGGGATAGCAAGACCCCTGGGTTTTCGCTTGCGCAATTGAAACTGGGATTCGATGCGAAACAGCCCTCTCCGGGACCAGGCAATGTAACGACCCTCGCAATTAGCCCCGACGACATATTCATCGCGGCGGGAGACGAGCAAGGTGCCATACATCTGTGGAAATCATTTCATCGGCCTGATTTTGAGCCGATCACTTTACCTGCGGATCGGCATTGGCAGGCGCATGACCAAGCAATCCGGGGCCTGGCATTCTTACGAATCGGCAATCAGTCGGTGCTTGTGTCCGGAAGCGATGATGGCATGGTCAAGCGATGGGACACGGCATCGCTCCAGACCATCGGCCCGGATATGGCGGATCAAACTGACCCTATCCGTTCGATTGCCCTGTCGCCAGACAGCAAGACGCTCGCCGCAGGCAGCAGCGATGGCACGGTCCGCCTTTGGAATGTCGAAACCGGCACAATCATCCGACGGCTTGAGAAACCCTCCTATGCACAAGGGGATTATGAACTCTACACCGTTGGCTTCACCGGTGACGGCCACTATATGGCCGTGGGAGACAGTTACGCCGGTCTGCGCATTCTGGATGTTGATAAGCCGGAATTCGAACGAATACTTCAAGGACACACAGATCCGGTCAAGTCCATTTCCCATGGCGGAGGGAGATGGTTACTTTCAGCGGGAAAGGACGGCCGCATCCTGGAGTGGCAGAAGAGCGCCCTTGAACATCCGACGATCGGAGGCTTAAAGAAGCGTGATGAATTCCTTTGGCGACTTGGATTCCATGACTCGACGCCGGTTCCGCTCTCGTCGATTGATACGAGCCGAGATGGAGGATTAATTCTAATCGGAGGGCACCAGGGGCGAATTGAACTGTGGGATGGGGACGACCACGTGCAGATCTCCACACATTTTCTCGGCCATCAGTCTCGCGATATTCAGGCGGTGGCAATGGCTCCTGACGGCAGCTTTTTTGTAACAGCCGATGAAAGGACCGTTCTTCTCTGGCCAGGACCTCATCAGTGGGCCGACATTATTTGCTCAAAACTCGGCAAGAACATGAGTGCTGAACAATGGCGTAAGTGGGTGTCGAAAGATATACCTTACGAAATTCAATGCCGCGGCTTGCCGCTGTCCGATGAGCGATCATAGCCGCCCGAGGAACCATTCGATCGAACACATTCGAGGCATCCAGATGGTCGGGGCCACCTTGCCATACAAAGCGTGAGCCTGGACCATCTGCATCCTTTTTAAGTCTGCAACGCCTGATTCGTGGAGCGACAAAGGAATGGAACCCGTCGATTTATTCTACAGCTATGCGCACGAGGATGAGTCTCTACGGGATGAACTGGCCGGACATCTGAAAATCATGGAACGGCGCAAAGTGATTCGTTCATGGCATGATCGACGTATTGTCCCAGGACAGAAGTGGGATAGGGAGATTGATGCGCAGTTGGAGGCCGCAGATCTCGTGCTGCTCCTCATCAGTGCGGATTTCATTCGCTCTGATTATATTTGGGGATACGAGCTTGAGGTTGCCATGAAGCGGCACCAGCGCGGAGAGGCGAGCGTGATACCGGTGATGCTTCGCTCAGTGGATATCACAGATGCCCCTTTTGCAGCGTTGCAAGGGCTGCCGACCGACCTACGGCCCGTGACCTCTTGGCCGAATCGCGATGAAGCCTGGACCGATGTCGCCAAGGGTATTCGGCGTACTGTGGAACAGATCCAAACCAAGTGGAGCCACATGCCTACGATACCACCACAGACGCCCCCGGCACCGAAAGCGCCCCCCATTCTGAGCAGCAAACTACCTCTCGACCTGTCGAGGTTTGAGGACAAAACCAACCCCAGCATTGCAAAAGCAATGGCCGCTGATCCACTCCTCGACCGTGTCGTGAATGAATTTTCAGCGAAGGTCACGGAAGCTGCCAAAGCCCGTGGGGTTCCTGCCCTGGATTCGGCTCAGGCCGAACCATACGCGCGCGCGCTGATTGATGCGCCGGATCAGAAACGTATCCTCTGGGTCGATAACCGTCCCGATAACAATCGATTTGAAACCGCCGCTTTGGCCAAACTCCAAATCGAGGTTGTAGCTGTAACCAGCACAAAGGCCGCGTTAGCACGCCTGGATAAAGATCCCGAACCGTTCGACCTGGTGTTGTCGGATTGGCAACGGCCGGAGCTTCATCTCGATATGGTGAGCGCAGGGATTCATCTGCTCCGTCAGTTGCGAAAGCGCCATCTGACGGTACCAGTTGTGTTCTACCACGGCAGTTTCGATGAACAGGAGCGGGTCACGCGCCGAGAGTTGGCAATCCGTGAAGGGGCTTTCGGCGAAGCCGTCCTGCCGGATGAACTATTCGCCTTGATCGCCGCCGCACTTGAAATGGGATGAACCACCCCACATTCCTCACAGCCCGTTCTTATAGTCCGCCTGCCGCCAGGCCTCGTAGATGACGACGGCCACGGCGTTGGAGAGATTGAGGCTGCGGCTTCCCGATACCATGGGCAGACGGATGCGCTGGGCCTCCTCGACGCTCTGGAGGATCTCCGGCGGCAGTCCTCGGCTTTCTGGACCGAACAGGAAGACATCACCGGGCCGGTAGGCCACAAGGTCATACCGTTGCCGGCCCTTGGTGGACACGGTGAACAGGCGGCGACCCGCAAACGATGCCGCGCAGGCGGTCCAGGTTTCATACAGGGCGATGCGGGCAAACTCGTGATAGTCCAGCCCGGCACGCAGCAGCTGCTTATCCTCCATGGTGAAACCCAGCGGTTTGACGAGATGCAACCGAGACCCTGTGTTGGCGCAGAGCCGAATGATGTTACCGGTATTGGGGGGAATCTCAGGCTGGTAGAGGATTACGTCAAACATGCCCCGCCCATCCAAATCTCTACCATATCCGTAGAATCGGTATTGAGCAGGTCGCGGGTTGCTGTCGCGACATTTCTCTCACATGAGACAAGGAGGTCGACATGCAGAAGGGCGCGGTCCGGGTCGTAGCACGAGTGCTAGCGAAGCAGAACAAGGTCGAGGAACTCCACGCCATCCTGCGAGGCCTGTTTGGACCGACCAGGAGAGAAGCAGGGTGCCTCTCGTATGAACTCCTGCGCAACGAGGCAGACCCGACGGACTTCACCTTTATCGAAACCTGGTCTAGCCGAGCGGCCATGGAGGCCCACCTGACCAGGCCCCACGTCCGGCAGGCCGCCATGCGGTTACCTGAACTCGCGGCGGCGCCGCTCGATCTCCGTTGTTATGCCAACGCCGAATAGGCCGAACCTCAAGCCTCTTGCGCCGCATCGGAATTCCAGGCTGAGACGACGAAACGCAGCTTGCCGCTGATGCCGGGCGTAGTCCCGCTGTCGAACGGTACGGCAATCTCCGCCTTGCCGCTTTTGAGGCTCTTGTAATCGATTTCGCTATCGGGAAGGCTCATGCCCTGGTTCTGCCAGGCATAGGTCACTTTCCACCGGTCGCCCTTGTTCTGCGGCGGCACCATTTCGACGAGGATGGCGTTCCGGAACAGGTAGCCGCCCTCGTAATGTTCATTGATCCAGAGCTTGCGATCGATCTCATAGTCCGGCACCCGCACGCCGAGCGACATGCTATAGGCCAGCGAAGGTTGCTGTTTGTTGACCCTCGCGCGGTTGGCCAGAAACACGGTCGATAGGAACTGCGACCCGTGTTTCTTCGGCGCCGTCGACCACTCCTCATGCGTCAGGCAGGCGACCGAGTCTTCCTCGGCGGTCCGGCGCGTGAGGAACCAGAGTTTGCCTCTCGGGGAGGCCAGCACCTCGAACTGGTACAGGGCATTCACCTTCCGGTCTTTGTCGGCTTCAGCCTGCACCGCGGCGGGCAAGCGAATGCTGTCCACATCGACCCAGATATCCACACGCACGTCGCCGAATAGGAAACGGGTCAAGTTCTGGTACGCTTCTTCGCTGTTCACAATACCGAAGAATCCCGAGTGGGCTCGATAGGCAAAGGCCTTGGCACACGGCATGCCGGGCGCGCCGGATGGTTTGAGCCCCGTCAACGTCGCATTGTCGATGCGGACCAACCCGTCGCTGCCATGGCCGGCAAAGGTTCGCGAGATCCCCAATGCCACTTCGTAATCCATGCGGTTGGTGCCGACCATGCAGAAGATGCGTTCCGAGGGGAAACAGTCTTCCGGCATCCAGGCGACGCCGTCGGTCTTGGCATATACCTCCTTCAGGTCGAGGTAACGGGCCATTTCCTTCCGGTTGAAGTTGTTCATGTCGGCGGCACTCAACCAGGAGGGGACATTGATGCCGGCCATGTCGATGCCGTTGTGCGGCGTGGCGTAGGTAAAGAACTTATCGACATAGCGGCGGGCGTTCTTCTTGTCGAGCTTCGCGTTCTGCAGGAGACCGCGGCAGACCAGGCCGCCCATCGAATGGGCGACCAGATAGCAACGGAAGGCGTCAGGCGTCACGCCGTTGTCCGGATTCCCGCAGACGAGTTCCCGCACCCGCAGAATGAGTTCACCCAGCTTGGCCGAAAAGACCTCGATCGGCGGAGTTTTTCCCAAGCCGAGCAGGCGCGACGCCTCATCGTAATATCGGTAGACGATGATGGATCGGCTGGAAAGTTTGTTCTCTTTATCGGCACTCCACTCGGGATCGAGAATGTCGTACCCGTCTTCATACACATCGCAATAACCGAAGTCGGAGGCCAGCCGCACGACCGGTGACTCGAAGATATACTTGCGCGGCTGACGGTCCTTTTCCGGCACGGCACGATAGACGGTGGATCCCAGGTTGAATCCGCAAAAGGGATCGGCCGTCGTCTCGTCAATCTCGCCCGACGTCATGGCATACCCGCGCACATAGATGATCGGATGAAACGGCGTATTCTTGTTCGGCATGGTTGTCCCCTCTGGTTACGATCGCCCAGGGCGCACAGTATCGGTAAAGCGCGCGGTGACCTCAAGATAAAAATTTCACCGCGGGCCTGTATCCATTCGGTTGCCACCGTATCGCATCGGATACGATCCCTACGGGATTGACAAGGGGTCATTTCACGCAGGTCCGAACATCCGCGCGCCGGATGCCTCGCCCGCTCATGGCATGGTTATTGATGAATCATCTCTCCATCCAACCAGGGCCTCGCGCTCGGATGGCGCGAGCCTTCCCGGCCGAAGCCACACACAAGGAGGTAGGTCATGTCGAATCTGGACGACCGCATGTGGGCGATCATGCCGTCGCGGAGGTCATTTCTTCAACGGATGGGATTGGGTGTCGGGGTGCTGGGCGCGAGCCTGTTCGGCGGCCTGGCGTTGCCGGAGTCGGTGCTGGCCGTGTGCGAACCACCGGGCAATCCCGGCACACCCAAACCGTGGCGCAAGGACTGCCGTATGATCCTCCCGCGCCGTCCGGCCAGCACCTTGAGCGCGGCGGAGATCACACAACTCAAGGATGCCTACAAGGCCATGCGGGCCCTCGATACCAGCGCCCCGAACGACCCGCGCGGTTTCCTGCGGCAGGCCAACGTCCATTGTTGGTACTGCGGCGTGGGCACTCAGGTCCATTTCAGCTGGCAATTCTTCGCCTGGCACCGCGCCTATTTGTACTTTCATGAGCGCATTCTCGGGAAGCTGATCGGCGACATGAATTTCCGCCTCCCCTACTGGGACTGGGATACGGCGAACCACCGCAAGCTCCCCGGCGCCTACACCGATCCGAACGACAACAGCAATCCGCTGTGGAACGGCACCCGCAGCATGGACCCGACGGACGAAATCCCGGAAGAAGATGTCGGAGAAGACGTGATGGAGGCCGCCCTCACGGCGGACACCTTCACGGAGTTTGGCGGCACGACGAGCAGCAGCGGCATCCCGGAGGGAACACCCCACGGCGCGGTCCACGTCGATGTCGGCGGCGACATGGGCTTCTTCGATTCAGCCGGGAAGGATCCCGTCTTCTACGCGCACCATGCCAACGTGGATAAGATGTGGTCGGACTGGAACAAGGCCTCGTCCACCCATACGAACCCGACGGCTGCCGCCTTCTTGAACCTGACATGGAATTTCTACGACGAAAACAAAGTGTGGCGGTCGATCAAGGCCTCGCAGGTCCTGAACCACGACACCCAAATGCGCTACACCTACGGGCCATCGAAGTTCTTCGAGCAGCTCCCCTGCCTCCTCGATTGGTTCCCCATCAAGACCGACTGGCGCATCAGCCGCACCTTGAAAGTGACCGGACCGATGCGTGCTAAGATGATGAAAACCGTCGACCAGGGCGGGCGAGTACGGCTCCACCTGAACGACCTTGCCGTCCCCTTGGAGAAGAGCGCCGTGTATCGACTCTACGCGACTCCCGAATCGGCCAAGGCCGATGAAGGACCTGGCAGCAAGGGTTATCTCGGCACCGTTGCGGTGGTGTTGAACGATCGGGAGCGCCGGCACCTGTCCAAAAACGCCAGAAACGTCGCCGTCACGCTCTCTGCCGCCAAGCTCGAAGCCCTGAGCGGCGCGGTCGGGCCGGTGCGCCTGGCTCTGGTCGAGCGGGGCGTGAAACCGGAGGCCAGAAAAATCATTCCGGTGCGCGCGAAGGATGTGCAGTTCTCCACGGCTGAGATCGAACGCGAGGAACGATAACCATGTGGTTGGCCTCCTGGCTCATGGGCCTCATGACCCTAGCCGCGCTGACGGTTCAGGCGGAGGAAGGGCCGCACCGGTTCTCCGTGGACCTGCCGACCGGATGGCAACAGGCCTCACACGTCCGATTGGTGCTTGAGGGCATGACGGTCAGAGGGGGGCAGCCTTTCAAACTACGGGCGGCGGTGATCGTCGAAGGAGCAGAGCCGGTCTTGCTGGGCTCGGCGGGCATCGTGGGAGACCGGTCGATCGGATCGGCGCTGCGGGGCCTGCCGACCCTGCTGATCGACGTAACGCGCCCCCTCGGCTCACTGGCCGAACACCTGGCTGCGAAACCGACCCTGACCATCCTCATCGAAGCGGTCGACGGCCGCAATGTGCCGGTGGGAGGGCTCGACTGGTCGGTGCAATCAATCCGGCTGGAAAGGGGCGGGCGCAACTAACGGAACTGCCGCGACAGGCTCAGGGCAGGATGATCGCCTGCTCGGCATGACCGATGGCCTTGAGACTCTGCTCGATGGCATCGACCATCGGCGGGGGACCGCACACAAACACCACTGTGTCAGGACCGGGCGCGGGCAGCTGTTGCCGGAGCATGTCTTCCGTGATCCTCCCGCTCCCCTGCTGCCATCCGGCCGGCGGATCGCCCAACACATGGTAACAGTGGAAATTGCGATAGTCGCGCCGGTTCCGTTCCCACTCCTCCTGGAAAATAATGTCAGCCTCGGTCTTGTTCGCATAGAGGAGGAACAGTTCCACCTCCAGACGCTGGGTTAAAATCCAGCGGATGATGGAGATCATCGGGGTGATCCCGCTCCCTCCCGCCACGAGACCGACCCGCTTCGCCATCCCGTCCGCCCAATGCCCCCCGGAATTTGGTCCGCTCATCGTCACACTGTCGCCCACCTTCTGCTCGTGCAGATACTTCGACACGGTGCCGGTCTCATAGCGCTTCACCGTCAACTCGAAATACCCGACGGTGCCGGGCATCGAGGAGGGCGTGTAGGGCCGCTTGACCGTTTTGCCATTCACCGTGGCATGGACATAGAGGTGATCGCCGGGCAGAAAGTCCAAGGTGGCGCCGGGAGGCAACTCAAAGCGGAAGGTGCTGGTGTCGTGGGTATCGGCGGTGACGGCCGTAATGCGGTAGGGAATGGGCTGTTTCGTCTTGATGAGGGTGACTGCGTCGCCGACCATGACGCATGATACGGATTCCCGCTGTCAACCGCAACGCCCAAATCGTTAGGCGGCCGCCGTCTGCCCCAACTGCTCACGGATGGTGTCGGCGAGAAACCGATATTGCTCGGCAACGGCGGCGAGCTGCGGATTGACGGCAGCCGCCTCCGTCGGTTTAGCCGCATGCTGATACTTGCGCGCGGAGATCTCGTAGACCGAGGCGAGGTGCGACTGAATGGACAGTTGTCGAGCGCAACGGCGGCCAATCCAATCGTGCAGGGGACGAGTCGACAGGAGGTGCAAAATGAATTCGGCTCGGTGTCGGCTCGTGTGTGCCGCCATCACCGCTTCATAACCCTGCCGGGCGATGCACTCCCGCTCTGCGGCATGGGCCTGGTAGTACTCGGCCAGTTCCACCGCCTGCTCGGCGCAATCCCGCCCATAGACCACGCAGTGGGTGCGATCGATAAACAGCTCATCGAACCCGTTGTCCACCCGTTCGGTCAGCAGCAGAGCCCCGCAGGCCATGGCCTGGAACGTTCTGAAGTTGATGTCGTCCGCCACCGATTGGTTCAACACCATCATGGAGCGATTGAACGGCTCGCAATAGGCGCCGGATTGTACTGTCAGCGGGTAACGGGCTTGGATGCGTGCGACCAATTCCACGCGCCGAGGATTCCAGGCGGCATTCATCGTTCCCACGAACGTCAAGGGAACCGTCCGTTCCAACCCCAAGACACGGTCCTCCGACACGTTACAAAAGAGCGGTCCCCACGCGACGACTTGACGATCGCCGTCGGCACGATAGATCGGCAGCCAATTTTTTTGCGCCACTAAGATCACGTCAAACACTGCTGCGTAGGAGCGATGCCAACGCGCATGGAGGTGCGAATCGATCGCATACCACACCAGCGGCACCGGCAACGACTCCAACCCCACGATCTTCGGTTGGATGCTGTCGTCTCCCAGCAGAACCAGATCGGGAAACCACTGGGGCGGCAATTGCGCCAACAACGCATGGCGGCTCATCACCGTGCCCGGCAATACGAGGTCTGCGCCCGGCGCATGGGCCGCCCAGATGACGTCATGGCCCAGGGCCTTGAAGTCCTGGCGGAAATAGGGGTTGCCGAGATGCAGAATTTTCATGGTCGAGACGCAGTCGTGCTTGTCCAATAAATCGGTACACGCACCGAGAGACTTGAGCCGGCCGACCGATCGCGGCCCCGATCAGTCAGGCTGAGTCGGCTGAAAGGGCCCCGCCGGAACCTTTCGAAGCCGAATGGTCCAGAGGCCGCGACAGAGGAGGAACCAGGCCAAGGCCGGACCCCAAATCCACAGGATTTCGCTTCCTATGACGTGCAGGCCGTACCGGCTGAAGAACTCACCGACACCGACAGGCGACACCAGCACCGGACGCAGGGGAAAAAAGTATCGTGTGGGATCGAATGGAGCAAAGAAGGCGACACCCAAGCCGCCGCTGGTCATCGCATCGAGGAGCCCATGAGAAGCCGTGCAGGCCGCGAAATAGCCCGCCAACCACAGACGCAGCTGCGCCGGACGGTCACGATAACCCACTGCCGCCACGGCCACGCCCAGCAAGAGGGCAAAAACCAGGGAATGGGTCATCCCGCGATGGCCCCACAAATCACCGTAGGCAATCCCTATGGAAAATCCCAGCACATCCGCGTCGGGCAGGATCGCGCACAGCGCCCCGATCCAGAGGACGCGCCCGTCGAAAAGACCGTTGGGAACGGCACGGCCCAACGCGAGCGCCACGACGGCATGGGAGAAGGCCGAGGCCATGGTGTCGGGCGGCCTCCCCGTCACTTCGGCGCGGTGAGCGCATCCTGCGCCACGTGGCCGCTCATGGATTTTTTCGTAATGTTGTGCTGGATCTCCAGCGCGATCACCCGTGCGAGCTGGTCGACCGACAGGGCTCCCATCGGCAACCCTCGGCTGTCTGGATAGAAGGGATCCTCCGGCGCGGCGGTTCGATAGGTGTTGATCAACACCGCCGCCGGCTGAATACGTTGGGCCCCAGCCCCCACCGACACGGCCTTCTCTTCGGGCAATACCCTGGTGCGCGTCGCCCAATCCCGCTGCTCGACCTTCACGAAGGCGACGTTCCAGACCTTCCCGTTCAAGAGGCTGCGGACCGCCTTGGGGGTACGTTCCAGAAAGGAGGGCTCGCGCACGATCATTTGCAAGGCCTCGCGGACGCGAATGTCATACCACTTCATCGTGGAATCGGGCTGCGTCGGGGGCACGAGGGTGCTGGTGCCGATTTCGTAGTGGGGCTGACCCTCTAGGCTTTTCTGCTCATCCACCGTGCGCAGGTACGTCTCGAAGAGGGATTGCAGAAGCCGGACGCGCTCATCAGCCGTGAGCGAAGAGATGTCCTGGTCGGTGCGAATCGGGGCACCGGCAAGATCCCGCTCCATCGAGAGGGTCTTCGGCTTCTGAGCCGTATCGGCCTTACTGACCACCCATTGAAACTCGCGCGCCAGGACCGGCGCCAAGAGGTCAGGCCGGTTGAGGTACCCCTGCTCCGTCAGGTGCGATGCGCTGATCAGCAGATTGACTCGACCAGGCTGCGTGGTTCGCACGACCAAGAACGGAAAGGCTTTCCCTTCCTGATTGACCACGGTCGGTTCGATGATGACCTGTTGCAACGCGTCCTTTTTGAGGCTCTCGTCGAACCGCGGAAAATCCTGGCGCCGCGCGAGCAACAGCGTGACAGTATCGACGACGGTCCGTACGGCCGCTTCCGCCTGGCCTGCCTCCAGGGCCACCCCGCCGGTCGCCTTTCCCGCTCCCAGAAACACCCGAAAGGACGCACCGGAAATGGGGGTTCCCTCCCCGATGACCTCGTGGCGCACCGCGCCTCCATGCCGCTCATGGCCCTGATGATTGGCTTCGGCCATCGGCAGGAAAAGGACACACGATATAGCCAGGCAGGCGCCATTCCGCAATAGCGAGGACAACGGCATCGAGATCGATCGTGGGTTCAT
The DNA here is from genome assembly GCA_015709715.1 of Nitrospira sp. Classification (NCBI taxonomy): domain Bacteria; kingdom Pseudomonadati; phylum Nitrospirota; class Nitrospiria; order Nitrospirales; family Nitrospiraceae; genus Nitrospira; species Nitrospira sp. The sequence continues at coordinate 880,209 of CP054184.1, forward strand.
GGTTCGCTCCTCGTCCGCAGCACCGGCAAGACCCGACATGGACATGGGTCTCGACATTGTACCGTGCTCACGCTGCGGGAGAAATGCCGAAATCGCGCCGAGGGGACAGGGTCCTCGCAGAGGCGTCGATCCTTTAGTAAGATGAGGCACGGAGTGCGCGGCCTAAGGGCTTGAATCCTTCTCGCCTCTCAGGGCTCTAACGGCAGAGAACAAGGAACAGCCTCCGGATTCACCCACACGAGAGAATCTCACCATGCCGATACAACGAACCGCACTGTTCCCTGACAGACGGCCGTGGCTGCTGCAGGCCATAGGCCTTGCCTCGTTGCTGTTTCTCATTCTTCACCTAGGCCGGAGTTTGGCGTCCGAGACCACGGTCTCCCCTCACCCTTCCGAAATCCAGATCGCCCGCGAAGCCAAGACAGCCTGGGAACAAGGGACCCCCGATCGCGCCTTGGCGATCTTGGACCAAGCGTTGGAAGACCATCCCCAAGCACTCGCGCTCCATCAACTCCGCGGCGATCTTCTCGCCACGTCACGCCATACCGAAGAAGCTCTGGCCTCCTATGAGGCGGCCTTGACCGCCGATCCGACGGCGTTGGGCGTGCGATGGGCCAAATGGAGCCTGCTGATCCGGTCCTGGCAGACGGAGCAGGCGCTGGAGGAATTGCAGCAGATCGCCAAGATCGACCAGCAGAACCCCATCATTCATGTTCGCTTGGCACGTGAACTGCGGAAGGTGGATCGGCTGGAAGAGGCGTTCGAATCCTACAAGAAGGCGGTGGCCCTGGCGCCGGACATGCTCGGCTGGCGTCTGGCCTTGGCCCGAGCCAAATTCGACCTGCTGGACTACGAAGGGGCCGATCGTGAAATCCAGTCGGTCTTGGAGCGAGCCACCCCGGGATCTCCGCTCGAACTCTCCGCCAAGAATTTGCTCACGGTGATCTACGGCTCGACGGACCGGGGTCGCCGCTTCATGCCGGTGATGTCGCCCGACGCATCGGAACAACAGCTGAGGGATTGGGCTTTGATCCGAGCCGACGCATGGCGGCTGTACGAAGCCGGCCGTTTCAAGGAAGCCGAGCCGCTCTACCGCAAGATGCTGACTCTCAACCCCATGGACCCGCTCGCCACTCAACACTTGGGCACGATCCTGATGCAGTTGGGTCGCTGCAAGGAAGCAGTACCGGTCTTTCGCCAAGCGACCAAGGTCGATCCGTCCGACGAAGACTATGCGATGACGGTTTTCCTCGCCGGTCAGTGTTTGATGAAGCTGGAACGGTGGGAGGAGGCGTACGCGCAGTTTTCAGTGCTCTATGACGCGGCGGTCGAATTCGAGCGCACGACGAAAGAGGAGGATATTGCGCCCTACACCCGCGTGCTCGACAAGCGCAAGCTGGCTGAGTGGCTTGCCAAGATCCGACCTCACGTGCCCGAATTCGCCGCGGCCAAGGAAAAAGAAGACGCCGCTGCGCCGAAACCCGTGCCGGCCCCGGCGTTGACCGAAACGGAACTGACCGCCAAGGCCATGGTTCATCTCAAGCCTCAAAATACGTTGGATACCGGCGCGGCGCTCATGGGTCGGGATGCCGACTTCAATTACTTCCGCTTCGTGATCCCGGCGAAACGCGTCATCCGAGACGACTCTCCCACCGGAGCCCACGATTACATTCCACTCGATCCAGGGCTCACCTTCACGACCGGCCAGGCTGAGATCTATCTGGTCTTCGGCTTGGTCACGGCGTCCTACGACGAAGTGCCCCTCGCTGCCCGTTGTTTTCGAGAAACCTCCGAATTGACTGGGGAGCAGCGAGCCGTCGCGCAGGATCGCGTGATCATGTCGACGAACGATCAGTCGGGGTATTTCCTGCTGCCGCGCCCGGCGGCAGGCTGGACCACTGGCCTCTATCGTTGTGCACTCTTCGCCGGCGAGCAGCCGTCTGCCTATACCCAAGTGGACGAGGTGCGGTTTCGCATCGAGGAGCCGATCAGGCGATCATAACCCACTACGAAGAGGAAGGGCCGGCACCGGGAGCAAGGTTAGGGAAGGTCTGATTTATTCTCTTTGCATGATGTGCTAAGGGTAGCGCAGCACTGAACTGGAGGCGTGCCCCATGCAGCAACAGACGTTTGCCGAAGTCTCGTTTGAACAGTATCGCAAGCCCACCCGCCGGGAGCAGTTTCTCAACGAGATGAACCAGGTTGTTCCATGGGCGGAATTGGTAGCGGCGATCGAGCCGGTCTACCCCAAGGCCGAGGGCCCAGGGCGTCCGCCCGTGGGTGTCGAACGCATGTTGCGCCTCCATTGTCTGCAACAGTGGTTTAACCTGTCGGACCCGGCGGTGGAGGAAGCGCTGTACGACTCACACGCCATGCGGCAGTTCGTGGGGATTGATCTGGGCCGCGAGCCCGTACCGGATGAAACCACCATCTGTAAGTTTCGGCATCTGCTGGAAGCCCACCACTTGGGCGCACAGCTCTTTGCGCGGATCGGCGCGTATCTGGCTGCCCACGGGCTGAAGGTCAGCCGGGGCACGATCGTGGATGCCACGATCATCAATGCGCCCAGTTCGACGAAGAATCGCCAGAAAGAGCGAGATCCGGAGATGCATCAGACCAAGAAGGGGAACCAGTGGTATTTCGGCATGAAGGCGCATATTGGAGTGGACAGCCGGACGAAGCTGGTTCACTCAGTGGCGGCCACGGCGGCGAATGTCCATGACAGCCAGGTGTTGCCGGAGTTGCTGCATGGACAGGAGACACGAGTATGGGGCGATGCCGCCTATAGCGGGCAACGCGACATGATTCAGCACCATGCTCCCCATGCCAAGAGCTTCGTCCAGACGAAAGCCCATCGCCATCGGCCCTTGAGCGAGACGGAGCGGGCCCGCAATCGGACGAAGTCGAAGGTTCGTGCCAAAGTCGAGCATGTGTTCTTGGTGATCAAGCGGATCTTCGGGTGGGCCAAAGTGCGGTACCGGGGGCTCGCGAAGAATGCGCACTGGTTGTCTATCAGTTGCGGCTTGGCGAATCTGTATGTAGCACGCCGGCACTTGCTGGCGGCAGCCTAGCGGACGGGGGTGCGAACGGGGCGCGGGCCGCCTGACGGCGGAGGAATCCGAGAAAGGCGCTCTCGGACCAGCGGGTTCCCAGCTGATGGCCCGTCTTGATCCACCGAGAAACAGATTGCTTCGTGGAAACGCGAATTAATCAGACGTTCCTTAGGTCTGGCGATGGAAAATCCGGTAGCGTCCGGTGAAGGCGTCGTCGGGCAAGAGGCGCTTCAAGCCCCACTCCGGATGGTTGAACGCATCTGAGGCGCAGGTCATGGGCTCCAGCGCCAAGGCCCGGCGCGGTGCTTCCGCGATCGCATCGCCGCTGTAGACCACCAGCGCCGAGAACGAGCGGTCCATCACCACGTCGATCTCGCGGCCCCCGCCGGCTTGTCGCAACGTCGCCTTCGCCATCCCCTCCCCATCGCGCTCCAAATTGACGTAACAATGGTTGAAGCGTGAGGCCCCGATCGGGCGAAACGTGCGGTAGTCCCACTCCGTGCCCTCGGCGGGGATCACCTTGCCGGTCGGCACGAGCCGGTCGTTGAACTCCAAATAGGCGGCAGCCGGAATCTTCACCTCCGTCTCATCGATCAGCCCAACCCCGACGGTGAAGTAGGGATGGAACCCGACGCCAACCGGTGCGGCCTGACGCCCGATGTTGCGCACTACGAAGGTACAGGCCAACCCGTAGGCATCCAACGCATAGGTCACGAGCACGGCGAGCGAGAAGGGATACCCTCGGCCGCGGTACGTGTCTGCGTCGAGCGTCACCGTGAACGTGGCGGAGTGCGCATCGGCTTGAGAGGTCGTCCAGGGGAGCGTTCGCACGAAGCCGTGGATGGCGTTGGGCCCTTCCTTGTCGTTTCGCTCCAGCTGTAACATCTGCCCGTCATAGGGGTAGCGTCCGTCCGCCACGCGGCCGGGAAAGGGAATCAACACGTCTCCCTGCCCGCCTTTTTTCCGATCGCCTCCCGAGTATCCCCACACGATATCAAGTTCTCGCCCGTCGGTCTCCAGCAGAAAATAGCGCCGCAAAGAGGCCCCCCACGGTGAAACCACTGCCCGCTGATTGTCGAAAGCCAGCAGCCGTTCGCTGTCCGGCGTCGCCTCCGTGATCGGCATCGTCACAGGCCCCTCCTCACAGCCCCTTGTCCACCAAATATCCGAAGCGGGCGCGGAAGTCGTCCGGCGAAAGACCGGCGATCTTCGCATGGCGCGCCAGGTCCTGCGGTTGCTGCAGATCGTCTGCCCCCAAGCGAATCATGTACCGGCGGGCGATCACATAGGATTCCGATTCGACATCCACCATGCGAACCCTGGTGCGGCCCGTCGCAGGGTCCAGAATGTCGGCGAAGGGAATGGGAATAAACCGGCCGTTTTGGATCGACACCATCGCGGCGTTCCCGCCATCCAAGAGAAACTGCGCCGCGCAGTAGCCCAAATCTCTCGTGTACTCCATGTCGAAGGAGATGGGGTCCGCACAACGCAGTTCGTAGCCGATGTTCTTTTCCACGATGGTGGTCTTGAGGCCGAGCCGCTTCAATTCCTTCTCCACCGCGCGTTTGAGCACGAACCCGAAGTTGATCTCCGCAAGCCGCACATGGCCATGTTGGTCCCGCTCCACGTCCTCCAGGCCTTCGAGGTCCTGCTGATCGAGAAATTCGACCAGGCCCTCCGCCAGGACCGCCACCCCATCCGACCGTCCGGAGCCGAGCCGCTTGATGATCGCGCCGACCAACGTATCCACCAGAGTCTTCAAGCGGATCGGTCGCCGCTGGAACTCTTCGGGGATCATCGTCAACGTGGCCCCCGCAGCCTTGCCGATGCCGAGCGCCAGGTGCCCGGCTTTGCGGCCCATGGTCACGACAAAGTACCAGCGCGAGGTGGTCTCCGCATCCACCATGAGGCTCTTGACCAATTCAACGCCGATGTGGCGGGCGGTTTGAAAGCCGAACGTGGGAATGCCGTGCGGCAGGTCCAGATCGTTGTCGATCGTTTTGGGCACATGCACGACCTGGAGCCGGCCCCCTGCCCGCTGCTCCAGCTTCAAGGCGGAAAAGGCCGTATCGTCGCCGCCGATGGTGATCAAGCGCGTGACGCCCAATTGCCCCAATGTTGCCACGCAGGCATCGAGATGCTCCACCTTCTTCGTGGGATTCGCGCGGGCGGTGCCCAAACAGGATCCGCCGCTGAAGTGGATGCGGCTGATGGTCTCGATCGAGAGCGGTTTGACCTTGCCGGTCTGGCCCTCCATGATCCACTTGAATCCGTCGTGGATCCCGATCACATCCGACCCACCCAAAATACTGCGGATCGTCGCCGCGCCGATCACACTGTTGATGCCCGGCGCCGGTCCGCCACCGACGAGAATGCCCACCACCGGTCGTTGTTGACTCATGCACGGTCCTCTCGGTCTGATCTGAACGTGGTGGGAACCTACACGGAGAAGAGCAAGGCGTCAAGGAGGGTGGAACAGGAGAGTCGTGTGGAGCAGCTCGAGGATTAGTCGGTCGACCTGAGCCGATCGGGCCATTCCCCGGTTTGTCGGCGGATCTGAAGCCACTCGATGAGTTCCGTTCGAAGCCTGTTGTTCAAACGCTGCCGAGATTCCAGCGGCATACGCACAAATTCGACGCCGAACTCATACCCCTTCACCCACTTCACCTTGCCGAGCTCGATGGACAGAGCCGAGTCGTGCCCCGGCAACAACAGGCTCACGCGCACATCGCTTCCGCAGAGCACGGCCTGATCGGTCATGATCGAACAGCCCATCACCGACAGATTGAGCAAGGTGCCCTCCCCGACGCAAGGCGCGCCGCCGAAGATGACGGGAACATGAAGGGGGAACCGACGGTACGTCCGCGAATAATGGGGAGCAGCCATCTCGACCTCCTGGTCGGCGGATGGTAGCGACCGGAGCGTCCCGAGGGGAATCCTACCTTGGGAGGGGGGAGCTTGCACGGTCACAAACACGGATCAGCCGGTCGGGCAGGATGGGACGTTTTTTCATTCGCCTAAAAATATACCCAACATACCCCATTGCCGTGAGGTAGACAGTCGAGAGCGTCAGCAGAGAGAGGGTCGCGACATACCAGACAGGCGGCTTCATCGCACTGTCAGCCGCTGCACACAAGTACGTGCGACCGTGCCAAAGTTCCTATCGCGGCCAGGAGAAATAGTACGACACCACCCATGATCCTTCGGCGAAACAGCCGTTTAAAATTGTCCGCGGTCTTCAATGACAATCGCACGTTTCTGTTTTTCGCATCGGTCGCTTCGAAGACTTGATGTGGATAATCGTTCAGCAAAATGAGAATACGGCGCCAGGCAACCGATCCGACCACGCAATTGGCAAAGATTCCGCGGCGGAGCTTCCAAGGTTGCGCTCGCTTCCTCAATCCCTTTTGCCCTTTTGTCGCACAAAGTATTCGGGCTTTGCCTCTTTCCAATAGGCCTCAAAAGGCTTGGGACAGATCCAGAGTTAGAAGTGCAGGGCCTCTGTCAATTGCTCGTTAGCTCGAACTTCTCTGGATCTCGAATAAAACGTCTGACATCCTCTCGTGCATTCCTGGCGACTTTGCCAGACTCCACTTGCACGCGCCAACCTCCAATCAAGGTGCTATGTTCGTTTATGACCGGAGGCTCGGCTGCCGGAATCACAGCCTCGCTCACGCGGCCAGGAAAAGTGTCCCGTACCATCTTCAGCTTTTCATGTTTGGAGACACAATCTGTATCAAACCTCAGGTAGAAGATCTTCGCGGAACTCTTTTTTGCCTGCTCGATTTCGTCTTTGGAAATACCCAGCGATTTCCTGACCTCTTCGTCGTTGCGAAAGATCGTCAACGGCAACGTGGGCTGAGCCAGGACGGCAGCATGGATACGCGGATTATCGAGTAACGCCAGCGGCAGAGAGCCAGTCAAGCAGTTCCCGATGACCCCGATCTGCTGCCCCGGATGCGCTTCCTCGATCTTCAACACGACCGCGCGCAGCCATGTCACAACGTCGCTCGTTCCACTCTCCAGCCCCCACCACTCCCCGTTGAGCCAAAATGCGGCGAGACCACGTGGAGTCGAGTGCATATGCGTGCTACCAAACAACAGCGGCACATAGACCGTAAAGTCCTGGGACAGCTCGCGCGCATACTCCAACGTCTTCCCCGACAAACCAGGCAGTTCATGGAGCAACAGGACAGGCGGCTTCGTTCGATCGCCGAGAAAACAGTAGACCGGATGCGCGACCGAATCAGCCTTGAATCCATCACCATCATTGGTGAAGCATGTTTCCGATTGTCCGACGAACTTACTATCCTCGCCATCTGGTGCGCAGCGTACCAACTCGACCAGGCCGCAAGCCGACAGGACGCAGGCCCACGACAAGATGAACACATTCAGGGTCACCCGACGGAAGCTCCACATGCGTGCCGCCTTCATACTCACGGCCTCTCTGCCGGCCAAGATGGATTCGGGCGACGGCTCAGAAATTCGAACACGAACTGCTCGCTTTCGGCTTTCGTCCGATGCGCCGGTGGCGACGACGGAGGATACGGCGGCAAATAGTCACTGTGACCGATATCCCGATTCGGATCAGCCATCCGTGACTCGAGCTTGGCTAACACCTCGGGAGGACCGCCCTCCGGACCATATCGGCCCAGCGCCCGCACCGAACGCTCTCCTGAGAACGACCACCAGGACTGGACCGAGTCGCCCAGCCGATAGGCCCCCTGGAGGACCCTGTCCTCTTGTGAGGCCAGAACCGCAATCCTGTCGGCGTTCTCCGCCGCGTCGCGATAAGAGGTCGGCTCGTCCTTGCCCAACGAATCGCTGTCGATCGCCGCCGCCATCAAACAGATGCGATCCAAGATCGGCTTCTTGACCCTCACGTCTCGCACCATGCGTTGCGCCGCGCGCATGACGACGCGGCAACCGAGGCTGTGGCCGACGAACGCCACACGGGCGCTCTCATGCACATGGAGCACAAGCCACGTGAGCAGGTTATCGGCACTGTCGTCGGCATCGCGACTTTCCGAGGGATAACTGAGCGCGCCAGCCCAGTTGCCAATCGCGTTGGCCCAGGAGTCGCCAGGCCAAAGGACAGCAAGCATCAGATCCGTCGAGCCCTTCTGTTCCAAGCACCCAATGAACCGCACTAGTTTGTCACGCCCCTCGTCAAGGCCGTTGTTATAGCCGTGCAGGAACACCGTAAGACGTTGTCCACGAGTCAGCAGAGTAAAATCCGGCAATCGATCATCCCAACTCACATCCCACGGTGTCCCCACGCGGTAGAGGTGTCCTGAGGTGACGGCCCCCCCAAATTGTTGGTCGCGCAAGCTGAGGAGAAAGGCGTTCATCGCGCTTTCAACGTCTTCGCGGCTTCATGTATCGCGGTAGAGAGATCCTTCGCCACCGGCGACAGGGGAACGGCGGCAAGGCCGACGAGGAGACACCACCCCCACTGGCCCGGAACCATGTCCAGGCTCCAACCAACCGCGAATGAAATGACCAACGAAACGAATGTAGCCAGCAACTTTGTCTGGCTGACGTATTGGGTGTCGGCCAAGGCTAGGGCTGCGTCGATGCGGGCATCGATCATGGTCTCCAGCCGAGCCATCGCGGACCGTTGTTCATCGGTCATGGCCGGTTGTGAGGAAGACACGGAGTCGCCCTCAGACTTGAACTGCTCCGATTGAGAACGCTGCCGGCGCGCGCTGTCAATCGCCTGCGCCGCCAGAGTTGCCATGTCCGCCGAGACTCCTAACTCGGTCGCCACCAACACGATGGTCTGCACCTCCATCATTCCGAACCCAATCCGGACCCCCTGCCGCAGCGTTCGAGGCAGGTCGCCGCTCACACGACCTGATCGATACTGTGCGCGGAGTAACTCCATCACGTCTTTTCCATAGGCGATTTTCAATACAGGCAGCAGTGGATCAAGGGTAGTCTTGTACATCACCGGCCATCGCCGTCCTCCCTCCTTGCCTTCCACCGCAAACACTCGCTCAAACCCGGCCGAATCAAACCACGTAAACGACTTGAAAAGCCCGTCAACAATGCCCTGTGACGCACCACCGAGCGCGCCGATAGCAAGCGCGGCCGTGCCTAAAGTTCCAGGATCAGTGCCCATAATTTCTTCAGGCTGTTCGCCTCTCCTCTGCCTCTCGCGACTGATTCACTTCCCCTGCTTCTCCTTCGGATCTTTCGGATTGGCCGCGTCGCCGATAAACAGAACCGCCTGTTCGTACCGATCCAATGCCTGTTTGTGGTCCTCCAATAGAGGGATCAGCACATCCGCCACAACCTTGTGGACTTCCTCCGCGGCTTTCGCGGCACGTGACTTCGCTGGCTCCTCATTCCGGCTTCGCCGAATCCACGCCGACAACAGTTTCTCCAGCTTGGCAAGCGCCTGTAGGTCCTTGGTGATCGCATGACCTCGATCCTGGTCCGATGTTTTCTTCAAGGGTTCGAGGGTCTTATCCCACTGTGCCACCTCTTCGCCCAAGGCGGACGTGATGGCCTGCTTGAGGTCTGTATCCTTTTTGAGTTCACCGTCACGCTCCCAGGCGGTACGCACCTGGTGATGCAGCGATTTCTCCCCATCCTTGCCATGCAACTCCACGAGTCGGCCGGACAGCTCGACGGTATGCCTGTGGTAGGCCGCCCTGTGTTTGAGGAAGACCTGCTGCAGAGGCGGCAGTTCCGCTTCTTTCTCGGCATCACTCTTTTTCGAGTCATCCTTCGTAAGAGCCGCCTTTGTCAGCTCATGGGAAAGATCGATAGGCACCTTGGTCCCCAGACTGTAGAGGACCAGGTGCTTTGCCGACTTGACAATCTTTTCTGTATTGCCGAAGTACTGCTTGACGTACCAATTGCCCACATCGTCCTTGACGAGCGCCTGGTTCGTACGCCCGGCTCCGGAGACGCGCACGCGGTTGATGTTTTGCCAAAACTGTTTATCTAAGTCGGCCGTCAACACGCGATCCCGCTCGCCCGCTTGGCCCACGATATCCCGCAACTGCGAGGAGAAGGGCAGGTTCCTGATTCCCTGCTTGAGCAGCATGTTGTCCCAGGCCAAGTTGGGATCGTCCTGCAATGAAGTCGAAGGAAAACTAGTCCGCAAGTAGGCCGACGACGGCCGGAGATAGATCATCCCCGCTCGATGCTGATAGGCGTTCTCCAACGCTTCGGTCGTTTTTTTGCCTTCGTCGGAGTCCTTCCCGAACCGCTCCACCGCTTCCATTTGCCGATGGCGGTCTCCAACCGTGTGGATTCCGCCTTCAACTGCTCCATCTTGTTCCCAATATCAGCCAGTGCCTGCACCTTCTCCTCCTCGAGATGCAAACCCGTCTTCGGAGGCGTGGCGCGGCCGAGTTGCCCCTCGATGGCCGTTTTCCGAGCCGTGGCCTCATCATGTTGCCTCTGCGCGATCTCCTGTTCGCGCCGGAGTTCGTCCACAAGATCGTTCAGAACCTTCTGCGGCTCTGTCGCATACACCGCATTTACGGCGGCGACCTCGGCGGACACCTGCTCTAGTCCACGCTCACGATAGCGGCCACGCTCACGCAACTCATTCGCTGAAAAGAGAATGGTGTTGCCCACAGCCTGCAACACGCGGACATACTGCTGTTTCCTTCTCTCGGCTAATTCAGAGTTAAGGAAGCGGTACAATCCGTAGTCCGTCAAAAAATCTCCGAATAACCCGCGATTGAGTTTCTCTGCACCACCTAGGAGGAGGCCCGGTGTTCCAGGGGGCGAAGCCAAGCCCTCATGGTTTGCCAAAAAGAGCACCTTTGAAGCGAACGCCACCAATGCATCGATCAACCTATGTTCAGCCAGCGATAACTTCTTCCCCAAAACGTCCGAATAGTTCTCAGGAGCGTCCTGGTCCGACTTGCGGCTTAGCTCTCGATACACTTCTGTCAATCTTGTCAAACCCCGCTCTTCGCCCGGCGCAACGTTAAGTCGTTTCTCCCCGTTATTGTCTAACTCCTCATGTAGCCCCAGAACCTCATTCACCCGCAGGGCCAAGATGTTTCTGAAGAACGGATACTGCATCACACCGTCTGAGCAAAAAGATCTATGCGTTTGCACCACCACCCTTTCTCGGGCGGTACCGGCGGCTTCAAACAGCAACCGGCTCAACGCCGTACGGTCTTGAGCGGCTTTGGCTTGACTGACGGCCCCCAGGGCTTCGTCCATGGCGGCAAAGAAATCCTCCGGATCGGATCCTATGACAAGGACGAGGCGATGGTTTTGGGCACTTCTCGAAATCCTTCTGGGCCGAATTGCATCAAACGACGCCCGATCTTGAGTTTCGCAAGCTGGTCGCTATCCACCTTCGTAAACGCGATCTTGCCGTCCGTCTTGTTGATTTCAACCGAACTTCCCAGCGAGTCGATCAACTCGGCCGGCACCCAACCGGAGCCGAACCGCATCCAGCTGATGATGCTCGCCTGTCCTCGCACCCGGACGCGGTACAGCGCGGGCGGCACTTGCTCCTGCGGATCGAACGACCCGAGGTAATAGACTTGCTCAATATCGTGGCCGGGAATCACGGTCCCCACAGCGGTCGTGATCGCGGCACTCAAGGCGATGTTCTGAGGAAGCGAGTTGCAACCGGTGTTGCTCACAACGATGAGCACCACCAACCATGCGGTGAGTGACATTCGCCTTAGCATCGTGTACCTCCGGCCTGCGGCGGACTACGTGGCTGTGTGCTGCCATATTATTGAATGGGGCCATATGTAATACCGAAGACTACGCACTCGCAATGGATCCAAATGGCTCTACCAGCTATTGAAATACCACCATTTTTCAACCACATTACGTATGGCAAACGTATCTACCCGACTTCCAAGAGCCTGCATGTGTCGTGAGAGGGAAGTGAGTAGCGTAGAGGTACTCGTGACGGGGAACTAACCGAGAGCGAGCGGGGTCAAAATCCGAGTTCCTTCTCCAAATCCGCCTTTTTCTTGTCGAACTTCTTCTGCTCGGCTTCGCTCTGCTCCATGAAGGCATCCTTCAGTTTGGAACCGGCTTTTTCCAGCGCGTGGGCGGATTCGTCGACCTTCTTCTTGAGCCGGGCGAGCTTGTCCTTGGCGCTCGCTGATCCGGCAAATTCGTAATAGGCGATGGCATGCGCCTGGGTGAAGGTGGAATCGGGCCGCGCGGAGACTTTATCGCCTCGTTGTTCCGCCCGCTCTCTGGCGACCTTGTCACCTGCAGGCGTGAACGCCATCCATTCGGCAGCGCTGCGCAGTTTTGTGAGGGATTGCATCGTCGCCTTGGCCAGCTCAGCGGCGCTGCCTGAGAGGCCTTTCACATCTGCCTCCTCCGCCTTCATCGCGCGATCGGCATTGGCGGCTGCCTTGCTCTCAAGCTCCTGGCGGTAGGCCTGAGGGGAGACATAGGGATGGCGCTCGCCGCTGTTGGGATCAAGCGAGCCTTGCCGTCCCTGATCGACCGTCCAGGCTGCCTTGAAGAGCGCGAGATCGTCCGGCGTTCCCTTGAGCGCGGTCAGCATGGCGCGGTTGGCTTCGGCATACTCGCCAATCGTTTCATAGTAGCGAAAGGCCGATGTCCGCCCATCCGCCCGAACCGGGTCGGCGGAGTACCACAGGCCCTTGGCCTCCGCCGCCTTAGCGAGGTCACGGCCCAATTTGGGCAGGTTGGCCTTGGCGCGAGCCCACGCATGTTTGTCGTAACGGTCGACGCACTCATTACCGAGAATCGACCGATAGGCCATGAACAACTCAGCGGGCTTGCCGGCCTGCTCGGCCTTCGCGAGTGTCGCCGCCGCCGCTTTGGCCTGCTCCGCTTCTTCATCCCCCAAACAGGGATCGTCGGCCCGTGCTCCGGAGGCGGTGACGACAAGTACCAGCAAGGCACAGCCCAGGATCGTGATCGAACGCATCGCGCACCTCCGCTACCGACCAAAGAGGCCTTTCAGCATTTGGTTCATATCGACGGGGCCGTCGTCATCCGACTTTTTACGCCCGCTGTCTCGGGACGACCGCCGTTCCTTCGACCGTTCCTGCCCGGCCTGTTTCATCATCTCTTCCAGGTTGGGCATACCGTCCTTCCCCATCAATGCGCCCATATCGTTCTTCGTATAGCCGGCAGGCACCTCGAACAGGGCCGGATCCTGCTTCTCGATCTTCAGGTTGGTAAGCTCGCTGGCGAGCCGGACTTTGCGGTCGCCTTCCTTCGAGAGCATGTCCATCTTCACGGTCACGCCCTCTTTGGTCGTCCAGAAGAAGCCGCCGAATTTCGATCCGTCTTTCTTGGTCGCAATGATCTTGCTCTTGGTGGTCTTCATCCCGTTGATGGTCTCTTCCCCGACCTCCGTCTGCTCCTGAATGTCGAATCCATCCATGTCGGGGCTGTCCGATTGATCGAGGGGGAGTTCCATGTACATGTCGCCCATGAGCTGCCACACCACCTGCTTATCCTTGCGGATGATCGTGACGCTGCCGCCCTCTCCCCCCATCTCCATCCGCTGCTTGTCGGGAGTGTGGTAGATGCGCGACTTCATCGTCATGCCGCCTTCGGTTTCCATTCGGCTATCCGCAGAATATTCCACGGCCGGTTCAGAGAACGGTGCAGCCTGGACAGGCAGAGACACAAGGACTAACGAGACCAGCATCGCAGCCGAGCGTAACGAGCGTACCAGCATCATGGACGTACCTCCTGGTGGACCGCTGGATCCGGCGGGGCTAGAGGCTAGCGAGGTTTCCCAAACGAGTCAATAAGGCCGAAAGCCTCCAGGCCCAGGATAATGGAGGGCGGTTTCAAGTTCCAAGTGCAACGGGTGAATGATGGCGCAGCTGCGCATAGACCTCCAGGGGCGTGGCAAAGTGGAGACATTTCCGTGGGCGGGTGTTCAGCCGATAGGCGATGGCGTTCAATTCCCGTTGGGTATAGCGCGACAGATCGGTGCCCTTCGGCAAATACTGACGCAGGAGTCCGTTCGTATTCTCGTTGGTTCCCCGTTGCCAGGGGCAATGGGGATCGGCAAAAAAGATACGGATCGTCAGACGCTTCGCCAACCGTTCGTGAGCGGCCATCTCTTTGCCCCGATCATAGGTCAGGGTGGAGCGCAGCGCGGCTGGCACGTGCCGAAGCTTCTTGGAGAACCCGCGATAGGCCCTCTCGGCATCGGTGCCCTCCATTTTCGCCAACAAGACCAGGCGAGTAGTCCGCTCAACCAGGGTGCCAACGGCCGATCTATTGCGAGCACCTTTGAGCAAGTCGCCTTCCCAGTGTCCGGGCACCGTCCGGGTCGCCACTTCAGCAGGGCGTGCGGCAATCGGGGTCATGTTGGGAATCTGGCCGCGGCGGTCGGCCCCCCGTGCGCGCGGCCGACGCGTCTTGCGTGCCTGACGCAGGGCCGCCAACAATTCGGTCCGCAAGGCGCCACGTGGCAGCACGTACAGGCCCGCATAGATGGTTTCGGCAGACAGCCGCTTCCTCATGTCGTCAGGATACATGCGGCGGAGGCGTCCAGCAATCTGCTCGGGCGAGCACCCTGCCGCCAGATGCCGCTGGACGTACTGCCACAACCACGGGTCGAGGAGTTTTCGAAGCCGCCGTGGGTGATGCGCTCGGATGCCTGCGTGGCGCTGCGCTGTACAGGCCCGATAGGGACAGCCGCGTGTGGTGTTCCGGGCTACCTCGCGGCTCACGGTGCTCGGGGCTCGTCCCAAGATCCGCGCCATTGTTCGGAGCGAATGGCCATGGGTCAGCCCCAGACTCAACGTCTCACGCTCTTCAGCACTCAGGTGTGTGTACGCTCTCGTGTGCATGGCAACACCGTAGCCCATTCGGGCTGGCAGTGTTGCACTTGGAGTTAGACCTCAAGGAGTCAAAACAGAAGGCTGCTAGAGCCGCCAAAACTCATCCTCTCCCTCTGGAGAAACTCCATGATCCCGTCTGGAGTTTCTCCAGATCCAGCCGCCGCCATCCGGCGCGCTTTGACACGTCATTTCTGCGTCTTCGGCATAACGGAATGTTTTTGCTCACCTTCAGCAGGTCATTCTTCCCACATTCATGCGGAGCATATTTCCTGCTTATCTCCCGACGGCATGCCAAATCCATCTCATATGCTTTTGATCGATGACAGCCCCGGCGAGTGTGAGTTGTTTCGCCAGGCGCTCACTCAGTCCGGTTACAGAGGGGCACTCGAGGTTGCCGACGGCAGTCTGGCGGCCCTGCAGTACCTTGCCGGCCGGACAACCGACGACGAACCGGCCCTCATTCTGCTCGATCTGAAATTGCGCGGGGAACGCGGCGTGGACTTGCTCCGACAACTGAAGGGCGACAACCGTTATGCCTACATCCCCGTCGTGATGCTGAGCAGTTCCGACGACGCGGAGGACATACGCGCCTGTTACCAAGCCGGTGCCAACGGATATGTGGTTAAGCCCGGGCGGTTCGACGACCTGATCAGCCTCTCGTTGCACATCTGGAAATTCTGGCTGGAACATAACTGCACCCGACGGATGGCCACCCCATGCTGACCCGCGCCGCGCTCAAGAATCCCTACGCCGTCTTCGCGTTCTGCATGATCGCGTTGATCCTGGGTGCCGTCTCCTATCAGAAAATGCGGATCGACATCTTTCCCGACATCAAACTGCCCTCGATCCTGGTTACCACCTTCTACCGCGGCCTGAGCCCCACCGAAATGGAAGGTGCGATCACGCTCAAGATGGAACAGCGGTTCGTCGAAGCCAGCTACGTCGAGCACATCGAATCGCAATCCCTCGCCGGCATGAGTTACATCAAGGTGTTTTTTCAGCCCGAATACGGCATCGACGCGGCCCAATCCGAATTGACCAGCCTCGCCTACAGCATCATTCGACTGCTGCCGCCGGGAGTGTATCCCCCGTCGGTCTATAAGTTCGGCGTCTCCAGCTTGCCGATCGGCCTGCTCTCCATCTCCAGCGAGAATCTCGGCCCGAAGGAAATTCGCGACCTCGCCTACTTCACGGTACGCCAACAGATCGCGACGATCCCCGGCGTCTCCTTCGGCCCGCCGCTGGGCGGCAAGGTCCGGCAGATCACCGTGTTTCTCGACCCGCAGCGACTGCTCGCGCGAGGCATTTCGCCCTCCGAGGTGGTGAGCGCGATCAACGCCCAAAGCGCGATCATCCCCGCTGGCAACATCAAGATCGGCGATCTGGACTATTACGTCTACTCCAACAGCTTGGTCGACGTGGTGGAGAAGATCAACGACATCCCCATCAAGGTGGTCAATGGGACGCCGGTGCTGGTCCGTGACATCGGCACGGCAGCGGACAGCGCAGCCATCCAAACCTCCATCGTACGCGTGAACGGCCGCGAGGCGACCTACATTCCCATCACCAGGCAGGAAGGTGCGAACACCCTGGAGGTCACCGACGGCGTTCGCGCGAAACTGCCGAAGCTCACCGAAGTCCCCTCCGGAACCACGGTGAAATTTCTCTACGATCAGTCGCTGTACATCCGACAGGCCATCGCCAACCTGCAGAAGGAAGGTCTGCTCGGTGCGGGCCTGGCCGGCCTGATGATCTTTTTGTTCCTGGCCAGCGTGAAGGCGGCGCTGGTCGTGGGACTGGCCATCCCGCTGTCGCTCACGGTCGCCTTGGTCGCGCTTTATCTCACCGGCCAAAGCGTGAACATCATGACGCTGGGAGGGTTGGCCCTCGTGATCGGCACGCTGCTCGATAACAACATCGTCGTGCAGGAGAATCTCCATCGCCATTTGGAAATGGGCAAGGATGGGCGCTCGGCGGCGGAAGACAGCGCGACGGAACTGACCCTCCCCATCCTGGTCGCGACCATCTGCATCCTGATCGTCTACCTGCCTATCATGTTCTTTACGGGTATCATCAAGTACCTGTTCGTGCCGATGGCGATGACGGTGGCCTTCGCCATGTTGGCGGACTATGTCGTCTCGATGTCGGTGACGCCCGTGGTGTTGGCCTGGCTCTATCAGGCAGGCCACGGCAAGGCCTCGAGCCACGAAGAGTCGGCTGGGGAAGGTTGGTTCCGGTACGTGCTGGCCATCTACGAGCCGCTGCTCAGGGCCGGCGTACGCTTTAAATCGGTCGTGATCGGGCTGGCCGTCCTCACCCTTGTCGCCACCGGCTTTCTGGTGATCCCGCAACTTCACAGCGAATTCTTCCCCAAGGTGGATGCGGGCAATTTCACCATGCTGGTCATTGCACCCGAAGGATCGCGCATCGAAAAGACGACCGCCATCGTGGCGCAGGTGGAACAATTGATCCACGACACGATCCCGAAAGACGACTTGGAGGAGGTGATTTCCAACACCGGCCTCTACTACGGCGATGCCGCGCGCTTCGCCCCGAACACCGGCAACCACACGGCCTTCGTGCTCGTGAACCTCGTCACGGGCCACACAGGCCACACGGAGGACTACATTGCAGAGTTGCGCGGCAAATTCAAGACCGCGCTGCCCGGCGTGGAGATCGCCTTCCAGACCGGCGGTATCATCAGCGATGTGCTGAACTTCGGGCTCAAGGCTCCGATCGACATCCAGGTGAAGGGACCGAGCTTGGATGTCATCAGGCCGGTGGCCGAGCAGATCCAACAGCGGGTCGCCCAGGTGCCCAATACGGTCGACGTGCGGATCAAACAGGGCAAGAGTTATCCCGAATTGCATATCGACGTCGATCGCACCAAGGCGGCCTACTACGGCATCAATCAGAACCGGATCGTCGTCGACGTCGTAACCGGCATCAGTTCAAACCTGGCCCTCTCGCCCAATTACTGGCTCGATCCCAAGACCGCCAACGGCTACTTCCTGCTCGCGCAATATCCGGAACAATCCCTCACCAGCACGGAAGACTTGCTGAACATCCCGATCATCGGCGCGCGCACGCCGTTGCTGCCGACGGCCAGCCTGACGGGGAGCGGGATCCAGGGGTCGACCCTGGCGCTTCAGAACACGCCCTTCGCCGGACGGCAAATGGAACTGACCAGCGGATTTTACGCCTCGGGCGACGACCGGCGCGGACCACCGGTCTTGTTGCGTGACGTGGCCGGGCTCAAATTCAAAACCGGCCCGGATTCGGTGGACCATTACGACCTCTCGCGCTTGATCAACGTGCTGGTGACGCCGGTCGGCAACGACTTGGGCCGCGTCGCCAAGGACATCGAGCAGGTCTTGGCCGAGATCACACTGCCCAAAGACGTGACCGTCCAGCTGCGCGGCGAAGTCGCCAACATGCGAAGCGCGATCCAGAACTTCGCCTTGGCCCTACCCCTCGCGGTAGTCTTGATCTACCTCGTGATGGTGGCGCTGTTCCGATCGTTCGTCGATCCCCTCATCATCCTGGTGGCCGTACCGTTGGGCTGGATCGGCACGGTCCTGATCCTGCACCTCACCAACACCTCCGTGAATGTGGAGTCGATGATCGGAACATTGATGATGATGGGCATCGTAGTCTCCAACAGCATCCTACTCGTGGATTTCGCCAATCGAATGGTGCGTCACGGGGCAGGTGCCGAACAGGCGGTGCTGGAGGCGGGACGTCGGCGTATCCGTCCCATCTTGATGACCGCGCTGGCGACGATCTTAGGACTGTTGCCCCTGGCCTTGGGATTCGGCGAGGGCAATGAAACCATGGTGCCGTTGGCCCGCGCAGTCGTCGGTGGGCTTGCCGTCAGCACAGTCATGACCCTGCTGGTCGTTCCCGTAATGCACTGCTTGATTCTGTATCGCCGGGAACGCCCGCCGTTTTCCACAGCTCCCGGCGCGACTGCGGAGGAAATTTGATGGTTGAACAGGACGCCCCGCCCATGATGCCCCCCTCCACTCGCCGTCCCGCATGGCCGGCCCTCGCGATCCTGCTCGCCCTGGCCATAGCAGGATACCTCTATTGGCAACAGACGGCCGAGGCCCCGGCACCGACTCCCGCAAGCCCAGCTATGGCCCCCAAACCGGAATCGGCGACCGATCATGCCCTCGCGGTACCGGATTCCACTCCGGTGGATGTGCAGGCCACCAAAGCCACGCGGCGCGATCTGGTCTATGCCATTACGCTGCCGGCGAATATCTCCCCGCTCTACCAGACGACGCTTTACGCCAAGGTTTCCGGCTATTTGAAGTGGATCGGCCCCGACAAGGGCGACCACGTGAAAAAGGATCAAGTCGTGGCGCTGATCGACGCGCCCGAAGTGGAAGAACAGTATCAGCAGGCCGTATCGGACTATAGGATCAAGAAGCTCACCTATGAACGGCTCGCCAAGGTCTGGAAGGAGTCACCCGACGTCATTGCGAAGCAGGATGTTGATGTCGCCGAAGCTGCCTACCAAGGCGCGAAACACCTGATGGAGCAGCGCGTCGTGATGCGCGACTACACGAAGGTTCGCGCGCCCTACGACGGCACGATCACCGCACGTTTCGCCGATCCCGGTGCTCTGATTCAAATCGCCACCTCGTCCGCGACCGGCGCGATTCCCCTCTTTACGATCATGGACCTCAACACGGTGCGTGTGTACGCCAACGTGCCGCAGGACGACAGTCCCTGGATCGTACCCGGCAGGACCAACGCTACCGTCGTCGTGACCGAATTGCCCGGCCGCTCGTTTACCAGCACGGTGACGCGCTCGACCCTCGCGCTCGATCCTGCCACCCGTAGCCTGCTGGTTGAAGTCGATCTCCCCAATCCGGACCATGCTCTCCGTCCCGGCACGTTCGCCTCGGTCACGCTTGGCCTCCGCGAGATTCCCCAGGCCCTCGTCGTTCCCCCTCAAGCCGTGAATAGCAGCCCCAAAGGGAAGTCGCTCTTCATCATCGAGGCGGGAAAAGCCAAGTCGATCCCAGTTCAGACGGGAGTTACCGACGGCCGTTGGATGGAGATTACAGCGGGACTGACAGGCGACGAAGAGATCGTGGTCGTGGGCAAGCGGAAACTCCTGGATGGAATCGTCGTGCAGGCATCGCCGTTTAATCTGCCTGAGGCCAAGCCCTCTCAACAGAAATTCGAACGACGGGTACCGGGCGGCACGCCGCCCCCACCAACCGTGGCTGCGCCGCACACGTCGGCGCCTATGAAATAGGAGGGCGCCTATGATTCGCTGGTTACGCTGCATGACACTGCTGGGAGCCGCCCTGCTTGCGGTTCCCCTTGCCCAGACCGACGCCGCAGAGCCGGCGGTCCTGCCGCAAGGGAGTTTCCTTGGGGTGCAGCAGGCGGTGGACCTGGCCGTGAAATACCACCCGCTCCTGATGGAGGGCCTGGCCAACTTGAAGGCCTCTGAGGCGCGAACCGAACAGGCGCGCTCACTCTATTACCCGCAAGTGTATGCCAATGCCAACACCGTCGCCGGCGCGGGCGCCACCAATCCACGCTTTCTGATCGGCGGCGGGCTGCTCCGCGAAAATCAAACCACCTTCACCGGCGGGGTGATCGCCAACCAACGGCTCTATGACTTCGGCTTCACTAGCAATTTGGTCGAATCGAACAAACTCGCCGCGCAGGCGCAAGGCCAAGATGTCACCGCGCGGCGGGCGCTCGTGCTGCTGCAGGTTCAGCGGGCCTACCTCAACAGCTTGAAGCGTCGTCGCCTCGTCCAGATCGCGGAGGAAACCGTGCGCGAGCGCGGGATCATCGCCGGCCAAATCGAAACACTCTACCGTCAGCAATTGAAATCCAAATTGGATTTCGATTTGGCGCATGTCGAGTTGGTCAACGCCCAGTCGCTGCTCGTACGGAGCCGCAATGACCTCAAGGCCAGCTTCGCCGATTTGAACCGCACGATGGGTATCGTCGGCGCCGACGACTACGTGCTGGAAGACGTGTCCGTGGAGGTGCGTCCGCAAAAGCCGCTCGACAGCCTGATCAATGAGAGTTTGTCGCATCCGGAGGTCAAACGAGCACGGGACTACACGGCATCGGCCACGGCCAAACTCACGGCCGCGAAACGCCAATACTTGCCGACCGTCTCCGCCATCGCCAGCGGCGGCACCTTCGATCCCTTCGACCCCCGCCAAAACCAACAGACGGGCAGTTGGTGGATGGCAGGTGCCATGGTGTCCATGCCGCTCTTCACCGGATTCCTGATCGAAAATCAGGTTGCGGAGGCGAGCGCACAACAAGAGGCCGCGTCGGCCGCCACGGCCAACATCGAACAGGCACTGACACAACAGGTGACGAACGCCTACCTTGACACCGTCACCTATGCGCAACAAATCAGGTTGGCCGAGGAGCAGGTCAAGACGGCAAACGAAGCCCTCCAGCTGGCGAAACAGCGCTACAAACTCGGGTTGGGCACAGTGGTGGAGGTCACGCAGTCGGAGGTTGCTCTAACGGCGGCGCAGACACGACTAGCCGATACGCAATATGACTACAAGATCGCCGAAGTCACGCTGGCCTATACCTCGCGCGGGGCTGACCTGGGCGACCTTCTGCTCGTCAGCCGTCGATCCTCGACCGATGCCTCAAGGCAAGGACCTCACAGAGTCGAGGGCCCTTTCGCGAAGACCGAGTGAGGAGCAATAGAGTCAGATGTTCTGGCCCGGGAAGACCCGGGCCAGGTCGATGACCAGCTCGTCCTTCGCGTTGGCCAGCAACCAATCCCAGAAACTGGTGCTCTGGTGCACCGTGGCTTGGTCGAGATCGAAGAACAGGTCGAATCCCTTGGCGGCGATGGGATTCATCGGATACCGTCGGTCGTAGATCATCCCGTAGGCCGGAATGCCATAGACCGTCTGCCAGTTTCCGAGGATAAAATGCAGCTCGGTGCCTTTAATATAGAGCCCGCCTGAGGTGATGACCCGCTTGATAGACGTTTCCGGCTGACTGAGGTAATAGGTCACACGCTCGTTTTCCCGAGCCAACCGAAGGGCCTCGACGACCTGCGGCACCAAGAGCGCAATTTCAGCATCGCGGAACATCGGCAGCCGTCGGGACTCCCCCAGAAACCACGTTTGGATCGCCGCCCGGTGCTCCTGCACCGTCAGCCCCATGAGAATCCGTCTCACCTGCTCGTAGGTGAGCGTCGCCGGATGCGTGAAATGGCCGGGGGGCCACTCCGGAAGCACGTTGGCATCGATTTCGAGCCGGACAAAATTGACGGGATCTTCGTAGACCGTACGGGACGGGACTTGGGGAATGGCGCAACCGACCGGCAGGAGGCCCAGCAGCGCCACGATGGCGGGGTAGGGCGCAACGCGCAGGAACACCTGCCCCACCCTCACCGGACTCTGCCCTCCCCACGCGTCACCAGCCTGCGCCCGTTATCGTTACTCGGTGATGGTGACCGTCATCTCCACCCGCTCAAGCGGATTGTCGCGCCCATCGCGCTTGACGCTCACCACACGATCGACGACGTCCAGCCCGCTCAACACTTCGCCGAACACAGTATACTGCCAGTCCAGGAAGTTGGCGTCATTCACGCAAATAAAAAATTGCGACCCGGCACTGTCCGGATCGTTAGCGCGCGCCATCGACAGAGTACCGCGCTTGTGGGGTCGGCTGTTGAACTCGGCCTTGACACGGTACCCCGGTCCTCCCATGCCATGGGAGGATCGGTCCGGATTCTTGCTGTTGGGATCACCGCCTTGAATCATGAACCCTGGAATGACTCGGTGAAACGTCGTTCCGTTGTAAAACCCCTGTTGCGCCAACGTGACGAAATTCTTCACGTGATTCGGTGCCACATCGGGAAACAGGCGCAGCACGATCTGTCCCCAGGGCTCGTTTTTCGAAGAGACGCTGATCGTCGCCTGTTGTGAAGTCGCCTGTGCCGTCATCGCATGTCCTTTCGCATCAATTGAATCGGAAGGGAGCAACCGTGTCCCCCTCCAAGCCTTGGCTCACAGCCGTCCAGGTCAGACCGTCATCGTCGCTTCGGAACACGCCCGAACTCGTTCCGGCGTAGAACCCGCCCTTTTCCCCCTCGATCAAGACCTGCACGGACAGATTGTTCAATCCCTTGTTGAGCGGCACCCATTGCCGCCCCTTGTCGACCGTTTTGAAGATCCCTCGTCCCGTGGCGACATAGACCCCTCGCTCATTGCTGATTAACCCTCGAATGGAATCGTTGGGCAACGCACGGCTGATCGGCGACCAGGTTTTCCCCGCATCGCCGCTCCGAAAAACCCCGCCGTCGAAGGTACCGACGTACAGATCCTGCTCCTTATCCACGGCCATCACTCGAATGAAATTCTCGACGAGGCCCTCATGGTCACGTAATCCCTGACGAAGGCGCGTCCATCCTGGCACCCGTTCTTTGAAGCTATGCAACCCCTTCCCGGATGTCCCGGCGTAGAGCGTACCGTCCCCCGTCTTGGCCAGGGCATGGACCAAGACTTCTTCCAGACCAGTGGTCACCGTCTTCCATTGCTCCTGCGCGATGCTCAGCAGGTACACGCCGTCGGCCGTCCCGGCGTAGAGCCCTTTCGCATCCATCATAAGCGCCTTGATCTCCAGACGCTTCAGTCCTTTGTTGATCGGCTGCCAGCTTCTGCCGGCATCACGCGAGCGAAAGACCCCGCCGCGGAATGTGCCGGCATAGATCGTGCCGTCCTTGGCAGTCGTCAGACAGAGGATGAAGGGATCGGTGAGGCCCTGGTTGACTGACTCCCACACACCGCCGCGATCGGCGCTGCGAAATATTCCCATACCGAAAGACCCAGCGTAAACCATGCCTCCGCTTCCCGCCGCCAGGGCTTGAATGCTGATGGTCCCTTGGCCAAGGGACCCCGGCATACCCTGTTCAGAGTGCGTACTCTCCGCCACCACCCATCCGCCGACCGTGTTCCCGTTCGTCACCGGCTCCGCCTGTGCCACCCCGCTCATTGTCCCGAGGACCATGGCTGCCGACAGCATGAAGGGTCGCATCATGAAAAGACCATCCTGTGAGAGGTTGCGTGAGACCAGTCACCGTACCCGATGGCCAGCCGTCCTTATGGGTATATCAGGATCCAGCGGCAAATTCACGTCGGGGCTGGGGCTACCCCGACCGAACACCTTGGCACCAATGATGCCGATTTCATAGAGCACCATGAGCGGCACCGCCATCAAGAGCATGGTAAAGAGCGTGGCATCTGGCGTGACCACCGCAGAGACAATTAAGGCCGCCATGATGGCGTGTTTTCGGTAGTGCGCGAGCATCGCCCCCGACACCACCCCAACTCGCGCCAGCAGAGTCAACACCAGCGGTAACTCGAAGGCACAGCCAAAGATAAGGAGGAATTTGACGTTGAAATCGATATAGGTCCCGACCCCCAAGGCAGGGGTGATGTCGCGATCCATGCCGAAACTGACGAAAAACTCGATGACGAGCGGAAGGATGACAAGATTACAGAAGACCAGACCAAGCGCAAACAGCAGTCCGGCGAGCAGGAACAGTGGAACGGCCAAGCGCTGCTCCTTCGGGAGCAGCGCCGGCTCGATGAATTTCCAACAGTGATAGAAGATGATCGGCAGGCTCAGCACCAATCCCGCCAAAAACGACACCTTGATGGACGCAAAGAGGGCTTCCGTCGGCCCGTAAAAGACCAATTGGTTCGGGAACGGCCGGTTGAGCCAGGCGACCATCTCGGCCGAATAAGTAAAGGCCCCGCCAAACGCCACCCCCAGCGTGACCGCGATGATCAGCAGCCGCTTCTTGAGCGTTTGAATATGGGCGGCCAGTGGTGCGAGCATGGTCTTGTTGAAACTCCGGCCTACTCACCGTTCGCTCGATCGTAGGAGACCTCATGACGACCACCAGCCCATCGGCTCCATGCGGCGGCCTCAGGCCCCTCGTCAACGAAACGATCGTATGAGCTCGGCCATCTTGTCTTTTGTGGCGAGCTTTTCTTTCTGCAGCTGCTTTTTCAGAACTTCTTCAGCGGGCGTCAGCACATGCCGCCGCTGCAAGTCCGCCAGTTGAGCATCGAGCCGATGATGGGATTCCTCGAGCGCCCGGAACTCCACGCTGGACTCTCGTAACTGCTCCGTAATCGCCGTTTCCGTCTGCTGCATGCCGCACCTCCTGGTTGACTACACACGTCCATGCACGGTCGTCGTGTCGCTCGGCTCCCGGAGTTCGCGCTGCTGCCGACACAGGGCTCCCAACTCGAGCGGTGCCATCTCCATCAACACCGCATCTTCGTCAGGATTCACGTAATACCGCGCTCGCATGGCAGTCCGACGAAATCCTAGTCGCTCATAAAGGGCCTGGGCCTCGTGATTCGACGCCCGCACCTCCAACAGAGCCCGATTCGCACTTTGTTCCAAGCCGGTCTGTATGGTCGTACACACCAGTCGCCTCGCCACCCCCTGCCTGCGAAACGGGGCGAGCACCGCGAGATTCATCAACCGCAGCTCCTCAAACACGATCCAAAAGCACAAATACCCGACGATGTTGCCTTGTCCCCCCCCACTGTCGACAGCCCGTGCAACCACAAAATGGGCAAAGGGATTACCCGACAACTCCGCCGCCAACATTTTGCGCGTCCAAGGGGAGGAGAAGCAAGCCTGTTCGATAGCCAAAACCTCATCGAGCATGTCGGCGGTTGCCGGCTCGATCGTGAGCGAGGAGGAGGTCATCGCGTGCGCCCAACTCCACCTTTGCCCGCCCCCAACTTTCGCGCGATGCGCTGCCGTCTTCGTTCCAGAGGCGACTGCTCCTGTAATGCGTCGAACATCACCTCTGCCTCGGTCCGTTGGACGTACCGTGGAGCCACAGTCGAATCAGCTATCTGACCGGCAAGCAATCGCTCTCTCGCGGCCAAAGCGACACTCACGGCTGAGGGACGGTGAACTTCCGGCGCACAGGGTCCGTTGCACACCCCGGCTTGCCCCCAGGCCTCGCGGATATCCTGCTCGTAAGCCAACCAGCCATCGCCGAAGACGGTGCAGACTCGCCCTTGCTCCACCGCCCTGACCACCGAGGCCGGAGACCCGACCTGCTCGGCAATGCAGGTTCGCAACCTTCCCCCGGAGGACCACTCGTAGGCAGCCCAGTACACTTCATTGCGTCGGCTCTTGATGACCGGGATCAATCGCCCCGGCGACTGTCGCAGGTTCCAGGCCATCGCTTCCAAGGTCGGTACCGGCACAATCGGGACCCCCAAGACCGCCCGAAATCCCAACAGGGTCGCGAGCCCGACACGCAAGCCGGTGAAGGATCCAGGGCCGATCGACAAGGCCACGCCTTGCAGGTCGCGGAGAGAGAGGCCGGCGCCCTTCAAGATTCGGTGAATGGCAGGCATTAACGAGCGCGCATGCGACCCTTCGGCATTCTGCTCGATCTGCGCCAACACTTGGTCATCCCGCAGCAACGCCACCGTCTGCCATGACGTCGCCGTATCCAAGGCGAGAAACTGGAATGGACTCGCCAGCGTCATACGTGCCCTAACTCATTCGCGGTGATCGGCTCGTTCGGAATCAATTCGTGAAACGTCACCTGCAGGCTTCCAGGACCTTGGCCGTCCGTCATACGAATCGCGAAGGGACGGAGAATCCGCTGCTCCGCGACAGGAACAGAATCGCTGGCCGGCTGGAGGTTGTTTGCCGTGCCGACCGGTCGATAATCCTCAAACTGCATGGTCGCCTCAACCTCTCCTGTCGATGTCAACCTATCCTCTCGCACAACCAGGAGATTGTGACGCTCAAACCAAATTTGTCGGCTCACCGCGAGTTCGCCCTGAGCGGAACCAGCCGGAGTCAGCACGTCCAGGCGATAGCGATCTCCCTCCTCCGTCAGCCTGGTCTGTTCGTGAGGTCCAACGGCCTGCGTGCCGATAATCCCGCTCATCGCCCAGACACTCAATCGAAACGGGCGGGTCAGGGCCCCGAGCCGATCCGCTTCGGAAGGGCGGCCGGCCAGTTCACGCCCCATGGTCGGAAGTCGGAGTTTAAAGTGATCGTTGATTTGGACGAACTCGAACAATTCACTCCCTACTGCCGTAAACCCTCGCAGTCGAATCGCATTCGGCCTTTGGTAGAAGACCGTACCCTGCACTCGTTGACCGATAGGAAGAATGCCTCCCGTAATCTTGGCACTGAACAGCCCCTTAATCGTCCTGAGTTCCTGAGCTTGAATCTCCAATCGGGCAGTCAACTGCTCGGCGGTGGCCTGCCGGAGAGGACCTTCGTCTCTGGTGATGAACAGTGTGCAGCCAGGCAGCGGAGCGACAACCAGCGCCGCAAGCAACACTGCCCAGAGACGCCAGACAGCAAGGTATCCCCCCCACCTCGCCGATGCCTGCCTAAGCCAAGACCGCATCCAGTGCATCCCCCACTTCATGTACACCTATTAATTCGATCCCCTCAATGGGCTCCAGCTTGGCGACGTTGCGCTCCGGCAACAGGCAACGTTTGAATCCCATCTTGGCCGCCTCGCGAATCCGAAGTTCTGCCTGGCTGATGGCCCGCACCTCTCCTCCCAACCCTACTTCTCCCATGACGAGCGTCGCAAAATCGATGGGCTGCTCGCGCAAACTGGACGTGACCGCCGTGACAATGCCTAGGTCGATCGCCGGCTCGTCGATATGGATCCCCCCGACTACATTGATGTACACATCCTGTCCGGACAGATGCATCCCCAACCGCTTCTCCATCACTGCCAACAGGAGCGACAACCGATTGGGCTCGACGCCGTTGGCCATCCGCTTGGGCATGGCGTAACTGGTAGCGGACACGAGGGCTTGCAATTCGACCAGAATCGGCCGCGTCCCCTCTAGACTGGAGACCACCACCGAGCCGGTGGTGCGTTGCGGCCGTTCTGCGAGGAATAGTTCCGACGGATTGTCGATCTCTTCCAGCCCTCCCTCCTTCATCTCGAACATACCGATTTCATTTGTCGAGCCGAAACGGTTCTTAACCGCTCTCAGGATACGATAACTGTGGCTCTTGTCTCCCTCGAAGTACAACACCGTATCGACGATATGTTCCAGCAGGCGAGGCCCGGCAATCGCGCCTTCTTTAGTCACGTGGCCGATGATGAAAACCGGTACGTTGCTGCGCTTGGCAAACCACATGAGTTGCCCCGCTACCTCTTGAACCTGGCTGATACTTCCGGGTGCCGACGTAATTTGTTCCGTATAGACGGTCTGAATGGAGTCAACGACAACAGCCACGGGCTTAACATCCTGAATCGCCCGCAGAATCTGTTCGAGGGACGTTTCGCCGAGGATTAAGAGCGCTTTATCGACAATCCCCAGCCGCTCGCAGCGCATCTTAATTTGGCGAGCCGACTCTTCGCCGGACACGTAGAGTACTTGATCGCTGGTGCCGGCCAGTCGCGGAAGGGCTTGCAGGAGGAGCGTGGTTTTTCCAATGCCGGGATCCCCACCGATGAGGATGACCGACCCTGGCACGATGCCGCCACCGAGGACGCGGTCGAATTCAGCTAATCCGGTGCTTGACCGAGGCTCGCCGACGATTTCGATGTCTGTAATCGGGACAGGCGTAGCGGCTGTTACATTCCCTGCGAGGGGGCGTCCCTTTTGCGGTGAAACAACGCGTTCTTCCTTAAAGGTGTTCCAGCCGGAGCAATCCGGACAACGCCCAAGCCATCGAGGAGCTTGGTACCCACAAGCCTGACAAGAAAAGGTCGTCTTCGTCTTCATGCCTATGCTAAACCACTCTCGGAATGGGGATATGCCACATGGTAAAGGAACGGGCTCGGCAAAAGGAAGGCGTAGTGACCACCCCAAGGCCACGATGGATCAGAAAATAAAAAAGCCTGCCCGATGAATCGAGCAGGCTCTTTTTGTAACCCGGCAGCGTCCTACTGTCCCACTGCCTCACGGCAGCAGTATCATCGGCCTTGGAGGGCTTAACTTCCGTGTTCGGGATGGGAACGGGTGTGACCCCTCCGGTAAGGCCACCGGGAACATTTGAGGAAATTTAATTCATTCCTCGTGAGACCACGTCTATCAGGAGCAAAGTATGTTAAGCCGCACGGACGATTAGTACTGGTTAGCTACAGCCCTCACGAGCCTTCCACACCCAGCCTATCAAACTCGTCGTCTACGAGTGTCCTTTAGGGGGCTTGCGCCCCGGGAGAGCTTATCTTGAGGCAGGCTTCCCGCTTAGATGCTTTCAGCGGTTATCCCAACTGAACATAGCTACCCGGCACTGCCGTTGGCACGACAACCGGCACACCAGAGGTTCATCCTTCACAGTCCTCTCGTACTAGTGAACGCCCCTCTCAACTCTCCTACGCCCACAACAGATAGGGACCGAACTGTCTCACGACGTTCTGAACCCAACTCTCGTACCGCTTTAATAGGCGAACAGCCTAACCCTTGGGACCAGCTTCAGCCCCAGGATGCGATGAGTCGACATCGAGGTGCCAAACCTCCCCGTCGATGTGAACTCTTGGGGGAGATCAGCCTGTTATCCCCGGCGTACCTTTTATCCGTTGAGCGATGGCCCTTCCACGCAGAACCACCGGATCACTAAGCCCGACTTTCGTCTCTGCTCGAGCCGTCGCTCTCGCAGTCAAGCTCCCTTCTGCCTTTACACTCGACGGCTGATTACCGACCAGCCTGAGGGAACCTTTGGGCGCCTCCGTTACCTTTTGGGAGGCGACCGCCCCAGTCAAACTACCCGCCAGACACTGTCTCTGCCCTGGATGACAGGGCCAGGTTAGAATATCAGAACGATCAGGGTGGTATTTCAACGTCGGCTCCTCCGGACCTAGCGGCCCGGTCTCACAGCCTCCCACCTATCCTACACAGAGCCTTCCGACACCCAATGTCAAGGTGTAGTAAAGGTGCACAGGGTCTTTCCG